>JAYWCR010000243.1:0-2766 GCA_043780395.1 Sphingobacteriales bacterium
TGTATATGTTGATTCACGCAAAAAGGGCTGGAACCATAGTCGAATTTCCTGTGACATTTAAAAAAAGAACAGGCGGTGAGGCGAAAGGAGGAGGCGGAAACCTCAGGCTCAAATTTCGTTTGACGGCCAGAACGTTACGTTTTATAAACCAATTCAAAGCATAGATATGGTAAATATTAAAACAATCGTAACCACCCATACATTTCTGGCTGTGGCAGGGTCCATTTTAGCCGGGCTGACCGTCTACTTTAATGGCATACACGGAATATATCTTTATGATACGTCTATTGTATACTACTATGGTTATCTTCTTAAAGACCATTATATTCCATTTCATGATTTTATTACACCGTTGCTGCCTTTTCCCGGCCTGCTTCAGGAGTTCTTTTATCTCGTCTTTGGTTTAAATTATATATCGGGTGTTTATGCTGCCTGCTGTATGGTAGTTCTTGAGTTTCTCAGTCTTTACTTTTTGTTGACAAGTCTGCTGTCGTCCAAACTTAACGGATTTTTATACGCTTTCCTGCTCACACTTTCCAGTATTCCCTTCATTGGAAATCTTTATTATAATCATTTCAATATTGCCCTTGTATCTGTATTACTGATTCTCGGTATATATAATCTTAGAAAAGGTGGGCCTGGTAGATTTCGGTTGAATGCGCTTATTATTGCCCAGTATATTCTTCTTGCTTTCATTTTTCTAACAAAGCCACAGGCAGGCGTATACTTATGTGGAACCATGCTGATTATAGATCTGTATTTTTCCTATTCTGCTGGAGCACGATTTAAGCTTATGGCCTGGCAGGCCGGGGGCAGACTGCTTACCTTTATAATCGCCGTTACAGGGGTGATCCTTTTAACACATGCTGACATGGCTGGGTATCTTGGCTATATCAGACATATCAGCCTTATGCATAACCTGGCAAGATCAAGTATATATAACTATACAGGCCTGCCAACAGTAATTGATTCGGGAATTGTTCTATCTCCTACTCTTATCTACCTGATGTACATTTTTTATCTCGTCAGTACAAGGCGGCTCAGGACAACACGCTGGTATCCAATAGATTTTTTATTGATCACCAATGTATATATTATTGGATTCATTCTTACAATGAATTCCTATGAACCAATGGACGCGCTCATTCCAGATGTACTGCTGCTCATGGTGTTCCTTGAGATTCTGGTATTCTCAGCAAAGAAGCATTACTTTTTCAGGGGTTCTCTCAAGCCTGCTATTCTGACGCTGATATTTTGTTTTTCGATCACTTATGCTCTCAGTTCATTTCGAAAAGGCCTTGATGAGACAACAGGTGACCGGATCGCAGGATTTAATCCGAACAAAAACAGGTTCAGTTTTAACGAGGCAACGCCGCAGCTAGCGAGATTTTTTGATAAGATAAAGGTCAGTGAAAGCCAATACAGAAACTTTATCGTAATTGACTCTGTCATTGCATTGTCTAAGTCCCGCAAAGTGTTTTTTGGTCCCGAACTTGAAATGTTTAATATTGTTTACGGTATCACCCCACCTAAACCCTGGCCTGTCTGGGTTCATCCAGGTCTGACAGTTACTGATATTGAATATTCCTTAATGGACAGGACATTAAAAGCTTATTCCGCGGAAATAATCGTGCTCTCCAGGCCAAGACAGAGAATGAATTATTTGCCCTTCATTAATGCATATCTGAAAAAAGACTATAGCGAAGTTAGTACCGGCTCTACTTGGATTCAGGTATTCAGGAAGAGCCCCGCGCACTGATTGATCTAGTTCTTCGTCGGTTGATTCCGGCATGTAATAAAAGTTTTTGCATTAAAAAAAGACTGCTTTTGGAGCTAAATCCAATCATTGTTCTGTTGTAACAAGTATTTTGTATCAGGTTTAGAATCTAACCAGTACTTTAATCTTTTAATTAATAGTTATTAAAAGATCATTGGGGTGATTTTGAGTTTAAATTAAACTTTATCCTGCAGCAATATGCGTAAAATTTACAACTTATCATTTCTGGTTTTTCTTATCCTTTCCTTATCTGACTGCTCGAAAAAGGAAAATTTTGCCAAGGTGAATTCCATCCTGTTTGTGAAGATCGGGGTCATCAAAGTCAGCACTCCGCTAATCGATTATTCAATTGCCCACAAGACCGGCAGGCAGCTGGTCGCGGCCAGTCCGTTTAAATCAAAACTGGGAAAATCTTCGTTGATGGCCGCAGGCCCGGGCTCTTTGGTCAGTACCTGGCAACAGGTGATTGGGGGGCAGGGTATGATCCAGTACCTGCCAGTTACTGCCTCAGACCTGCCTGTTAAAGACAGCCTGAATCTGGCGTCTGCAGCAACCTATACCAGGAGCCTGACCGCTGGCACCTACAATATCCAGCTTTACACCCGCCCGACTAGTGTTCCTGCTGATACCTTTATCCGTTTCAAAGCCCTGGATTCCAATATGGTCATCAACCAGAATACCGTGCTTAATTTTCAGGGCATTTCCTCTGACGGGCTGATCACAGTCGCCCAGAACCAGGTTAAAGCGGGAACTGTGCCTTCTGTTGTCATTACAACGAATAATATAGCTACCACCTATAAGTTCGGTCTCATCAATGGCTACTACTATATCTATATTTCAGACCAGTCTACGGCCAATGTCATTCTGACTGCTCTGAGTGGGCAGGTGCTGACTAAAGAAATCACAGTACTCGCCTCAAACCAATATAACCTGATCGTGCCCTCGGTACTTACAGTTACCGGCCTGGCTATCGTCATTTCTCCTTTTTC
>JAYWCR010000244.1:0-4817 GCA_043780395.1 Sphingobacteriales bacterium
GTCTATACCCCAGTCTAAAAAGGGAAGACCTCTGCGCCCTACTGTCCAGTCAAGCCTTGGGTCAACAGGGCGGTTATCGGGTGTAAAAGGCTGGGATGACAGAATCCCAAGGTCGTTCTTAAGGCCCTGTGTATATGCATCTGTGATAGCCGCTGTGCTTACCGGCAGACCTGAAACGGTTACCTGGAAGGCGTTCACCAGATTCTGGGAAGGCTGAAAAAATCCACAGCAGCTTACCGGAGCCGTAGGCCCATAACTGAAATTCAATACATCACCCTGGTTTCCATTTCCTCCGCTGGCTCCATCGTTCACGGAATTCTGGGCGGCAAAGATCGACTCAGGCCCATTCTTGGTGGTGCCGTCAAAATTATCATGAAAGCAACTGTTCAGGCTATAAAGTCCACTGTTTACGACCAGGTCAAACTGTACTTTTGCCTTCGCATATTGCTTCTCATACAGAAGGGTTTTGCCCAGGTAGGCAATGGCGGCATACTTGGTGGCCTTTCCCATAAACAAACCCTGGCTTACGGGAAGGTTCTGAGCAGCAAAAGTAAAATCAGCCTCGATGAATGGCCATATCTCCTGATTGTTCTTCACGAAATAAGTTGCCATGGTCTCATCTACATAGGGCACATACTTATTAAAGATCTTTCTGGCCATAAAATAATAATGGCCCCTGAGAAAGCGCATTTCAGCTTTTATTTCTGTTTTGGCTGAGTCTGAAATTCCTTTGACTGCAGGCAGGGTCTTGAGTACGAGGTTTGCACGGGCTATCCCATCGAATAAAGTGCTCCAGCGATCATTCAGGTATCCGTTCTGAGGCTTTACAACCCATTTTTCGATGTCATTTATTGGAGGCTGGTCATTGATCTCACTACCTTTATAGGCATCATCAGCAGCTACCGAACCCCAAACCCATTCGTCGGCAGCAGAGCCATAGCTTGATCCATTGTTATTTACGGCCGAGACCATCCGGTAAGCAGATACGACCAGGGTATTCAGACCTGCCGGGGTGGTCAGATCGCCAAGGCCGGCTGTACCAATTGGATTTGTAATTAAAAAAGACTTCTTGCAGGCAGTGACAAGCCCTAATGCCAGAAGAATTATGACTATAGAATTCCTTTTCATCTTATAACTTATTGATCTATGTGGGAGAATTAAAAAATAAATAATCTGAAGGCTTAGAAGGAAGCATTTAGGCCCAAAATATATTGCTTGGTGAGCGGGCTTACCCCTTTATCCACGCCTATTGCATAGTTTCCTTCACCGGCAAGGCCGACTTCAGGATCCAGACCGTCATAGCGGGTGACAGTGAAAAGATTTGCACCCTGGACATAAAAACGCAGTTTTGAAACATGAATTTTCTCAGTCACAGAATTGGGCAGGCTATAGCCAAGCGTGATGTTCTTACACCTCAGGAAAGAGGCCGGCTGTACATAGTAGTTTGATGGCCGCTGGTCATCATTGTTATTGTTGTTGGAAAAGATGGGCGTGGACGCATTCAGATTCTGAGGCGTCCATGAATTCAGCACCCTTGTACTCCGCTGGCCCTGAAAGGTTGGAAAATCTGTAAAATACCTGGTTTGTTCGAAGATCTTATTCCCGTAGCTGCCGTTAAAGAATGCTGAAAAATCAAAGTTCCTGAAACTGGCATCCAGGCTTATTCCATAGAGTAATTTGGGTAAGGGAGAACCCAGAAAAGTACGGTCCTTTCCATCGATCTTGCCATCCTTGTTCAGGTCCTGGAACTTAAAGCTTCCGGGAATGGCTCCGCTTTGCGAAGGGGAGGCGGTGACATCCTGCTGGTTACGGAAAAGGCCATTGGTAAGCCATCCATAAAATTCACCGATCGGATGGCCGGCAGTCAGGATGGATGAAGAGATTTCCCGTGTATTGCCTGCAAAGATGGGCTGGTTTGCATTGTTAAGCTTTATGATCTGATTCGTATTATGCGAGCCGTTAATGCCTACATTATATTTGAATGCATTGTTATTTAGACTGCCATGATAGTTCAGGCTGGCTTCAAGCCCCTTATTTGACATTTCACCCACATTTTCATAAGGAGAGGTAAGGTTACCTGCAGAAGCAGGCTGGGGCGTCTGAAAGAGCATGTTACTTGTCTTTCTGCTGTACCAGTCAAAGGTAAAATCAATCGTATTGGCTGCAAGGGTTGCATCCAGGCCTATATCTTCAGAGCTGGTAGACTCCCACTTCACATTTGGGTTGCCAAGATAACTCTGCTTATACCCTGTCTCTACCTTGTTGGAGGTTCCTTTAAGGTCATAATCTGACTGGTTAAAACTGGTAATAAACTGATTATATGAATTATAGTTGCCAATTTCCTGATTTCCTGTCTTTCCATAACCGGCCCTGATCTTCAGGTCATTGATCCATTCTATCTTTTTCATAAAAGATTCCTGCGAGAGTCTCCAGGCTGCACTGAAGGCTGGAAAATTTCCATACAGGTTATTTGTTCCGAAGCGCGAGGATCCGTCACGCCTGATGGTAGCACTCAGCAGGTATTTGTCTTTAAATGAATAATCTGCCCGGCCAAAGAACGAGGCCAGCCTGTACACATAAGGGGAACCTGCGTTGGAGGTGCTGTTATCCTTGTTCTGGGTACCTCCGTCAAGGGTCAGGTAACTGGGGCTGGTAAGGGCGTAATTCTGCCTGCTTGCCGTAAATCCATTGAAATCATTTTCTACTGATTCATAGCCGGCCAGCACGCTCAGGGCATGTACCCGGGCAAAAACCTTTTTATAGGTAAGCTGGTTTGTCCATTTCCACTGGTAAGAATTGCTGAAGGTCTGAGAATACGTATTGGTTGAATTAGGTTCTGAAGTTTCAGGATTTCGTGGATCAAAGCTATTGTTCGAATACACATCATAGGTCAGGCCGTAGTCAGTCTTGAAGGTTAGCCCCGGAAGAAGGTCTGCTTCAGCATATATATCCCCTATGATATCCAGGTTCTTGTTAGGCTGGAAAGCCTGCCGGGAAAGCACAGCAAGTGGATTATGTGAATTTCCAAGTCCGTTTCCCTTGGTATCGCCAAAATTTCCGGCAATATCAAATACCGGAACTATAGGTTGCATTCTGAATGCCCATGCGATGGGGCTGCTCTCGCCCTGGTAATCCCCGTTGCTATTGTTATTGGTGCCGAAACCTGTACCCTGGGTCTGACTGATCTGGGCAGTTTCACCAATTCTGAAATGATTTTTCAAGGCAGAGAACTGTGTATTGGCCCGTACATTATAGCGCTTGAAATCTGTATACCTGATGATTCCCTGCTGATCAAAATAACCTGCAGAAAATGAATATTTAGCATTGTCAGAACCGCCGCTTGCTCCTACCTGGTAACTCTGGATGGCCGCAGGCCTGGAAATTACATTCAGCCAGTTAGTTCCCTGCTTGTTTGCCCGTACAATCAGATAAGGATTGTCAGGGTCGTAATTATACAGAGAAGGGTTGGTGGCAGGGTCTCCTTGCATGACTCCCGGTTTACTTCCTGCAAGGATATAATCAGGAATAACGGGATTTGCTCCTGTTCCATACTGAGGGCTGTTATGGGTGATCGTTCCATTTTTGTCAGGGCTGTTATTATCTATCTGCCAGAGGAAATTTGCATACTGGGAAGTATTCAGAAACTGAGGATAGTTTCCATGGCGCTGTGTGCCGTAATAGGCATCAAAAGTAATTTTAGGCGCTCCCTTCTGCCCCCTTTTGGTAGTGATGATAACCACCCCATTGCCTGCACGTGATCCGAAGATGGAGGCAGATGCCGCATCTTTCAGCACCTGCATAGATTCTACATCATTCTGGTTCAGGAAATTTAGGTTTCCTTTTACAGGCACCCCGTCTATTACATATAAAGGGTCATTATTATTAATTGTCCCATAGCCCCTGATGCGGATCAGGGCTGTACCCCCGGGTGTGCTTGAATTGGTAACCTGCACACCTGCAGCCTTTCCCTGCAGGGCTTCTACGACATTTGCCGCAGGCTGGGTCTTGAGCTGTTTTATATCCACTACGGCGACTGCACCCGTAAGGTCTTTTTTTCGCTGGGAATTGTAACCTGTTACCACAACCTCATTCAGGCCCTGTACACTGCTTTTTAAAGAAACATTGATAACTGTCTGATTCTTGATGGCCACTTCTGCAGCTGTATAGCCTACACCTGAAAATACAAGACTCAGAGCGCCGGCCGGAGGGCTGATGGTAAAAGTACCTCCCGCACCCGTCATGGCACCTACCGTTGTACCCTTTACAAGAACTGAAATACCGGGTACCGGAACATTACTTTCATCAGTGACTTTTCCGGTAATACTGGTTTGTGCACCTGATTCAAAGACCCCTAAAATAAAAGAAGTAAGAAAGAGAATGAGGAACCTGCTTGTAATAATCTTATTCATATTATTAGATTTAGTTTGACACTAAGTCTAATGTAGAGATATAACCAGCAGTTACTTTATTTAACCATAAAGCATGAAGTAACAATAGCATTGCATTAAAACAAAAAACCCGGCTTATGGCCGGGTCGGTATTCGTTAAATGATGTTGTTCTAGCAGTATTCGTTAAACGCCTCTACCAGGTTATCGGCGATCATCTGTGCCCTGCGGCCTTCGATATGGTGACGCTCGATCATATGAACCAGCTTACCATCTTTAAACAGGGCCATGGCTGGTGAAGACGGAGGGTAAGGAAGCATGGCATGCCTTGCCTCATCTACAGCATCTTTTTCCATCCCTGCAAATACGGTCACAAGGTGGTCAGGTTTTTTCTCATTCTGCACAGCCATGGTAATGGCCGGGCGGGCATT
>JAYWCR010000245.1:0-3785 GCA_043780395.1 Sphingobacteriales bacterium
GCAGATAGAAAACAATGCGCAGGCCAGAAAAAGGGTAAGTTTTTTCCTATCCTTTTTCTGAATGCGAATATGTTGTTTCCCCCTTACTTCTGAAAGCAATGCCTGTAAGGATTAATTATGACTTTACGACTTCAGCTTTATTTAAGGCTGCAGAAAGTTCAAGGGAAATAGCAGACTTTTCAAACTTGATCCTCACATTATGATCTACTTCAAGAATAAAATAGGCTGGATCGGCTTCAATGATCTTTCCATGAATGCCACTATGAGTAATGACCCTGTCACCCTTTGATAATTTCTCAACAAAGGTTTTCTGGTCTTTCATCTTTTTTGCCTGAGGCCTGATCATAAAAAAGTAGAAAACCACTGCAATTAATGCAAAAGGAAGAATGGTTGCAATCGGACTCTGGTTAGCTCCACCCGGAGATGCCATTAATAGAAATTGATACATAATTATTTCTTTTTTTATTTGATATTATTTACAATTCCAACCAGGGCTACCTGGTTGTGTCTGGGTATGGTATTGGCCGTAATGGTAATAATTTTTTCCTGGATCCCTGCCTTGCCTGCGGTATTAAAAACTACCTGAATATGACCCAGGCCTCCTTCAGGAACCGGAATATGGTCATAATGGGGTACCGTACAACCACAGGAAGTAGCGATATCTGCAATGATCAGCGGACTCTTTCCTGTATTCTTGAAAACAAAGTTATAGTTAACCAAAGCTCCGCTTTTTACCTGCCCGAAATGATACTCGGTCTGTTTAAAACTTATCCTGGGAGCCATTGCTGAGTCGCGTGCGGTAAGCGGAGTTTCTACAGCCATTGAATGCTGGCATGATCCCAGCAAAGCCAAGCCGGAGGCTGCCAGTGCCAGACATACAAGAGTCCGTTTCAGACGCATCTTATTCCACCAGGCCCCTGCCTGTTTTAACGAGTTTATTTTCATTTTTAAAGTCGATCAGAATTTTATCAAGGATACCATTGATGAAGATCTTGCTTTTGGGCGTACTGAACTCTTTTGAAATATCTATGTATTCGTTGATGGATACTTTTACAGGAATGGAAGGAAAGTTCAGCAATTCGCAGATAGCCATTTTCATGAGAATTGTATCCATGAGTGCAATACGGTCAACATCCCAGTTCTCTGTTTTTCCGGCAATATAGCCCTGATATTCAAGTTCAAACTGCAGGGTCTTTCTGAAAAGCTTGCGGATATACTCTTCATCCTCTTCCCAGTTTGATGTAAGCTCAAGAAGCTGGATACCGGCAGGAAGTTCAGCCGATTTCAGAGTCTTGTTGACCATACCTTCAATGACTTCACGGTCAATTGGCCAGCTTATGTTCCGCTCTTCAAGCTGCTGTTCAAGCATCGGGCTTTTACAGATGATTTTTTTAAACAGGAACTGGATGATCTCTTTATCTTCCTTAAACTGATGGTCTTCATGCTTGCCGTACACTTCATATTCAGGGCTTGCCTTGAATTCCTTAAAAAGAGAACGCACAGTTTCATGATCATCATCATGAAATACCTTGTAAAGCCTCACCGCCTTCTTTAAATCTGGATTTTCACCAATCAGCGAAATAAGCTGGTTACCAGATATACGAAGATTGGGGTTCATATCTTCCTCACTGGGAATATATTTTGCAGCACGTTCAACAGCATCCTTTGCCGCATAGGCAGCTACTTCTGATGGCAGGGTTATAAGATAGAGGTAGATCTCATAAACTTTATGTACCTGTTTAACCAACTGTTTTTCAAAAGCCGGAATATCTTTATCGACCGATAAATGATAGGCATACAAGGATTCCAGCACTTTTACCCTTAGGTGTCTGCGGTTTAACATACGTAGTAAGAACGATTTAAATGGTACAATAAAATGGTAACGGAAATATTAATAGCTTGCTTTTATTTTTCTGATATCATCAATTCTTTTCTGGGCGATCCGGTGTGCAGCTTCATAGGTAGGAATCTGCTCAAGGCTTGATTTTCTGTAAATTTCACGGGTTACATCGTAGATCTTTTCTGTAAGCTGCAGGGCCCTTTTTTTATTATAGCCTGCTATTTCTGAATATACGTTAATAAGGCCCCCTGCGTTGATAAGAAAATCAGGCGCATATAAAATACCCTTGTCAAAAAGCATCTTCCCATGCACTTCCTCATCTTCAAGCTGGTTATTTGCCGACCCTGCCACAATAGCACATTTAAGCTTTGAGATAGTTTCAGTATTCAAGGTTGCTCCAAGTGCACATGGTGCATAAATATCAAGATCAAGGTCGTATACATGGTTATTTGCCATAGGCCTTGCATCATATTTTTTTGATACAGCGATCAGTCTTTCTTCGTCAAGATCACTGACATATACTTTGGCATGCTCTTCTTTCAAAAGTTTTACCAGCTGCTCCCCTACATGCCCTACGCCCTGTACAACCACTGCTTTTCCTGCGAGGCTGTCATTGCCCCAGAGTTCTTTTGCACTGGCCTTCATACCCAGAAACACACCGTAGGCAGTGATCGGGGCGGGATCCCCGCTTCCTCCTATAGAATCGGGAATTCCTACCACATGTTTTGTTTCCATGCTAATATATTCCATATCACGGGGATTTGTACCTACATCTGTGCCGGCAATGAATTCTCCGTGAAGACTATTTACAAAACGTCCATATCTGCGCAGAAGAGCTTCAGATTTTTCAAGCCTGGAATTTCCGATGATCACGGCACTTCCGCCGCCAAGGTTAATGCCTGAGATAGATGCCTTGTAGGTCATGCCTCTTGAAAGACGTAATACATCTTCAAGGGCCTCATCCTCTGAACGATAGGTCCACATCCTTGTACCGCCGATGGCTGGACCAAGGGTGGTGTCGTGTAGGGCAATAATGGCTTTTAAACCTGTATCCTGGTCACTGCAGAACATTACTTTCTGATGTGACTGCCCTGACATTTTTGCAAAGATAGGGGAACTCTGCACTTTCGCTTCCTTGATTTCAATCATATCAGTCTCTAATCCTTATCTGGCGCAATTTATGGATTTTTTAATTAGCAATAAGCCTTTCACCTATCTTTGCACCACACATGCACGAACTTGCACAGTTAAATCCATATTTAGTACGTTACCGCCTCAAGCTGGGGCTGGGAATCCTGTATATTATTCTTTCAAACATCTTTCTGATCTTCCCTGCACAGGTGATCCGCATCGCCTTTGACCTGGTAAACGAGAATATTTCCCTGTTCAGGCTTACTGAAGGATTTTCTGCCAGAAATGAAATCTTTTCATTTTTCGGCATGATCGTGCTCTGGTTCGGCCTGATCGTGTTCTTGCTGGCAATGATCAGGGGCCTGTTCCTTTATCTCATGCGCCAGACAATCATTGTGGTTTCGCGGCTGATTGAATTTGACCTGAAAAATGAGATCTACGAACATTACCAGGTGCTCTCCCTTGCTTTTTACAGAAGACATAATACCGGTGATCTGATGGCCCGGGCCACTGAGGATGTTTCCAGGGTACGCATGTACCTGGGGCCGGCCATCATGTATACAGTAAATGCCGTGTTCCTTTTCTTCCTGGTCATCGGTACGATGCTTAGTATTAATGTGGAACTGACCATATATACAGTGCTTCCTCTTCCCATACTTGTGGTTCTGATCTATTATGTGAATTCGATGATCAACCATAAAAGTGAGGAGATCCAGACCCAGCTCTCCGGACTTTCTGTTTTTGTACAGGAAACCTTTGCAGGCATCAGGGTGATCAAGTCATTTGTAAGAACAAAAAGATTCAGTGATGATTT
>JAYWCR010000246.1:0-3153 GCA_043780395.1 Sphingobacteriales bacterium
ATCTATAAAAAGCAATTTCCAACAGGCAACTGGCTTGAAGTAAAAGGATTGGCTTTGACAGGGCAATTGATTGAAATTGACATGGAGGCGCACCTGAAAAACTAAGCAGGTTTTAAGTTAAAGTCAATATGGGTTTTTTAGCTCCCATGGTAGAGAAAAGAAGATCTAAAAAACAGTAAATACCTATCCTGAAAAGGCAGGAGCAGCTTAATAGGTTTCCAGTAATTCATCCAGGTTATTCATACCCATGCTAAAGCCTTCTTTAAAGCCCATGGCAATGATCTTTTCGAGGTCTTCATCCGTATCAAAAGAAATGGTAACCCTGACAAGGGTTCCCGTCCCGTCTGGCTCAAATTTATAGATCCAGTTCATGGCTGGTAAACTTGGATCGGTAAGGCCATCTTCCTGAGAAAATCTATTGGTTGTGGTAAAGTTGTGCCCTGGTAAAATGGTTAAGTAGCTGACGCAGCACCAGACTTTTTCACCATCAGGGCCGACCATACAATACAACCAGTAACCACCCTCCCTGAAATCCATTGTTTTAGTTTCTGCTCTCCATGGTTTTGGTGCCCACCACTTGTCTAAAAGGGAATTGTCTGTCCAGGCTTTCCATACCTTTTCTACCGGGGCATTAACGGCACGTGTAATGTGTAGCTTTTTGGCAATCTCGTCTTTGAAAATTTCGGTTTTGTTTGTCATAACAAATGTTTAAAGGTCTGTAAGCATTTCATCTAACTGGTCAAACCTGGTTTCCCAGATCTTACGGAATGTATCCAGCCACTGGTCTACTTCTTTCATTTTATGAACATTGAGCTGATAATAGATTTCCCTGCCTGTTTGCTGCTGGCGGATAGCCTCACATGTGGCCAGAATCTGGATATGTTTTGATACGGCCTGCCGGGAACTGTTAAAATGTTCAGCAAGGGCATTGGGCGTCATGGCCTGCAGGGCAAGCAATGATAGAATGGCACGTCGGGTTGGGTCGGAAATTGCCTGGAAAATATCTCTTTTCATAAATGCGCAACTAAGTGATTGCAAATATATATGCAATCACTTAGTTGCGCAAATTTATCAGTAAATAACTTCTATAAGTTCCTGAGGAGAAGTGGTATAAAGGGTCCGTTAACCCTTAAGGTAAAATTTAATTCACGTAGCTGATCTCGACACGGAAACGCTGGTCCAGGGCGCCGATCAGTTCGGCTGCTGATTTGGAGATGATGACAACGGCATCTTTGTTTTCTGCGGTATCCGGAAAAGAACCTACTACTTTTACAAAAATGCTCTTTCTTGACATAGGATTAGTCACCTTGATAATGGTTCCCACAGGGGCGGTACGGTGCAGGGCAACGCTCCGGGCCTGATTCAGGTCATTATTGTTTAACCAGAGTCCAATACCATCTTCCTTCATTTCACGGCCGCTATGAACACTCTTATCTGCATCGGGCGAAGGCAGAACAACTTCAGGGGCTTTCAAATTTGGAATTGTCGCAGCTGGTCTTGGAATAACGGGCCCTGAATTCTGGTTTCCTGCTGAACCTGATGAATTTTTTGATGGGGAGTTTTCTTCTTTCTCTTCTTTTTCGACAGGGTCAGGTACTGCCTTACTTGCAGGCTGGGCTGCTCCTTCATTAAGCTTGATGGTTTGGCCAGAATGGATACCACTACCGGTAAGGTGATTCAGCTCCTGAATACGGCTGACTTCAATACCATATCTTGAGGCAATTGAGTAGACGGTTTCACCCGACTGAACAACATAAAGCCCTGTAGAGGGAATCAGAATTTTAGGGGTCAAAACAACTGCTGCAGGTAAATTCTTTTTTGATGGACTGTCTGCTGCCGGAGTTGCTGTAACAGGCGCATGTTTGCCAGCAGGTTCAGCAGGTTCAGCATGCTCATGTTGTGAAATAACGATCTTCAATGACTGGCCTGGCTTGAGGGCAGTATTTTTTAGGTTATTCAGTTCAATGATCTTTGCCGGCGTCATTCCGAATTTGCGGGCTATGGAGTAAACTGTGCCACCTTTTTCGACTTTATAGGGTTGTACAGAAGGCTTTAGAGAGGCCGTTTCAGCCGGTGCTTCAGTCACAGAGGCTTTTAGTGGAACCCTGATCTCATCACCGATCCTCAGGCCTGTTTTACCTTCATTAAGCAAGATAAGTTCACTGGCAGGAAGCTTATACCGCCGTGAAATGGAGTAGAAAGTTTCTTTTTTTCCTACTTTATATATGATGACCTGATGGTTTTTATAGGTTTCTGTTCTGATAGAATCAAGGGGTACAGATGCCTTTGCAATGCCATGGCTGGCAACCAAAGAAAACACAATTACAGGAAGAGTATATTTACTTAAACCTCGAAAAATATGCATATGCCTTTAATGTTTGGAACCGGCAAAGATACGAATTGCCTGTTTACCATCCAGAGGCATCTATTATCAAATTTTAAAAAGCCTTTTGAAATAAAAAAATCCTGGCCTTGAGCCAGGATCTGAATGATTTAAACGTTGTCTTTCACGACAGCTCCGTTCCCATAAAGCTGTTTCCTGTATTTAAGGGAAGGCGAGGGAATGAAAGGTCCAAGACCCAGGGAAGGCCAGAGCGCATCGACCCGGGCAATAGTTTCAGGCAGGGAAGCCAGAATATTCGGCCAGTCACGGTCAAAGCCGTCAAGCTCCAGCGTTTTACGTGTTCCGTCAAAACCCATATGTCCGTTGCCTGATTCATCTTCGATCAGAAAATGATCTCTTTTAGGGTCTACATTATTACTGAAGCGCCATACTGCATCTGCAAGATCCTGCACATCCAGGGTATGTTCTAGGTAGATAATGATCTTTACAGCCTGAAATTCAGGACGTTTACTTAATACTCCATGCAATTCACGGATATGATTCCGTCTTGATTTTTCAACAGAAATAACCAGCAGCGGAATTCCCAGGCCAGGAAGCGAGCTGTTGATGTCAAAGATCTCAGCATGATCGGCTCTGATCTTTTCAAGGTTAATGGCAACATGAGCGGCAGCTTTGCTGACTCCAGAGCCGGAACGCTCTTCTTCAGGAAGCTTGCGGGTACCATCAATACCCATTTTACCTCCGAATGACATTTTTGAGCATGAATGGTCAAGCACATCACTGGGACCCTGGCTGAAAATAATGTCCTG
>JAYWCR010000247.1:0-5241 GCA_043780395.1 Sphingobacteriales bacterium
CTTTAGCCGAACCCTATGACGGCCAGTCAGCATTCATTCAGAAATTTATTTAAGAAGCATCAACCTCTCAATATCTTCCAGCGAACGCCCCCTGGTTTCAGGAACTTTTATAACCACATAGATCAGCGAAAGCCCGCAAAGCAGCGCATAGCAAAGAAAGGTGTTAGCAATGCCAAGCCTGGCCGTCATCACAGGAAATGTATAGGTAATACCAAAATCAGCAAGCCATAACGAAAGTGTAGCCACAGATAATGCCAGCCCCCTGATCCTGTTTGGGAAAATTTCTGAAAGATAGACCCAGGCCACAGCGCCCCAGCTTGCACTGAACGAGGCGACATAGATAAGCAAAGCCAGAAGCACCATATAATGACTGAAATAATGCGCATGGAAACAAGCGGCGAGCGCTGTCAGGGAGAGGCCCATTATAAGGCTTCCATAAACCAGCAGGCGCTTTCTGCCCACCCTGTCTACCATACTGATAGCACCAAAGGTGGCCAGCAGATTCACAAGCCCTATACTCATTGTTTGCAACAGGGACCCTGAGGTTGAAAGACCTGTTTCTTTCAGGATCATAGGGGCATAATAGATGACCGAGTTGATACCTGTTACCTGCTGAAAAACAGCGATGAAAATACCTATGCTTATTACAGGAAAGTACCTGGCTCTAAAAAGTTCATTAAAGGTAGAACTCCCTTCCGAAATGAAGCTGACTCTGATCTCTTCCAGGGCCAGGTGTGCTCCATTACCCGTAGTTCGTTGCAGAACCTTCAGGGCATCGGCGTGTCTGCCTTTTTTAACAAGCCATCTCGGAGTTTCCGGAACAAGAAATAACATACCCAGAAAGACCAACGCAGGAATAACCTGTGAGGCAAACATATACCGCCAGTTTTCCGCTCCGGTACCGGCAAGCAGAAAATTAGCCAGATAGGCCAGCAAAATGCCTGATACGATGGCCAGCTGATAAAGAGAAACCAGCCTGCCACGCAGACGGGGCGGTGCCATTTCAGCAATATACATGGGTGAGACCATGGCTGCAGCCCCCACTCCCAGCCCTCCCAGCAGACGGAAAAGAATGAACATCCTCAGGGAGGAAGAAGCCCCTGCACCAAGCCCTGAAATTGCAAAAAGTAGTGCACAGATGATAAGCACAGGGCGCCGTCCGAACGCTTCAGCAAGTGTTCCAGCCACAAGTGCCCCGGCCCCGCATCCAACCAGAATCACCGAAATCGCCCAGCCAAGCATCGTTGGGTTCAGCTGAAAATAATCTCTTATAAAGGGAACTGCCCCGGAAATGATCGCCGTATCATATCCAAAAAGCAGCCCCCCAAGGGCAGCTACCAGACTTACAAGCAGAATGAACTTACGAATGGCCGGTGTGAATTCAAGGACACCGAAAGCCGGCTTTAATACAGAGTCAGTAGTGAGCATAGCGTAAATAATGAACAGGCATCAACAAAATTATTGTTCATACCTGTTCTGTTAAGTTGAGATTAATAACCAGGATTATTCGGCAAAAGCTTGGGATTCACATCAGTTTCTTGTTTGGGCAGCGGAAACAAGAGTTGTTTTGCGGTGAAGGTGGCATTGAATACGGTAGTATGGCCCACAAAATCATCCCAGTTTCCGGTAATATCATTATGGACCTTTTTAGTGCGGATCATATCAAACCACATCTTGTTTTCAAAACATAGTTCGAAATAACGCTCAAGCCAAACCTCATGTTCAAAATCTGACTGAGACAGCATTCCGATCGGAGCCAGCTGTGCCCTGCCCCTGATGGCATTTACATAGCTTACAGCCTGTGCATCCGGCCCACCATTTGCCCTGTTGGAAGCCTCTGCATACATCAGGTAAACATCGGCAAGCCGGTACAGGGTATAGTTGAGATCTGATTTTACAGAACTGCTGGCAGCAAGGGAGTCAAAGAACTTATAGATATAAGGCCCTCTGAAGGTGACCAGCTGACCACTCTTTGCATTTTTATAGTTTCTGAATACGAACTGCTTTTCCTGTACTCTTTTATCCCCTGCCGGGAAAGAAGCAATAAACTGAGGCGTTGGATACACAGAACCATACTCGTCAGAATACAGGGAAATTCCTGAATAATTTGGTATGGTCAGGGGTGTCAGCGGATTCGTAGATGGTACAGCTGCAGCATACTGGATCTGGAATATAAATTCACCCGTATTTTTATTTGCCGGCTTGATCATATCTGTATACTGACTGAACAGTGTATACCCTCCGTTCTGGATCAGCTGCAGGGAACGCTTTGATGATTCAGCATAATATTGGGCACCTCCATTGATTGCAGCCCCGGCATAGGTAAGGTAAACATCGGCCAGAATGGCTTTTACAGCACCCATTGAAACCTTTCCGGAAAGGTCTTTCCAGGGTAAGGTGCTCTGCTCTGCCAGAAGCAGGTCGGGGATGATGATCTTGTCATAGATATCTTTGGCGGGTGTTCTTGGAAGGTTCAGATTCAGGCTTGCAGGAACAGTGGTTACACTGGGAACGGCCCCGTATATACGCACCAGAAAAAAATAATAAAAAGCCCGCAGGGTATGAACTTCAGCCAGCAGGTTGGCCTTATCTGCGTCGGAAAGTACGGATGAACTGATACCTGGTATTTTCTGGATGGCCAGATTCGTTGCCCCTATTCCCTGGTAGAGTTGCTGCCACCAGGTATCTATATAGAAAGAAGTACTATTATATGACAGGTTCTCAAAGTTGATGAACCCGGTCTGGCCAAGGTCAGAATTTGTTTTTCCGGTTGTAAACTCCATTAAATTCCATGTATTACCTCCATAAGAACCATTCTGACCTGAAAGCAGGCCCTGAAGATTCTGGTAGCCTGCATTGGCTAGCGCCCGGGCTACCTTGACGCTGGACAAACTCGACTGAGGGGTCAGAAAGGAAGTTGGGTTTTCGGTAAGAAATTTTTTGCATGACCCGCTGAGCAGGAGACATGTAGCAAGCATTAATTTTATTTTCGTTTTCATCAGCATTGATCTTTAGAAATGAAACGGTTGAAAAGAGATGGCTTTTTTAGAAGGAAAGCTGTACCCCCAGATTCCAGATCCTGGGGCGTGGTACTGAAAAGAAGTCAAGGTTCTGGGAGAATGCCGAATTGGAGCCATAGCCCGAATTGAAGGTATCCACTTCAGGATCGTAACCGGTGTACTTGGTAATGATAAATGCATTCTGCACACTTGCATAGATCCGCAGGCTATGTATCTGAAGTTTCTTCACCGCAGTGGCAGGCAGGCTATAGCCAAGCATGATATTCTGCCCTCTGATAAAAGAGCCGTCTTCAACCCACCAGGTATCGAAATGTGAATCCTGGGCGAACTTATAGTTCCTTACCTGTGAGATACTGGTATTCTGGTTGGTAGGTGTCCAGCCGTTCAGCACCGTAGCCAGGCTATTGGAGAGGGTTTGCCGGTCTTCTGTTGAATGTTTAAAGTTTGCAGCGGTATTCACCCCTTCTACAAAGCGGATATCAAAAGAAAAGTCCCAGGCTTTGTAACGCAGCGTACTGGAAAGATCACCCGTCCATTTTGGATAGGCACGACCGATAATGCTATAATAATTGGAACCATCTGCATTATAAATATATTTCCGGTCACCGGGTTTCAGGTTATGCTTTGCTGCATCAGCAGTTTCTGACAGCCCATAGGTACCGAGCCTTGTCATACCGTAAAAAGATCCGATTGGCTGCCCTACCCGGATCACATAATTCTGGCCCAGGAAATTCGGCCCGGGAAAGATGTCTGCATTGCCCGCGTTCAGTTTCAGCACGGTATTCTTATTGCTGGCAAATACAAAACCTGTAGACCAGGTAAGGTCTTTCGTTTGTACGTTCACCGTATTTAGACTTAGCTCTACGCCTGCATTGCGCACCGACCCGACATTCTTATAAACATTGGCATTGCTTTCACCTGCTGACCAGGGAATTGGCGCCTGTAATAAAAGATCTTTAGTTACCCTGTTATAATAATCGGCAGTCAGGCTGATCCGGTCATGGAACATACCCAGTTCAATACCTCCATCGGCCTGTACAGACCGTTCCCATTTTAGGTTCGGATTGCCTATATAGCTTGGAAGCAGGGTTGAAGAGGCCACCCCGTTCAGCACAGTGGTACTGGGCTGGATCTGTGCCAGTGAACGGTAATTCCCAATCTCCTGGTTCCCTGCCACTCCGTAACTGGCGCGGATCTTCAGGTTGGAAACCGTTTTACTGTCTTTTAGAAAATCTTCCTGCGACAGCCTCCATGCAGCCCCTATTGAGGGGAAAAAGGCATATTTATTATTCACGCCGAACCTGGACGAACCATCGTAGCGGCCTGTTGCAGTGAACAGGTACTTATCTGCCAGATTATAAGTGAAGCGGGCATAAAAAGAGGAAAGGGCAGACTTTTCATCCTGGGTTTCATTGCCTGTTCTGACGGAACCTGCCTGCTCATAATGGTATTGGAAAATATCATCAATAAAAGACTGGGTTTCTGACCGGACCCGCTCATAGCCCGTCTGATTCAGTGAAAACCCGAGCAGTGCCGTAAAACTATTCCTGCTATTGATCTTCTTGTTCCAGGTCAGGTAATTTTCGGTCTGCCAGTAGTAGTTCAGATTTTGCTGCACACTGGCTACCCCACCCTGATCCTGCGATAAATGGGGAAGGTTGAGGCCGGAGTAAAAATTACTTTTTTGCGTCCCCAGATTGTAACCGAAATCTGTCTTGAAATCCAGGTCCTTTGTAAAATGGATTATTGTGTAGAAATCACCCAGGGCCTGGAGTCTTTTATTGATCGAATACCGGTTATTGGCTACGTCCACCGGGTTGGGCGCCCCTTCAAGACCTGCAATATCAAAATTGCCTGCCCATGAACCATCAGGATATTTTACGGGCAGTATAGGTACTTCTTCAGTTACATCGCGGGTTACGTTCAGGCCTCCGTTTCCATCTGTCACCAGCCGTTGCCTGCTATCTACAACATTGACTGTTCCTCCTATTTTGAGCCAGCTTTTTACCTCATTATCCATGGTAAACCTTATTGAATACCGGCTGAAGGCAGAAGTTGGAGCCAGGCCCTGAAGATCCTGATAACCAAGGGCCACGCTGTACTGTGATTTTTCATTTCCACCCTGAATATTCAGCTGGTGCGTCTGGGAATATGAAGGTTTATAGGTTTCCTTTTCCCAGTTCGTATTGTAAAGTGGTTTATCGTTGCTATCAAAAAGTTT
>JAYWCR010000248.1:0-3206 GCA_043780395.1 Sphingobacteriales bacterium
GAAACAATGATACAGGGCTCCAGGTAGGAGGCAATGCGCTTACTTTCCCTGATATCTTCTACATAAACAAGGTTGTCGAATTCAAATTCATCGCCTTTCTCGCGGTAAAATTCTGCAGCATCCGCATTCAGCTGGTCACGGTGTTTCCTGTAAATGCCGGTGCTATGGATACCCATGGGGCTGTCTACAAATACCTTGATAGGAGGGAGCAGGTTTTCAGAAAATATTTTGTTCAGGCTATATACAAGGGCCTGGGTTCTGCCTACACTGAAGGCAGGTATGATCAGCCTGCCTGGCTGGTCAATGCATGTTTTCTTTATATAATCGATCAATGTAGCTTCCAGATCGCCTACGCTATGAAACCGGCCTCCGTATGTGGATTCGCAGACCATATAATCTGTTGACGGAACAGGATCGGGCCTTGCCAGCACAGGGTAATTTACCCTGCCTACATCACCCGAGAAAAAGATGGTCTTTTCAACATCCTTTTCTGTAACGGAAAACAACACACCCATAGCACCCAGAAGGTGACCTACCGGGATCAGTTTAATGCTTAATCCTTTACGAACCTCAAAGGTTTTTCTAGGCTCCAGTTCAAAGAAATGCTCCATACATTTTTCAACTTCTTTCTGAAGATAAAGCGGAGCTTTGGCTTTTTTCTTTTTTCTACTGCTCTTGGAATTTTTGATCACCTGCTGGCGGCTCATGAATATATTGACCGAATCACTCATCAGTAAATAGCTCAGGTCTGCAGTAGGCATGGTAGAGATGATCTGCCCTGTAAAGCCATTTTTGATCAGGGTAGGTAAATTACCTGAATGATCAATATGTGCATGGGTCAGCACGACCAGATCAATTTCTGTAGGTTCAAAGGGAAAGATCCCATTATCCTTGCTTTCGCGGTTCTCATGGTTTAATCCACAATCGACCAATACCCTGTAAACGCCCTCTTCAAGGTCAATTTCAAGAAGATGCATGCTGCCTGTTACCTGGCGGGCAGCTCCCCATATCGTTAAATTCATTTAATATGCGTAATCCGGATAGTCCGGAGGTTAATTTTTTATTCTTTAGCCATGCTGGCAGCTGGTTCATCCAGAAAATCAATAGCGACAACTTCATTCAGCCTGAGGCCAAGCAAACCTGATGCTTTTCCTTTATTGATCGCTATTTCCAGGTGGTTGCTGATGCCAAACAGACAGAGCTTTTCACCCTCTGGCACATCATTATAATGCTGGCTGATCTTATGGATTGATTCACTTCTTCTGAACCTGATCCTGAACCTTCGGCCTGCCCTCACTTCCTGGAACAGCGAATAGGTAATATTTGTAATGGCATTCTGGTAGGCATCAATATAAATGATACTTCCTTTCAGAAGCGCAGCCTCCCTTACCGGTTGAAGAAGCTTTTTTTCTTCCATTTCCTGGGTCACCTGACCCAGTGAGTCCAGAAGGCCCCCGTTAGCCAGATGGCAGGCTGCCCTACCCATAATATCTTTCAGCGGAAAATGTTGAAATTTATTTTCCGACCTGATGGCAATTTCAACCATTTTTGTGGGTGGACCATCCAGAAACAGGGAAAAAAGGCCATTGTCAGCCCCTATAAAATAATGCCCATCATAGGCCAGGGCCAGAAACCGGGTATAATTTGCATAATTACAGTCAATTCCAATCACATGTACAGTGCGCTTGGGAAAATAGGCATAGCTGTTCCTGATGATAAATGCTGCCTGCGCAATATTATAATCTGCCACTTCATGCGATATGTCAACAACCTGTACGTCTGGCAGCTGCGTGTAAATTGAACCCTTGAGCGCAGCCAGATAAAAGTCTTTATGCCCCAGGTCAGTTGTCAATGTAATTATTGCCATCAGGTAATCAATGCATCCAAAATTTTTGCTAATTTAGGCAAAGTAATCACTTATAAGAACCCGCTTGAATTTGAACGAAGTTAATATCAGCATAGAGGAAATAAACCCAGCTATTTTATGGGGTCCGAATAATGAAAATTTTGAAATTCTTAAAGCACATTTTCCAAAACTGCGTCTTGTAGCCAGAGGTAACGAGCTTAAAATTTACGGTGATGAAAAGGAGGCGGCGGCTTTTGGTATAAAATTCAGCCTTATCCTTGAGCATGCTGCAAAATTCCATACACTCAATTCCCGGGATCTTGAACAAATTCTGAATATTCAGCCTGGTTCCTTAAAGATTCGTGTACCAGCTGAAGGTACTTCAGATGGGGTCATTGTCCATGGCCCCAATGGTATCATGGTCAGGGCAAGGAGTAAGAACCAGCAGCGGATGGTAGACAGTGTACTGGAAAATGACATAGTCTTTGCTATCGGACCTGCTGGAACCGGCAAAACGTATACAGCCGTTGCCCTGGCCGTAAAAGCATTAAAAAATAAAGAGGTTAAGCGGATCATTCTTACCCGGCCGGCAGTGGAGGCAGGGGAGAACCTTGGTTTTTTACCTGGTGACCTGAAAGAGAAGATAGATCCCTATCTGCGACCTTTATATGATGCGCTTGACGATATGATCCCGGCTGAAAGGCTCAAGGCATTTATAGAGAACAGAACTATAGAGATTGCGCCCCTTGCTTTTATGAGAGGCCGAACCCTTGACAATGCTTTTGTCATTCTGGACGAAGCTCAAAATGCGACAGAACTGCAGTTAAAAATGTTTCTGACAAGGATGGGCCCTACGGCAAAGTTCTTTGTGACAGGTGATGTGACTCAGATCGACCTGCCCAAAAAACAGCAGTCAGGTTTGTTCTCTGCATTGAAAATTCTTGGCAATATAAAGGGAATTGATATCATATATCTGAGCGGAGAGGATGTAGTAAGGCATTCACTGGTAAGGCGTATTCTTGAAGCCTATGGTGATCTGTAAAATATCTGATTAATTTCTCATATTTGCGGCCCCGATACCAACCTTATGGCTTTAAATCAAACAAGTTTTAACTTTCCCGGACAAACATCTCTTTATAAAGGAAAGGTACGTGATGTATATACCATTGGTGAGCGAATGCTCATTATGGTGGTCTCTGACCGTATTTCCGCATTTGATGTAGTACTGCCGGAGGCTATTCCTTATAAGGGGCAGGTGTTAAATCAGATAGCTGCTTATTTCCTGGAGCTATCAAAAGATATCGTTCCAAACTGGGTGCTGGCTGTGCCGGATCCTAATGTTACGGCCGGGCTTATCTGT
>JAYWCR010000249.1:0-7649 GCA_043780395.1 Sphingobacteriales bacterium
CCGTCATTGCCAAAAGAAGCACTTGCTTCCTGGCGGGCTGAATCCCATGCCTTTTCAAATTCTGAGGTTTCCCAGATAGTGCGCATTCCTTTTCCACCACCTCCGGCGGTAGCCTTGATGATCACCGGGTATCCGATCTCTTCAGCGACCCTGATGCCTTCTTTCAGGTTGGGGATCAGGCCATCTGAACCTGGAATAGTGGGCACCCCGGCATTGCGCATAGTTTCTTTGGCAGAGGCTTTATCGCCCATGGCATTGATCTGGGCTGCTGTGGCTCCAATAAACTTAATATCATGTTCTGCGCAGATGCTCGAGAATTTCGCATTTTCAGACAGAAAGCCATAACCCGGATGAATTGCATCCGCATTGGTGATCTCTGCAGCTGAGATGATATTGGGGATATTCAGGTAAGAATCTTTACTTGCCGGCGGACCGATACACACGGCCTCATCTGCAAAACGCACATGAAGGCTGTCGCGGTCAGCTGTTGAATAAACAGCAACCGTTTTTATACCCATCTCTTTACAGGTACGTATGATACGCAGGGCTATTTCACCCCGGTTGGCAATCAATATTTTTTTAAACATGTACTAGTTACTAAATGAAGATACGTAAAGAAGTCCGGACCTACCGGGTATCTTACATGGGTTCAACCAGGAACAGAGGCTGGTCATATTCAACCGGGCTTGCGTTTTCAACAAGGATTTTTACGATCCGGCCCGAGATCTCTGATTCAATATCATTAAACAATTTCATTGCTTCAATGATACACACTACTTTTCCTGCATTAATTTCGTCGCCTATATTAATGAAGGGAGGTTTATCAGGCCCCATTGTACGGTAGAAGGTACCGATCATCGGTGATTTAATTGTCAGAAGCCTGGACAGGTCTTCTGCAGGTTTTTTTGCTTCAGGTGCTGCTTCGACTGCCAGGCTTGTAATAGCTGGCTGAGGCATGGCTGTTTGCAGGGGTGTCTGTACCAGGTAATTTGCCGGACCAGGCTGATTAGTCTTGATCGTGATCTTAAAGTCGACCTGTTCAATGGCAACTTCGTTCACTCCTGATTTGGAGACAAACTTTATAAGTTCCTGTATTTCTTTAATGTTCATTTTTAACTCTTTTACCAGCCTATTTTTAATAAGCCCATTTTAAATATACGGCTCCCCAGGTGAACCCTCCGCCAAATGCGGCGAGAACCAAGTTATCATTTTTCTTGAACTTGCTTTCCCATTCCCATAAACATAAAGGAATAGTTCCCGCGGTTGTATTTCCGTACTTTTCTATATTCAGTGTAACCTTCTCCATAGGAAGCCCCATGCGGTCAGCTGTTGACTGTATAATTCGGAGATTTGCCTGGTGTGGTATCAGCCATGCAATGTCGTCGGCCTTCAGGTTATTGCGTTCCATAAGCTCTACGGCTACATCAGCCATATTCTTTACAGCAAACTTATAAACGGTTTTACCATCCTGGATCACATAATGCTCTTCATTTTTCACCGTCTCGTAACTCGCAGGGTGCAGGGAGCCACCTGCTTTCTGGTAGAGGAAGGCACGGCCTGCGCCATCACTTTTCAGCACAGAGTCCATCACGCCAACTTCTTCCTCAGAGGGCTCAAGTAAAACCACACCGGCTCCGTCTCCGAAGATGATGCAGGTTGAGCGGTCTTTGTAATTGATGATAGATGACATTTTATCAGAGCCGATCACCAGCACCTTTTTATGGGTTCCTGTTTCTATGAATTTTGAACCTACGGTAAGGGCATAGATAAACCCTGAGCATGCGCCGGCAAGATCAAAGCCCCAGGCATTTTTAATACCGGCCTTGTCACAGATAATATTGGCAGTAGCAGGAAAGGTCATGTCGGGAGTGACTGTAGCACAGATGACCAGGTCAATCTCACCAGGGCCAATGCCCCGTTTTTCAAGCAATCCATTAATTGCCTTGACGCACATATCAGAAGTTGCACCTTCTTTAAGAATTCTTCTTTCTCTGACACCAGTGCGGGAAACGATCCATTCATCGTTGGTATCGACCATACTGGATAATTCCTGATTAGTAAGAATATAATCTGGAACATATCCGTTTACTGCTGTGATGGCAGCATGAAACGTTTTACTCATTCATATAGGGTTTATAGGCCATTATAGCTTGGAATCTTGTATTGTAGTGTCAAGGAAACAGAGGAAGGCGTTCTTGACATACTCGATGAGGCCGGTCACGATGACTTCCCGTGATAACAATACCATGTTTTTAATTGCCTCGGGGGTTGAAATGCCATGCCCGACTATGACCGGAGCATTTACCCCAAGAATAGGGCTTCCTCCATATTGTTCATAGTTGAAGCGGTCAAAAAATTCATCATTGAATCCTTTTTTGACGGCCATTTCATAAAATGATTCAGCTAGTTTTAAGACTACATTTCCGGTGAATCCGTCGCAGACAATAATATCTGCTTTATCTGTAAACAGATCACGGCCTTCTACGTTTCCAATGAAATTAAACTGGGAGGTTTCTTTCATCAGTGGAAAGGCTGCCTGCATAAGCATATTGCCTTTTTCATCTTCTTCACCGATATTCAGCAGACCTACGGTCGGGTTCTGAATATGGTATACCTTTTCAAGAAGAATCTTGGCAAGGATACCAAACTGAACAAGAGAATCAGGCTTGCAATCTGCATTGACACCTACATCCAGGAGCAGTCCAAAGCCCCCCTTAAGCTTAGGGACTATACTCGTCAGCGCGGGGCGTATAACCCCGGGGATTGTTTTTACACTTAGCATTGCCCCTACAAGCATTGCACCTGTATTCCCTGCACTTGCAAAGGAATCAAGTTTACCCTGCTTGAGGAGTTCAAAACCCAGAGCGAGTGAAGAATTGGGCTTCTTCTGAATTGCCCGTGTGGGGTTCTCGGACATCCCAATAACTTCATCCGTATGGATAAATTCAATGAGGGAGGAATTAAAATCGCGTTGACTGAAATAGGGCTCAGCAAGGTCTTTGTTTCCAATAAGCACAATCTTCTGATGCTCAGGCAATATGCTATAGGCGTCAATTGCTCCCAAAACTGCTGATTCGGGGGCATAATCACCGCCCATAATATCTATTCCAATTTTCATCAAAAGAATTATTTTGTCGTTTAGACTTTTCAGTCTTTCACCCGTAAAATTGTATTTTTTTAAACACAATTTTAAATCATGAGAAACAATTTTAAATAAAATAGCTCACATGCATTCCTTTTTGAAAAAGAATAGTTTATGCCTGGCTGGTATTCTCAATAATAAGTTGTCCACGGTAAAATAAATTTCCGTCAACAGTATAAGCACGGTGAGGCAAATGGATCGTTCCGCTCAGCTTATCTACAAATGCTGGAGATGGTATTGCTTTATAATGGGTTCTTCTTTTGTCTCTTCTTGATTTGGAGATTTTTCGTTTTGGATGTGCCATTGTATTTGCTTCTTCTAGTTATTCTTTAATTTATTTAATATATCCCAGCGTGGGTCTGCAGCTGTCTCATCAGTTGCCTCTGCAGGGTTCTGGAGTTGCTTTAAAACCCTTGCTGTATCGTTATTACAGACCGGTTCACCTGTCTCATCTTCCTTATGCTGATGAATCAGCGGTAAGGCCAGGCATAAAAATTCATATACCAGTGGCGAGACATCAATGGTATGCTCGTTCTTCGAAATAACCAGTATCTCGGGATCGTCATACTCTTCCTCTCCAAGTTTTACTATCAGCTTCTCAGTAACCGTTAAAGGAAACTGATAGCTGTCAAGGCAACGTTCACAAATAAGGTTTACATACCCCTTTATGTTAAATTTCAGGGTGAACATTGTATCCTGCTGCTTGTCCAGTTCCAGATCGAGATCCAGAACGCCACTTTTCAGGAGAGAATACTCAAAATTACTAAAGAACTCATCATTGATCTCATACTTGAAATCATGTTTGCCAATCCGGAGACTTGCAAATGGTATGATATATTGTTTAAATGTCTTCACCTTTCCCGTCAGCAATAAGCCTGCAAATATACGGATATATATGATAATTAAAAATGCGCTTTTGATTCACGCATAAGTGGTTCAGTCTCTGTCGCGGGCGAACTTTGAGATCTTCAGCGGATGTGAGAGCAGTTCTCTTTGTTCTTCTCTCTTGCGCACAAGATCTGCAGCCAGAAACAGGGCATCCCTGAATGAGCTTTCGCTGGCGATTGCCTTACCAGCAATGTCATAGGCAACTCCATGGTCGGGTGAAGTGCGGATAAAAGGCAGGCCTGCTGTAAAATTAATTCCTTTTCCAAAGGAGATGTTCTTAAAAGGGATCAGCCCCTGGTCATGGTACATAGCCAGTACTGCATCAAATTTAAGATAGGCTGCACTTCCAAAAAAGCCATCGGCCGGAAAGGGGCCAAATGCCATGATTCCTTCTTCAAACGCCCTTGCGATGGCAGGTGCAATAATCTCTGCTTCTTCAGACCCAAGAAGACCATGGTCCCCGGCATGAGGATTGAGCCCCAGCACAGCAATTTTTGGCTTTTCGATCCAGAAATCATTCTTCAGGCTCCGGTGCATCAGACGAAGCTTTGAAAGTATATTTTCTTTTGTAATGGATGAGCAAACCTTGCTCAGGGGTATATGGCCCGTAACAACGCCTATTTTCAGGTCTTCACTGACCATAAACATAAGGCTGTCTGCGCTTCCGGCTTTCTGCTGAAGGTACTCTGTATGGCCTGGAAAGGGAAAGCCCGCATGCTGAATATTCTCTTTATTTATAGGGGCCGTGACCAGTGCATCTATTTTTCCGGCAAGCAGGTCGTCCATCGAGGCTTCCAGTGATTTGAATGCATAGGCACCTCCGCTTTCAGTACTCTGACCAAGTTCGATCTTTACTTCCTCTTCCCAGCAATTTATAAGATTTGCCTTTTTCGGATTTGCTTCAGCTGCATTGCGGATCACCTGAAAATTAAAATCAGGAATACCCAGAGACTTCTTATGGTAGGAAGCTGTTTTTACAGATCCATATACAATAGGGGTGCAATACTCATAGATGCGGGAATCCATAAGAGTTTTAATGATGACCTCCATTCCAATACCATTGATATCTCCAATACTGATTCCAATTCTCGCTTTAATAGTGTCCATCGTGCTCCGGTCATTTAAAAAGCAACAATGTAATTAAATTCCTGGATATGCAATTCCTCAGACCGGCCTGAATGATCATCTCTATTGATACCTTTGCCGTCTATGCAGGTTCGCGCGAAAAAACATCTTGGACAACATTTCCTTACTGATAAAAAAATTGCCAAACGTATTGTCGACAGTCTGATTCCGGAAGGGAAATATCCGACAGTACTTGAAATAGGCCCTGGAAAGGGTATTCTTACTGACTGGTTGCTGGAAGAGGATGCCTATACGGTCTTTGCCGTAGATGTAGACGAAGAATCTGTAGTTTACCTGCATGATAAGTACCCTGAACATGCTTCAAGGCTTGTACTTGGCGATTTTCTGAACCTTGATATTAATACCCTGTTTAGCGGCGATTTTGCAGTGATCGGTAACTTTCCTTACAATATCTCATCCCAGATCCTTTTTAAGGTGCTGGACGAGCGCTCCAGGGTACCTGAGCTTGTAGGTATGTTTCAGAAAGAAGTAGCCGAGCGTATTGCTGCCGGCCCGGGAACTAAGGTTTATGGAATATTAAGTGTACTGATCCAGGCTTTTTATAAGACCACTTACCTTTTTACCGTCAATCCAGGTGCTTTTTTTCCGCCTCCAAAAGTGAAATCAGGGGTACTGCACCTGGTTAGGCATGAGAATTTTGCACTTGACTGTGATGAAAAACTATTTTTCCGCATCGTTAAGGCGGGCTTCGGTCAGCGTCGTAAAATGCTAAGAAATGCCCTTTCTTCAGTAGGTATGCTGGTTGATCCCGAGGCTTTACCTTTCGCAGACCGTCGTGCAGAAATGCTCTCAGTAGCAGAATTCACTGAACTTACGCGCTTCTTTACGGCAAACCTGGTGCATTAACTGGGCAGGGCAGGATTCAGGGCAGAGATGGCAAAATTCAGGATCATTGCAAAGCTCACCCAGCTGATATAAGGAATGAACAGAGCGCCTGCCAGCCTTGAATGCCTTGAAAAAAGAAGCATGGTTGCCAGTATCGTAAACCATAGAAGTATAATAACCCTCAGGGCCAGCTGCGGGTTATGATATCCAAAAAAAACGACCGACCAGCTGGCATTCAGGCAGAGCTGAATAAAAAAAAAGATATAGCCACTCAGTTTGGGCTTTTGAGCCGGTTTCTGCACATAGAGGTATAAAGACACAGCCATTAAAATGTAAAGGATCGTCCATGCCGGCCCGAACACCCAGGCAGGTGGGTTGAAGGAAGGTTTGACAAGGCCGCTGTACCAGACCGGAATTTGAGGAATGGTAGCCAGGGTGCCCACCAGACCTGCGGCAGCGCAGACAAGAAGACAGGCAATGAATGTAAATATTCGTTTCATAATTAAAATAAATTTAAAACAGGCTGCATCAGAAACGGTTGTTGCCCCGAAGAGTTAAAAGTATGAAACGCATTCTTATAGTAGATGATGTTCATGAGGTATTCATGGATATAATGAATAAACATGGTTTTAGTTGTACCTATCAACCAGATATAAGCCGTGCAGAGGCTCTGAAGATCCTTGATGGCTATGAAGGGCTGATTGTGCGCTCTAAATTTCTTATTACAGAAGAAGTGCTCGAACATGCCGGCAGTCTTGAATTTATAGGAAGGGCAGGGGCCGGGATGGATAATATTGACCTTGAAGCAGCCGCAAAGCGGGACATCCGTTGTTTTAATGCGCCGGAAGGAAACCGTGATGCCGTGGCGGAGCATACACTGGGCCTGTTACTGGCCCTGAGTAATAAACTGCTGAAGAGTGACCGCCAGGTGCGCAATCAGGTATGGGACCGTTCAGGGAACAGGGGCATTGAGATTAAGGGCAAGACCGTAGGTATCATAGGCTATGGCTATATGGGCTGCGCTTTTGCGCAGCGGCTGCAGGGCTTTGATTGCCGGGTCATTGCTTATGACAAGTATAAACAGGCGTTCTCAGACCGCTATGCCCAGGAAGTGAGCCTGGATCAGCTGCTTCTGGAGGTCGATATTCTCAGTATCCATGTTCCCCTAACGGATGAGACAAGGGCCATGGTGAATAAAGAGTTCATCGGGCAGTTTACCAAGCCATTCTACTACCTGAATACCTCCAGAGGTGAAACACAGAAAATGGCCGATGTGCTGCAGGCCCTGCAATCAGGAAAGATCAGGGCTGCTGGTCTGGACGTTCTGGAGAATGAAAAACTTCCTTTAAGTGCCGGTAAAGACCTGGAATGGTTCACTGGCCTGGCCTTGCTTGAGAACGTGATCTTCAGTCCGCATACAGCTGGATGGACAGTAGAATCTTATTTTAAGATCTCAGAAGTACTCGCAGAAAAAATTCTTAATTTTTATAAAATATCGTTTTAAATGCCGAAATTAGAATATAAGGCCTTCGAAGGAATTGTTTTTAAGCCCTGCGAAATAGTAAAATGGCTTTATTTTTGAGCATTCAGCTTTAATTTTTATTTTTACAGTCATAAAAACGAGACTATATTCATGTATAGTCTTGTT
>JAYWCR010000250.1:0-5175 GCA_043780395.1 Sphingobacteriales bacterium
CAATGTAAATGAAGGATCGGTTGAATAAACAATGCCGCCGTTGGTTTTCTTACCCATGCTTACTGATTAAATCTTTCTTCTCCCACACCCGGCAAAGCAACAGCAATTTAAAATTTAAAAGAGAAAAAACAAAGGCCTTCGCTAAAAATTAGCTTCTGAAGGGCTGGTTTAATTTGCTTTACTTTTTAATTTATCGCAAAACAAGTTTAAACAATTCTTTGCGATTCAGAAAGCAAATTTTAAAACTCTTTTCAGCTTAATTCTTTTCCTTACATTTGTGTGCCTGTGGATCGATTTGGACTGATTGCAACCACGTTAAAAAATGCTAAATTCATGCATCCTATATCAGCCCCCCTCCCCAGGCATAAATAATAAAATTAAAACCGCTTTGCGGCTTCAGACCATTAAAATTTAAAAATTATGTCTTATTTGTTCACTTCGGAATCAGTTTCAGCGGGGCATCCCGATAAAATTGCAGACCAGATCTCAGATGCACTCATTGATAATTTTCTGGCTTTTGACCCTTCATCAAAGGTTGCCTGTGAAACCCTGGTAACCACAGGTCAGGTAATCCTTGCAGGAGAGGTTAACTCAAGTGTATACCTGGATGTGCAGAGCATAGCCAGGAAAGTGATAAGCGATATAGGGTACAATAAGAGTGAGTATATGTTTGAAGCCAAATCATGCGGCATTCTGTCAGCTATTCACGAACAATCGCCTGATATCAACCAGGGAGTTGATAAAAAAGACAAGCCAAAAGAAGAGCAGGGTGCTGGTGACCAGGGCATGATGTTCGGTTATGCGACCCGCGAAACTGATAATTATATGCCATTGCCGCTTGATCTTGCTCATAAGCTGTTAATTGAGCTTTCGGCGCTCAGAACTGAAAATTCAGAGATCAGGTACCTGCGGCCTGATGCAAAGTCACAGGTCACTATTGAGTATGATGATGAGAACAAGCCTGTCAGAATAGAGGCTATTGTCATTTCTACCCAGCATGATGATTTTGACCTGGATGAGCAGGCTATGCTTGCACGGATAAAAAATGACATCATAACTATCCTTATCCCAAGGGTGAAAGCAACGTTAAAACCAGCGCTTCAGCAATTATTCAATAATGATATAAAATACCATATAAACCCCACAGGTAAATTTGTAATCGGCGGGCCACATGGTGATACCGGGCTTACAGGCAGAAAGATCATAGTAGACACCTATGGCGGTAAGGGCGCACATGGGGGCGGTGCATTTTCAGGTAAAGACCCTTCTAAAGTCGACCGGTCAGCGGCCTATGCGACCCGGCATATTGCAAAAAACCTGGTTGCAGCCGGCCTGTGTGATGAAGTTCTTGTACAGGTCTCTTATGCAATCGGAGTTGCTGAGCCTATGGGTATCTATATAAACACCTATGATACCTGTAAGATAGACGGCCTTAAAGATGGCGATATTGCAAAAAAGGTTAGTACCCTTTTTGATATGACGCCTTATGGAATTGAAACCCGCCTGAAGCTTAGAAATCCAATTTATCTGGAAACTGCTTCATATGGCCATATGGGCAGAGAGCCAAAAATAATTTCAAAAACTTTCACTTCTCCCGACAAGAAGACAATTGAGCTGGAAGTAGAACTATTTACCTGGGAAAAGCTTGATTATGTAGAGAAGGTAAGAGCAGCCTTTGAACTTTCGAAAAACACTATAGCTCAGGAAGCCTGATATGTCCGAACACCATCACCACCATCACCATCACGAAGAAAATCACTTGAAAAGTTCTGCTTTTATTCAGGATATTGTGATTGGTATGGCTGATGGGCTTACCGTTCCGTTTGCACTGGCCGCCGGGATCAGTGGGGCTGTACATACCAATACCCTTGTAATTACGGCAGGTCTGGCGGAGATTGCCGCGGGGTCAATTGCCATGGGCCTTGGAGGTTTCCTTGCCGGGCAGACGGAGTCAGAACATTATGAATCAGAATTAAAACGTGAATATCAGGAAATTGAACTGGTGCCTGAAATTGAAATGCAGGAGATCAGGGATGTTTTTGCCGGTTATGGCCTGAGCCTGAAAGCGCAGAATGAAATTGCCATTGAAATGTCGAAAGACAAGGATCAATGGGTAGATTTTATGATGAAATTTGAACTCGGGCTTGAAAAGCCAGATCGGAACAGAGCCCGCAACAGTGCTATTACTATTGGTGTGTCTTATATCATAGGCGGCATTGTACCATTGATCCCATACTTTCTGACCGATAGCCCATTAACAGGCCTCAAGTATTCAGCCATGGTTACGGTATGCTGCCTGTTCATTTTTGGGTATTTCAAAAGCAAACTTACAGGGCAGCCTCCTTTGCAGGGAGCACTCAAGATCACCGCTATCGGAGCATTGGCTGCTGGTGCGGCATTCTTCATCGCTAAAATGATCACCTGATCTATAAGACCAACCATAATACAAGAACTGTTATGGTTGGTCTTAATGGATTATAGATATAGAGCCGGAAATTGTTCCAGCTCCTTTTCTGGATAAATAATAAAATTATAAACGCCATCCTGTAATTTCTAACCTTTATATGTTCCATTCCATGGAGCTGAATATCCAACGGAAGAATATACTTTCATGCCGTATCTGTTAAAGATTTCTACACTGCAGTTCGGATACTCTATGAAGTTGGCAAACTCCAAGGTATCTTTATCCTTTAGAAAAAGAACCAGGATGATTAGTGAATTACTGAGTTTCCTGGCGACTGTGATGTTTTGAATAAGTGATCCTCTATAAACTGGTTAGCGCAGGCTCCCAAGAAATAGTTCTGGACCTCTTATTAAATAACAGATACCATCTCAGCTGCCCCCAGAGATCATTCTAACCCGGATATTAATTTAGTGTAGCAACTTCTCCTTATAAAATTGTATACTACAACATTAATAATTAGCTTATTACTTCACGATCAATCAATTCACCTATGAAATTTAAAATTCTACTCTCATTACTTGTGTGCAGCACCTTTTTCAAGGGCATTGCATATTCAAAAGATTATTTGCCCAAGATCTCAATCCCTGATCATTCCCTGACATCCGATTCTTCTAAACGCCGGTTACCAGCTCAGCCGGGCGAGGCCAATCTTTTGCCTGATGCTCCCGTATTTAAAGCGCTCAACCAGCAGCCATTACTTGGATTTAACAGGAAAGGAATAAATTCTGACAGTATCGTATTCAAGCCTACGGTTCATTTTGGTGCCTTGCTGCAGATGTCTGCAGGATTAACCCAGGATGGATATCCAAATCCACTTGTTGCTACTCCACCTACAGCTTATAGTAAAAGCTTTAATATTAACCGGCTCCGTCTCTTATTTGGAGGTCAGCTTTCAAGAAAGGGAACATTCTTTATAGAGACAGAACTTGCTTCAACTATTGGAGTGCCTAATGCAGACGGATCAAAGAATGTGAAAGTATCCCCGATCATTCTGGATGCCCAGTTTAAATATGATTTCTCCAATGCCTTTCAGCTGATCGCCGGCGAGCAACTGGTCTCGGCTTCAAGAAATGGATTGCAAACTGCAGGTGCCTTATTGACAAGCAGTTACGGAACCTTCCAATTTCCATATAATATTCTGTCTACCAGCCCGCTCGAAGGAAATTTCGGACGCGACCTGGGAGTAAATGCCCGTGGATTCATCTTCAATAACAAGTTTGAGTACCGCCTTGGAGTATTTACCGGCCGCAATACAGATGGAAAAGGACCACTGAGGTTAACAGGCCGGTTTGCCTATAACTTCCTGGATGCAGACAAGGACTATTACTATGTAGGAACGAAATTAGGCAAGGGAAAAACCTTTACCCTGGGTGCCGGATTTGATACACAGGGATCTTACTCCAGCCTGAGCACGGATCTGTTCGTAGATGCGCCTGTCACAGATGCGGGTTCGGTAACCCTGAACGGTGCATTCCAGTATATGACTGGAGGAACAGATGTATCAAAATATTCATTTGCCACTTTAATTCCTGCCCAGTCTATCCAGTTTCTTGAACTTGGTTATTATTTCAAAAAGGCTAAGATCCAGCCATGGATAAAATTGGAGAACCAGGCAATTTCAGCTCATTACGGTCAGACAAAGCTTGTCGACCCATCCAGATTCGATAAACTGAATTCCAGCAAGATCTATAGTTATGGAGTGAACTACCTGTTCAATGGAATGGGATCGAACTTAAGATTTTCCTATAATTCAAGGGCCTACAATGTAGTAAGTCCGATGGCTACCTACAATACTCAGACGTATGGTCAGTTTCTCTTACAATTACAGATGTTCTTCTATTAAAAACAAAGCCTGTACCCAGAGAGTGTCTCCAGGTACAGGCTTTTAATATGATTGAAAAAACTTATCTGCGCACCGGTACATGGGTAGCGACCAGCAAGACCAGGTCTGCATCAATGATCTCTTTTTTTACATCAGCAAGGATAAGGAACTGGGAATAAATCAGATCAAGTTCATCCTTTTCAAGAATATGCCCGATCTTTTCAAGACGGTGCTTGAGGGCATGGCGTCCACTACGCGCTGTCAGCACAATTGTAGCCTCTGGAAATCCAACAGAGACCGGATCAATGATCTCATAGTTCTGACGGTTTTTAAGAAAACCATCCTGATGGATTCCTGATGAGTGGGCAAAGGCATTGCTGCCAACAATGGCTTTATTTGCCTGCACAGGCATATGCATCATTTCTGAAACCATCTGGCTCATCGGATACAGCCGCTGATGATTAATTCCAGTATGAAAACCCAGTGAAGGATGCGTTTTCAGGATCATGGAAACCTCTTCAAGGCTGGTATTCCCTGCTCTTTCGCCAATGCCATTAATCGTGCATTCAACCTGGCGGGCACCGTTCATGATCCCGGAGAGCGAATCAGCAGTTGCCAGACCCAGGTCATTATGACAATGTGCTGAGATGATGGCTTTATGAATATTCGGAACATTTTCAACCAGGTAGGCGATTATAGATCCGTAATGCTGCGGCGTACAGTAGCCGTTGGTATCAGGAATGTTGACGACAGTGGCTCCTGCTTTAATCACAGCCTCGATCATTTTGGCCAGAAAAGCCTTGTCAGCCCTGCCCGCATCTTCTGCGTAGAATTCGACATCTTCCACGAAGCTCTTTGCATATTTAACAGCGCCGCAGGCTCTTTCGAG
>JAYWCR010000251.1:0-2779 GCA_043780395.1 Sphingobacteriales bacterium
ACATTCAGTGTATGCTGAGAAAATGCAGATCCAGCATACAGAACTGCTATGAAAATCAGGGTAAGTATCTTTTTCATTGATTCAGCAAAGATACTTAAACAGTTTGCCTTTAGAGAAGAACGGAAATTGTCTTAAGGCAAGAAAGGTATCGAACGTATCTTCTACCTGTTTAAGATCAATGCCTTGTCTTCCTTTTCAGTACTCCTCCGGCGGCTTCTTTTATCACACTTGTAAAAACGAATGCCTTGGAATCAATATCGCTTACCAGGTTACGCAGGCGCCTGACCTCCAGCCGTGTTACCACGGTATATATAATATCCACTGGCTGGCTTACATCGAAGCTTTCCTTTAAAAAACCACGTTCGCCTTTATAAACAGTGATGCCTTTCCCCATGCTCATGACCAGTTGCTCCCTTATCTTTTCGTTTTCGCCCGAAATGATCGTCACACCTGTATACTCCTCCAGACCTTCAATCACAAAACTGATGGTTTTAGAAGCTGAATAATATGTGAGTATAGAGTAAAAAGCTGTAGGCAAACCTAGCTGTATAGCTGCTATCAGAAAGATGATAATGTTTATAGCTAAAATAATTTCGCTTATGGTAAAGCTGATTCGCTTACCGGTATAAAGTGCAAGTACTTCAATGCCATCAAGCGCACAGCCTCCGCGCATGGCCAGACCTACTCCTATGCCCATAAACACCCCACCAAAAATGGAGACTAAAAGTTTATCAGAGGTTATTTTTTCGGGATATGGAAGGTAGAGAAGACAGAGGCCCAGTAAAACTACAGCAATAAAGGTCTTAATAGCAAATGTCTTATTCACCTGGAAAGCGCCCGCAATAATAAACGGGATATTAGCTATAATGATTACATAAGCAATATTCAGATTATAGGTCTCATGCAGCAAAAGAGAGATGCCGGTTACACCTCCGTCAAAAAATTTATTGGGGACAAGAAAACTTTTAAGCGCAAAGCCGCTAAACAATATTCCTAATAGCGTATACACGATATCAGATAACCAGTGGGGAAGATTTATTCCTTTCATTTAATTATTTTATCTGCCATACTGATCTCACCCATTTTTGCTTCTGCTATTATGTGTATTGACGCAGAGAATCTGATAGCTTAACAATTCTACCTTTTTTTTCTTAGACTTTCTCCTGTTAAATCAATCCGGTGCAAAGCTTACTCATCTAGTTGAAACTGCTTCAGCCTTTTATTTTATACGTTGACATAGTACCAGTCAGGGACAGGTAGTTTACTAAAACGATTATTACAGTTTCAGCTTGAGGCAGGTTAAATAACTCATAAAAAAAGGTGATTTAACTCTAAGCAAATTAGATGGAACGGCTACGGTGATTGTAGAGGGCAAGGTAGAAGAAATTCAAGCTGGCGGATGGCATTTAAGGCCAAGTCAGATTGAACATACGTTCTGGAACGGTTCTGAAAAACCGCTTCGTTTCATCGATATGTACTTTAATCAGAACTTTGAGGATTTCCTGGAAGAACTTTTTCATAAAATCATTCCTGATATGATGAAAAATAACCTAAGCCCCACTGACCCACAAATTGCCAAGCGACTGTCTAATCTTGAAAATCGGTTTGGAGTAACCATGTTCCCTGAGAAAAGATAGGCTCTGGTTGACAAGTATGGGTTAAAAGGATGAAGGATTATCTGATTGTATGATTACACCTATTAAGTTTTTAAGATTCAAACCCATCAGAGTGCCTGTAAGCACTTGGTCTAAACTTACATCTTCATGCTGCCCCTGGAATTCTTACCGAGCATATCTATAGCAGCTTTGAAGCCCCCGGCAAGAGTTGCCGCATTTCCACGTCCGTAATAATGCAGAAATATCATATGCGGATCATCGCCAAGCATATGATTATGTACGGCTACCACTTCAAGGTTATGTGCCCTCAGGGTTTTTATGACACCGTTCACTTCGCTTTGTAACATGGCAATATCCCCTGCAATATGAGCGTCATCCTGCTTTCCGGCAAACGATGCCCAGCTATTCAACCCGATATTGGTTGTCATTTCTACTCCCATTGCCATCACTTTCAAGTCTTTCCGGCCCAGGGTATATTTATAGGTCGGACCGTTCACCGTACCCGAAGTTTTTACAATAGCATCTAAGGCAGGCAGATCAAAGTTCTCCTTACCTGTAGGTGTCGCCTGAGCAGACGGCGCAGGCTGGTTTGCGGGAAACAATTTGCTATCCCGAATGGTGCTGGCAAATTTCTTTGCTAATACGTCTACGGCACCCATGCCGTGAATATGCATATAGAATATGCGGGGTTCCTCATAAAAGAAGTGGTTATGGATAGCGGCTATTTCAAGGCCATTGGCCTGTGCTGTAGATATCAGTGGATTAATTTCTTCCATTTGCAATACGGTATCGCTCATGACCATCGCTGATTTACCATCTGCTGTTTTCTTGAACGACACCCAGCCGCCAAAACCAAAAGGAATAGGAACCGGCTCGCCTTTAATTTTCATTTTAAGGTCATTGCGGGGTAAGGGTATGGTGTATACAGATTCTGCTTGTTTATAGACACCCTTTTTACCTAAGGCCGAGTCAATAGATGCCAGTTCATCAGCCGTGAGATCTGGTGTTTTATTGGGTAAAGATGTCAACCCTTCTGATTGAAGGGCTGGCAGCAGCATGGCTGCTCCCAATACTCCTGTTAACTGTAAGACTTGTCTGCGGCTGATCTTTTCAGGTTCCATGCACATGTAATATAAAAATGGTTAATAGCCGTTCAAAGGCTT
>JAYWCR010000252.1:0-16618 GCA_043780395.1 Sphingobacteriales bacterium
CCCCCTGACCTTGAACTGTCCCTGAATGCAAGCCGCATGGACGGCTGTATTGCTGTGCAGGCCAGTCAGTCTGCAGATGAAACCATATTCCTGCTTGAACTGGCCGGAAAATATCCTTTTATAAAAGCAGTGGTGGGCTGGGCCGATCTCTGCTCCGGGGATATTGAAGAGCAGCTGCAGGAGCTGCAGAAATATCCGGACCTGAAGGGTTTCAGGCATTTATTGCAGGACGAGCCCGATGACAGGTTCATGCTGGGAGCCGCCTTCCGCAGGGGGCTTGCCTGTCTGCAGAGGCTGGGCTATACGTTCGATCTGCTGATCTGCACGCGGCATCTGCCCTATGCTGCAGAACTGGCCCTGGAATTTCCCCGGCTCAATCTGGTCATTGACCATATAGCCAAACCTGTGCTGCAGTCAAAGCCTGAGGCTGCATGGCTGAAAGGAATGGATAGGATCTCGGCATCAAAGAATGTATACTGTAAGATTTCAGGGCTTGTGACCCTTGGAAATTCAGTAAGTAATAAGGATTTTATACCTTTTCTGGTACATGTACTGGACTGTTTCGGACCTGAAAGGATCATGTATGGCTCTGACTGGCCGGTATGTCTGCTCTCCTCGGCGTATTCAGAAGTGGCAGGGCTTGCCGAAGACTTCAGCGCCCGTTTTACTGAGGAAGCCAGGCAGGCCTTCTGGTATCGGAATGCTTCCATATTCTATCATCTGACACGATAATGGACCTGCACCTGCAACAGAAAGTAATTCTTATAAACAGCCATGCACCAGCTTTGCTCCAGCCTCTTGCCAGGCTTCTGGTCCGGGAAGGTGCCATCCTTGTCTTCACCGGAAAGGAATCTGTGGCTGTCACAGGCAGCCATTTAGCTGAGCAAGAGGGAAGTAATGCGGAATTTATTGCTGCTGATCTTCATGATCAGCTTGCCTGCCGGCTGGTTCTGAGCAAGGTGGTGGCCAGGCATGGATCGGTTTACGGACTGATCAACCATACCGCCCATTCAGTGCTCTCTGAATCTGGGGGGTATACAAGCTTTCTTGAAATACTTGAAAATGAACTTGTTCCGTATTTTAACCTTACCCAGGCAGCTATTCCTTTCTTAAAGCCAGGCAGGGGAGTGATCCTTAATTTATGCAATGAATGTGCCGGGAATCCTTCCCTATTAAGGCCGTCGGCCGGTGCCTGGAGAGCTTTGACCCGTGAATGGGCAGTTGAATTAGTACCTTACACCATCAGGGTGAATGCTCTGATAGAAGCCGGCTGGAATATGGGAGATACAGCACCTGCAAGGGAGGAAATGGCAGCTTCTGCAGCTTTCCTTCTTTCAGGCTGCTCAAGCCATACCACCGGGCAGCTTATTTACCAGGCTATACCTGATCGTTAATTAAATAAAACCATGGCTGAAGAAAGTATAAATGTGATAAATCTATGTGTAGATCAGGGTATTATGCCCTTGTTTTATGAAGATAGTTTTGAAAAGAGTCTGGGAATTGTCAGAGTTCTTTATGAGTCTGGCATGCGGGTCATAGAATATATAAACAGAGGACCAATGGCCTATGAAAATTTCAGGCGCCTGAAATTGGAAGCATGTGCTGAAATGCCAGGCCTGATCCTGGGAGCTGGCACGATAAGAAATACAGAAGAGGTCTATAAGTTTGCTGATATAGGTGCTGACTTTCTGGTAAGTCCTTGTTTTGATCCCTGGATAGCCACCATTGCAGCAGACCTTAAACTTTTATGGATACCCGGATGCTTCACCCCTACTGAGGTACATACAGCCTGGAAACAGGGCATCAGGCTTATCAAACTCTTTCCGGCCTCTGTACTCGGCCCAGGTTTTGTGAAAGCTATTAAAGAAGTCTACCCTGAACTGATCTTTATGCCAAGTGGGGGTGTCAGTATTGAAAAGGAAAATCTGAATGCCTGGTTTACCAGCGGTGCATCGCTGGTAGCCATGGGTACAGGCCTTATTACCCGGCAGATTAAAATGAACGGTGACTATACAGCATTAGCCCAGAAAAGCAGGGAGGCCATGGCCCTGGTTGAGCTGGTTAGAAGTAAGACCGCAGTCTGATGGAAGCACTTTCAAGATCTCTTGTTCAGCAGCTTCAGCTGACCGCAATTGACCCTCCTGTAAGCACAAACCTGCCTGAAAAGGTACTCCAGTTCGGGGCCGGTGTGCTGCTCAGGGCATTACCCGATTATTTCATAGAACAGGCCAACCGCAAGGGGCTGTTCATGGGCCGGGTGCTGGTGGTCAAATCAACGGCTGCAGGCAATGCAGAGACTTTCTCAGCCCAGGATAATCTTTATACAATTTGTATCAGGGGCAGGGATGGCAAGGGCGAGGTTTATGAAAATTTGATTTCCTCTGCCATTAGCCGGGTGCTGGATGCAGAAAGCTCCTGGTCCGAGGTGCTACAGGCTGCCCATCATGCAGAGATGAAAATTATCATCTCAAACACTACTGAAGCAGGGATCTGCTATGTATCAGAATCTGTGCATGGGGGCGTGCCCAAAAGTTTCCCTGCAAAATTACTGGCTTTTCTTTTTGAACGCTTCAAGGCTTTCGGGGGTACCATTGACAGTGGAATGGTCATTCTGCCTACAGAACTGATCCCTGATAACGGAGCTGTGCTTAAGTCAGTGCTCCTGAGGCTTGCTGATGAAAATAAACTTGGAGATCTGTTCAGCGGATGGTTAAGCTATCACAATACATTCTGCAATACGCTTGTAGACCGGATCGTTCCGGGCAGGCCCACCGGGGCTATGCTTCAAAGCCTGGAGACTGAGCTGGGCTATACTGATGCACTGCTGTGTATGGCGGAACCTTATTGTTTATGGGCAATTGAAGGTGGAAAGGAGGTTGCCGGCCTTCTTGGCTTTCATGAGGCCGATCCGCGCATGATCATCAGCACAAATATTGAGGTTTACCGTGAGCTCAAGCTGAGGTTGCTGAACGGAACACATACCCTTAGCTGCGGACTGGCTGTACTTGCTGGTCTGGAAACTGTGGAACAGGCGATGTCATCCCCGCAGACCAGCGTTTTTATCAGGCATTTGCTGCTGGATGAACTGGCTGTATCCATGCCATATAAGGCCGACCCGGCGATGGTGAATATATTTGCAGGGCAGGTTCTTGACAGGTTCAGCAATAAAAGTATAGACCATCTCTGGATCCGGATCTGTGCCGGGTATACTGAAAAACTGAAAATCCGTGTTCTTCCGGTGCTGAAAGAGTTCTATAAGCTCAATAATCAGGTACCCAGGCATATAGCTCTTGGATTTGCAGGGTATATCCGCTTTATGCAGAGCACTCAGGAAGAGGGAATCTATAAAGGAAGGTTTAATAACCAGGAATATCATCTTGAAGACGCGCATGCCGCCCTGCTCAATAGGATCTGGGCAGATCATGCCATGGGTGGAGTGGTGACTGCGGTGCTGGGTTCACTTGTGCTTTGGGGAACAGACCTGAACCTGCTTCCCGGATTCGGGCAGGCGGTCGCGTATTTTCTGAATGTCATAGAGACTGAAGGAATAGAACAGGCCTTTAAAAAGCTGGAAAAATAAGATCCGCGCCTGAAAATGCTATGAAGTAACAATTATGGTAGGAAAGAGTGGGTAAATAACCTAGCTTCATTTAAGAATCATACAAGCCAATGGAGAACAAATCAACAAGCAGAAAAAATTTCATCCTGACAGCTGCCGCCGGTGCTGTCGTCTCGATGGGTATCCCGGAACTTGTAAAAGCGGCGTGGCCGTCGGCCAGACCTCCGAAGATCCAGCTTAAAAAAGGAGAGATCATTCTGTTTCAGGGTGATTCGGTGACAGATTCAGGCCGTGCACGTGACAATGCCGCACCCAACTCGGCTCAGGCAATGGGGGGAGGCTATGCGCTTATGGCTGCAGGCCAGTTATTGCAGGGGTCTGCAGAAAACGATCTGCATATCTATAACAGGGGGGTAAGCGGAAACAAGGTATTCGAACTTGCAGCGCGCTGGGATACAGACTGCCTGAATCTAAAGCCCGGAGTGCTGAGCATCCTGGTAGGGGTCAATGACTTCTGGCATACACTCTCATCAGGGTATAAGGGTACAGTTGAAACCTATCACGCCGATTACAGGAAATTACTGGAACGCACGATGAAAGAGCTTCCTGATCTTAAGCTGATCATTGGTGAGCCCTATGCAGTAAACGGGGTCAAAGCCGTAGATGCACACTGGTACCCGGCTTTTGATGCCTACAGGGAAACAGCCCGAAAGCTTGCTGCTGATTTTAATGCAGTGTTTATTCCCTATCAGCAAATCTATGACCTTGCCCAGAAAACAGCTCCAGGTGTTTACTGGACGGGTGATGGCGTGCATCCGAGTATGGCAGGCTGCGGACTTATGGCCCATGCATGGCTCGAAGCTATACGATCTTAAAATTTTACCTGCCCCTTAAACACACTATTTGAATGAAAAAACTACTTAGAATGAGTATTGCCCTGTCATGCCTGATCGCTCCGGCCTCTGGGTTTGGACAATCAGAGATCAGCATTGATACTAAAGCGGGTAATACCGTGATCAGCAGGGATATCTACGGGCAGTTTGCCGAGCATCTTGGTCATGGTGTATATGAAGGACTCTGGGTGGGAAAAAACTCACCGATCCCAAATACAAGAGGCATCCGGAATGATGTAGTTGCCGCCCTGAAAGCAGTGCAGATTCCCCTGATCCGCTGGCCGGGTGGCTGTTTTGCTGATGAGTATCATTGGATGGATGGAATAGGGGTACCTGAAAAGCGCCCGACAATGATCAATACAAACTGGGGCGGGGTCACTGAAGACAATAGCTTTGGTACGCATGAGTTTATGGACCTCTGTGCCCAGGTAGGCTCTGAGGCCTATATTTCCGGAAATCTGGGCAGTGGCACAGTGCGTGAACTCTCTCAATGGATGGAGTACATGACCTCCCCGAATAAAAGCCCGATGACTGACCTGCGTAAACTCAACGGCAGGGAAGAGCCCTGGAAGATCAAATATCTGGGACTGGGGAATGAAGCCTGGGGCTGCGGAGGTAATATGAAGGCTGAGTTCTATACCGATATTATGAGGCAGTTCAATGCCTATGTAAAGAATTTTCCAGGGAATCATCTGCTGAGAGTTGCCTCAGGGGCAAGTGATGCAGATTTTCACTGGACTGAAACGGTCATGAAAGAAGGATCCCGTATCCTGAACGGCGTATCCCTTCATTATTATACAATCCAGGATGGTTGGGATCATAAAGGATCTGCTACGCGGTTTGCAGAACCTGAATGGTTTAAAACTATGTCAAAGACCCTGGAAATGGATTCACTCGTGGCTAAGCATTCTGCTATCATGGATAAATACGACCCTGCAAAGAAAATAGGTCTTATGGTCGATGAATGGGGGAACTGGTTTGATGTAGAGCCGGGAACCAATCCAGGGTTTTTGTTCCAGCAGAATTCACTCCGTGATGCCCTGGTGGCAGGGACTAACCTGAATATTTTTAATAATCATAGCGACAGGGTTAAAATGACCTGTATTGCCCAGATGATCAATGTGCTTCAGGCCCTGATCCTAACCTCAGGCAAGGACATGGTGCTCACCCCTACCTATTATGTATACCAGATGTATGCAGCACATCAGAATGCAAAACTGCTGCCGGTCACTGTCAGGTCAGATAAATACATGTTTGAGGGGAAGAGTCTGACTGCACTGAATGCCTCTGCTTCAACCGATAAAAATGGAAAGATCCATATAACGGTCTGCAATATTGATCCCAGCAGGGAGATTCCATTGACCCTTCTGCTTAAAGGAGCCAGACATCTTAGTGCAGCCGGGGCCAGGGTGCTTACAGCCGCTAAAATAACTGACTTCAATGAGTTTGGTAAAAAGGCATCTGTCGTTCCTGTCACATTCAGCGGATTTAAAATTTCTGAAAATAAAATTTCATTGAAAATACCTGCCCGCAGTGTGCTTGAGATTGAATGTAACGATGCTCCTTAAAATTAAATAAAGTTCAGGAATTCATTCCTGAACTTTATCTTGGCGGCTTTGCAGATCCACCCAAACGTACGCTTTGAATACTCAGTTTAATAAAATTGCTGCAGAGCTTTCCATCTCTGAAAAACAGGTAAATACAACAGCTGCCCTTCTTGATGGAGGTGCTACCATACCCTTTATTGCACGCTACCGGAAAGAAATGACCGGAAGCCTTGACGAAGTGCAGGTGCTGGCGATACGTGACCGGATCATTCAGCTGAATGAGCTTGAAAAAAGGAGAGAAGCTATTCTTTCTTCGCTTAAAGAGATGGGAAAGCTGACAGCAGAACTGGAGTTGCAGATCCTTTCTGCAGAAAACCTTACCAAGCTTGAAGATCTTTACCTTCCTTACAGGCCCAAACGTACTACCCGGGCCAGCATAGCCAGAGAAAAAGGGCTCGAGCCCCTGGCGTTTTTTTTAAACGAGCAGGCCGATGGGTCTGTCTATGAAGAAGCAGAACGCTATGTAAATACAGAAAAAGGAGTGGATACAGCTGCCGCTGCCCTGAATGGTGCCCGTGACATTCTTGCTGAGCAGATTGCTGAGGCCCCCGAACTGCGTGCCTCATTAAGGGGTCTGTTTCTGTCTAAAGGTACGTTCACCTGTAAAGTGATCGAAGGGCAGGAAGAAAAGGGCATCAAGTATAAAGATTATTTTGAATGGTCCGAGCCTGTCAAATCGGCACCCTCACACCGTGTGCTTGCAATGAGAAGGGCTGAAAAGGAGCAGGTGGTATGGCTTGAACTAAGGCCTGAAGCCCCGGATGCAGTAGCGCTCATTGAATCATTTTTCCTGAAAACCGTAAATGAAACAGGCACTCAGGTAAAACTGGCGATTGCTGACAGCTATAAACGCCTGCTGGGCCCGTCTATGGAAACAGAGATAAGGCTGCTCACCAGAAAGCTAGCCGATGAGGCTGCCATTAAAGTATTTGTGGAGAATGTACGGCAACTGCTCCTTGCCCCTGCCCTGGGACAGAAACGTGTGCTGGCCATTGATCCGGGGTTTCGTACAGGATGTAAGATCGTTTGCCTGGATGAACAGGGAAAGCTTCTTGACAATGCCACCATATACCCGCATACAGGGGCAGGGGGGCTTGCTGAGGCAGAAAAGACCTTGCTTCATCTTGTTCAGACCCTTCGCCTTGATGCGGTTGCTATAGGCAATGGCACGGCAGGGAGGGAAACAGAGCTCTTTGTACGCCGGGTCATACCTGCTGAGGTGATGGTCGTGATGGTCAATGAGAACGGAGCCTCTGTCTACTCTGCCTCAGAAGTTGCACGCGAAGAATTTGCTGATTATGACCTGACTGTCCGTGGAGCGGTATCAATTGGCCGCCGTTTAATGGACCCCCTTGCTGAACTTGTAAAGATCGATCCCAAATCAATGGGTGTGGGTCAGTACCAGCATGATGTGGACCAGAAATTATTGCAGGTTTCCCTGGACGATACGGTTATAAGTTGTGTGAATCAGGTAGGCGTGGAGCTGAACACTGCCTCCAAGCAGCTATTATCTTATGTATCAGGCCTGGGTCCCGCCCTGGGTCAGCAGATCGTAGAGTACAGGAACCTTCATGGCCCCTTTACCCGCCGTGAAGATCTGAAGAAGGTACCAAGGCTTGGTGAAAAGGCATTTGAGCAGGCTGCCGGATTTTTAAGGATCCATCATGCAGCCAACCCCCTTGATTCAAGTGCGGTACACCCTGAGCGTTATGCCCTGGTGAGTAAAATGGCCGCTGATCTGGGATCTGATATCGGGCAGTTAATCCTTGATGAGAAGCTCAGAAAGCAGATTAAGCTGAGCAGCTATGTATCAGAATCGGTAGGCTTGCCCACACTGCTTGATATTATTCAGGAACTCGCCCGGCCCGGACGTGATCCCCGTCAGAGTTTTGAGGTTTTCAGCTTCACTGAAGGGCTGAATGCCATCACTGATCTGAAGGTAGGGATGCAACTGCCAGGCATTATTACCAATATTACCAATTTTGGAGCTTTTGTAGATATTGGTGTCCATCAGGATGGGCTTGTGCACCTGAGTCAGCTTGCCGACCGGTTTGTCAAAGATCCGAATGAGGTCGTGAAGGTGCAGCAGAAAGTGCTGGTTACCGTTACTGAAGTAGATATTGCCCGCAAGCGGATTGCCCTCTCCATGAAAACAGGGGACAAGCCTGCCGGAGCAGAAGGGTCCGGACAGGCAAAGCCTGTAAAACAAGCTCCTGCCAAAAAACCTGTTGCAGTAAAACGGGCAGAGAAAAAAACAGAGGAGGGAGATATGGCCTCCATGCTTGCCGCCTTAAAGAATAAGTTCAGCTGATTGACAGGTAGGCCAGCAAAATCTATTCCGCCAGATGAAAACAGTTCCGGCATCTGGGCTCATATTGCTCTTTTTCACCGAGCATGATCTTTTCCTGGTTGCAACCCAGTCTGTACGAATTTAAAGCTGTACGACCACATTTCACACAAACTGCATGGAGCTTGGTCACTTCATCTGCAATAGCCATCAGAAAAGGTAACGGGCCGAAAGGGGTGCCATTGAAATCCATGTCCAGGCCGGCAACAATTACCTTGCTTCCCTGATCGGCAAGGGTATTGCATACATTGACAAGGTCATAATCAAAGAACTGTGCTTCATCAATTCCAATCACCTGTGCATGCCGGCCCAGGGTCAGGATTGCTGATGAGTGATCTGCAGAGGTAGACCTGATTGAATTAAGGTCATGGGAAACAACCGCAGATTCATTAAATCTGGTATCGATCGAGGGCTTAAAGATAATTGTTCTGAGGTGGGCAAATCTGGCACGGTTCATTCGTTTAAGAAGTTCTTCCGTTTTACCCGAAAACATCGAACCTGTGATGACTTCAATTCTTCCCTGCAGGAGCATCCCTTCCATTGCCATAGCTTCTCCAGAAATTTATCAGCTTCTAAAATGAAGAAATAATCCTTATTTTAGGGCAATTTATGGACAATCAGGCATTGCTGGGCAAGATCGGCATCATAGTTACAGAAATCAGGGATCAATATCATCTACTGTCAGCGCATTCAGGCATTCCTGCTGAAACTGATATTGAGATCTGCCTGGCCAATACCAGGCTCCTGGCAGAATACCTGGAAATCCTGCAAAAAATGAACAGAGCCGGAGCTCCTTTACTGACTTCATTGCCGGTATCTGCACTTCCCCAGGCTGTACTTCCCCAGGCTGTACTTCCCCAACCTGTACTTGCCCAGCCTGTGCTTGTTATAGATCCACTGGCTCTTCCATTGCCTCTACCTTCTGCTGCAGAGGCTGAAACTCCGCGCAATGTGCACTCTGTGCTTTCAGCCGCAAATCCAAATCCTAATATTCTGAATAATTTTGACAAAAGACCTGTCAGTCATATAAGTCAGAGTATTAGCCTGAATCAGCGTCTTCTTTTTATAAGGGCTCTTTTTAATGGAAGTGCGGAAGAATACGAGCGCACCATGGGAACGCTGGATAATTTTATGACCGAGGCTGAGGCGCTTGACTACCTTGATCAGCATATCGCCCCAAGGTATGACTGGAGTTCCAGAGAAACCCATGCAGAGGTTCTTAAAAGCCTTTTAACGCGCAGGTTTCCCGGATCCTAGCGCAACCTAGCGCAACATGGTTCTTGCCGCATCCTGTTTGACCAAAATAAAGAGCAGAATGGTAAAACTCCAGAGTGAAGACCCTCCATAGCTTATAAAGGGCAAGGGTATGCCAATCACAGGAACCAGGCCGATGGTCATGCCAATATTGATGGTGAGGTGAAAAAATATGATACAGGCAGCACTATATCCGTAGACCCTCCCAAATACCGTACGCTGGCGCTCTGCCAGGGTGATCATCCGCATAAGAAGCGCTATATAGAGTCCGATGACCACCAGGGCTCCGGCAAAACCCCATTCTTCCCCCACCGTACAGAAAATAAAATCAGTGGTCTGCTCGGGCACAAAGTCGAATTTAGTCTGTGTACCCTGCAAAAAGCCCTTTCCCCACATTCTTCCTGAGCCAATGGCAATCTGTGACTGATTTACATTATAATAATTTCCTTTCAGGTCAATATCTTTCCCTACCAGATTATTTACGCGCACGCGCTGATGGGGCTTTAATACCTTATTTACAAAAAAGGGTACGGCAAAGATCAGGGCTGAGGAGATGACCATGGAAAAAGCAAGCAGCTGGATGTTCTTGCGGGTCTTGCGCATATAATAAAAGATCAGCCCTCCCATGATCAGCAGAAATATAAACAGGTATATAGAATTTACCAGCAGGGTCAGAATAAAAAGGGTAATTGACAGCAGGGTTATCACAAGCACCCAGGGAGGCAGACCTTCCCTGAAAAGCACGAAAATAAAAGCTGAAAAAGTAAGTGAAGAGCCTACATCCTGGAGCCCTACCAGTACAAAGGGGATGGCAATGATGGTAAAGGAGGCAAGCCGGGTCTTCAGATCTTCCCATTTAATATTTGTACCGCTCATAAACCGTGCAAGGGCCAGGCAGGTAGCTACCTTTGCAAACTCTGATGGCTGGAGCCTGAAATTTCCTATTTCAAACCAGTTGCGGTTTCCGTTTACCGACCGGCCCAAAAACATAACGGCAATCAGCATCAGCATTGTAATGGCAAAGAAGACGTACGAAAATGTAGGCATGAACTTACTGTCGAGCAGCAGTATGATACCGGCAATCAGGAAAGCAGTCAGAATCCAGATCACCTGCTTTCCATAATTTCTCTGAAAGTTAAACAGGGATGCATGGGCCGGATCATAATTGGCTGCATAGATGCTCACAAGACCTATTGTGATCAGGCACCCATAGAGAAAAAGGGTAAACCAGTCAATATTAAAAAATATGCTCCTGTTCTTTTCCATCAGTGATAGGGTGGTTTAAAATTCCAGGTTTGTTCAGAGACCCAGAAGCTGACCGGGTTAAAAAGTACTGGCGCAGAAGTAAGTATTTTATCATGCACTTTTTCAGCTTTATGTGCTGGAACTGTTCTTATTACCGGCGTACTGTCATGTCCTTGGGCAGGCTTTCGGACCTGCGGACTGGTAGCGCTTTTTGACGCTGAGATCTCGCCTTTTGTTCCTTTTATCGATGGAAGGATCACCGCATCCATAATATTTTTTTCCATGGCCGGTCTTGATATCGAATCACGCAAATATTTCTCGATCATCAGACTTGCGATCGGCCCTGCCCAGAATGCACCCTGACCTGCATTCTCCACGATGACTGAGATAGCAATTCTTGGGTTTTCCCGGGGTGCAAAGGCAACAAAGACTGAATGATCTTCACCATGGGGGTTCTGGGCAGTTCCTGTTTTTGCACAAATATGAATGCCTGGGATTTTCGAGCGTACCGCCGTACCTTCTTCCACTACCAGCTGCATGCCGTCATGTACCGCATTGAAATATGCGGTATCAATACCAAGGGAATGCCTTACCCTGAACTCAGGCCTGAGGTACAGGTTTTTTCCGATGCCCATAATCGCATGAGGCACCACATAATACCCTTTATTGGCTATGGCGGCCATTTCATTGGCCATTTGAAGTGGCGTCACATCAAGCTCTCCCTGCCCGATGGCCAGGGAAATAATGGAGTTGGCATTCCAATGATCTTTTCCGTGCATTTTATCATAGAGGGCCATACTGGGCAGACGTCCATGTTTTTCATTGGGAATATCTACGCCCAGCAGATTGCCAAAGCCGAACCGGCTCATAAAACTTCGCCAGAGTGTGAAATTCTGCCTTACGTTATGAAAAGGACCTTCAGAGATGACCTTATTGAATACGCTGCAAAAATAGGAATTACTTGAAAATTGGAGTGCTCCCCGAAGGTCCAGCGCCGGAAGTGAGTGGAAATTCTTGACCAGGTGACGCCCTGCATAATAGCCTACTCCTCCTGGAAATACAGTGGTCGGAAAGATCAGGCCTTCCTGCTGGCCGATCAGGGCCTGGACCGGCTTGATCGTAGAGCCTGGAGGGTAATATGCCTGCAGGGGCCGCATATATAGAGGAATGTACGGATCTGTATAAAGCTTGCTGAAGTTCTTCCCCCTGTTCCTGCCCACCAGAAGGTTAGGATCATAACTGGGACTGCTGATCAGGGCAAGGATCTCGCCCGTCTTAGGTTCTATACAGACAATACTTCCAAGCTTGTTTTTCATCAGCTTTTCCCCGTATTCCTGCAGATCAGAGTTAATGGAACTGGTCATTTTATCTCCTGAAACGGCTAGGGTATCATACCTTCCTGATTCATAACTTCCTTTCTCTGTATTGTGTACATCATACAGGACCATTCTGACACCTCTTTTTCCACGAAGAATAGACTCATAGGAGCCTTCAATGCCGCTCATGCCGATATAATCGCCCTGCCGGTAGAATCCGTTCGAGCGGTCGATGATCTTGTCATTTACTTCACCTACATAGCCAAGAAGCTGGGCGGCAATAGGCCTTGGATAGTTCCGGACCGTTCGGTTCTGCACATAGAAACCTTTGAACTGATAGAGCAGCTCCTGCAGGCGTGCATATGTTTGCAGGGAAAGCTGTTTTTCAACGATAAAAGGTTTGTAAGGAGATTTCTTATGCCCGTCACGGTAACTTTCGATAAAATCCTCTTTTGTAGAGTTTATCAGTGAACAAAGAAGCGTTGTATCAAATGCCCTGACCTCTTTTGGGATGACCATCAGGTCGTAGACCGGCGTATTCTGGACCAGGATTTTTCCGTTCCTGTCCATCACTGAACCCCTGGCAGGGTACACGATCAGTTTTCGGATCACATTGTTTTCGGATGCGATGAAATAAGACTTGTCAATGATCTGGATATAGAAGATCCTCGAGAGCAGAATTAGGGCAATACAAACAATAATTCCCTGAATTATATACCTGCGTTCGAAAAATGTATTCATTGTTTAGTTCGTCTTCCAAAGAATAAGTACTGGCTTAAAATTACCAGTAATAGGGTGAATAATGAACTGGAAAGCACGCGCAGTATGATATAAAAAAATTCGGAGAACCTGAAAATATCAAAAGTGATGAGGGTAAGGTGGTGAACAAGGATCAGAAAAGAGGCATAGGTGATGAATCTGTTGAAACCCATATTACGCATTGTAGGCTCATTGTAGAATTCCGACCCCCCCCGCGGATTTAACAGCCCCAGGGTAATGATGCGCGCAAAGGCCATACAGACGCATGCTGCAGCATGAAGGCCGATCGTGCCATTGAACATATCTATAGAAAGACCTGCCAGAAAAGACAGGGCAAACAACAGAAATACCGGAATGTCAATGGGCAGTAAAATAATGAACAGTACGTACAGGTAGGGATTTGCCAGGTTATAATAGAGGCCTATATTGTTCAGCAGCAGTACCTGAAAAAGGATCAGGAATATGAAACGGAGAATATTGGAAACAAAGAGATTGATCATGCTTAGGGTTTATCTTCCTGCTTACCCTGCAACTTTTTTTGTTCCATGGCCAGTTTGTTTACAACAATATAGACATACTGAAGGCTGTTAAAATCCGTGTTCAGACGAACATCAATGCTGGAATTATTTACGTCAAATTTTGCGACCCTGCCAATCATGATCCCTTCAGGAAAAAGAGAAAAGCCAGAGGTCTCCACTGTATCGCCTTTCTTGATCTCTACATGATTGGGAACGTCTTTCAGCGATGCTATTTTACTATCAAGGCCATCCCATACAAGCGAGCCGATATCTTTCGTGCGCTTTACCCTGACACTGAAACTGGATGATTTATGCAGTACTGAGATTGCCGAGCAGAAATGCAGGGATACATCCTGCACGATGCCCACAATACCCATAGGGCTGATAATCCCCATACCTGGTTTGATACCCTGCAGTGAACCTTTGTCAAGCATGAGGTAGTTGTCACGGTGGGTGATGGTATTGTTTATGACCCTTGCAACGATATAAGAATACTGGACCTGGTGTGAAGAGTCCTTCAGTGTTTCAGTATGTGCATTTACTTCGTAGGCAGATGATTTCAGGGACTGCCGAAGCCGGCTGTTCTCTGTGGCCAGGCTATCATTCACACGGTTTAAATTCAGGTAGTTCCTGAACATACTTTCCTTCTCATACACATTGCCGGTGAGCTGGTTTGCGGAGTTTATTAATACAGCCCCCTGAAAAGCGTTATTGCCTGTAAGGAGGAATATTGATATGATCTCGAATATTAAAAACCAGAAAAATGCGCGGTTTCTGAAAAGAAAAAGCCAAAGATTACGCATTCAATGAGGTTAAGGCATTAAAAATCTGAAATTTCTGATATTTTTCAGGGCAATGCCTGTTCCCCTGACCACGGCACGAAGAGGATCTTCAGCCACATGTACAGGAAGTTTGGTCTTGGTAGCGATCCGTTTATCAAGGCCTCTGAGCAAAGCTCCGCCACCTGTCAGGTAAATACCTGTCTGATAAATATCTGCTGATAGCTCAGGAGGTGTGATCTCCAGAGCCTTCAAAATCGCCTCTTCAATCTTGGAAATAGATTTATCAAGGCAATGAGCGATTTCAGTATAGGAGACCATGATCTGCTTGGGTACTCCGGTCATCAGGTCACGACCCTGTACAGCAAAATCAGATGGTGGATCAGGTAGTTCAGGCAGGGCAGAGCCAACCTCTATCTTGATCTTTTCCGCAGTACGGTCACCAATAAGAATATTATGCTGGCGGCGCATATAGTTTACAATGTCTGAATCGAAATTATCACCGGCAACCCTGATAGACTGGTCGCAGACAATTCCCGAAAGGGCAATGACTGCAATTTCTGTGGTTCCGCCACCTATATCGATGATCATATTTCCCATTGGCTCTTCCACATCGATACCTATACCGATTGCTGCCGCCATAGGCTCATGGATCAGATAAACCTCTTTGGCACCGGCAATTTCTGCTGAATCACGCACTGCCCGTTTTTCAACTTCAGTAATTCCTGAAGGAATGCATACTACCATACGAAGGGAAGGGAATAACCAGCCCTTGCCTCCATTGATCATTTTGATCATGCCCCTGATCATATGCTCGGCGGCATCAAAATCAGCAATCACTCCGTCTTTCAGCGGCCTCACCGTTTTAATGTTCTCATGGGTCTTTCCGTCCATTTGCATGGCCTGCTTCCCTATGGCAATTAGTTTTCCTGTTTTACGATCAATTGCAACAATAGATGGCTCATCAACTACCACTTTGTCATTATAAATTATCAGGGTATTGGCAGTACCTAAATCAATAGCGATTTCCTGAGTGAAAAAATTAAAAAGACCCATTCCAGAAGGTGAATAATATTGTTAAGAGACAATGGAAGGCAAATATATGGATAAAGCCCTTCTCTTTTAATGATTAAAACCAAAGCATCGAATATATTTTGATGGCATATTTTAAGATCATTAAATGAAGGTTCATATAATTGTTGCCCACATACATAAACAGACGATCAGGAAGATTTATTGTTTCCTGTTACTCTTTCATAACTTAAAGATTCACTCAGTCTGGCTGGATTCATGTTCTGGAACGGTTTTTATACACAAGAATCAGTGAGAACAAGCAAAATAAGGTTCTCCTGTAATTCATTCCATCCATATTCATATGCCCGGCAACCCAATACTCAGACTCCCGCCTTTATGTTCGCTGCAGCAACTGGCAAAAGATGTCTATAACCTGAGGATCACTTTCGTAAATGTGCAGTTTATTGGAAACCGAACAGGCTGGATCCTGGTCGATACAGGGTACCGTTCTTCAAATTTTTATCTTATCCGCCGGGTTGCCGAGCACCTTTATGGCCCGGGGGCAAAACCCAGGGCTATCGTATTAACCCATGGACACTTTGATCATACCGGAAGCCTTAAGCGTATGCTGAAAGAATGGGATGTAAAGGTCTATGCCCATCCGCTGGAGCTTCCATACCTGACAGGAAGTTCAAGCTATCCGCCGGCCGACCCAACAGTAGGAGGCGGAGCAATGGCTACCCTATTTTCAAGGCTGTTTCCACGCGGGCCGCTCCAGCTTATGCAGAAGGTAAGTTCTTTTGCAAACGATCACCGCCTGCATGAAGTACCGGGCTGGGAAGTTCTGCATACGGCAGGCCATGCGCCGGGTCATATTTCACTCTTCAGAAATACTGATGGTATTCTGGTAGCCGGTGATGCCTTTGTCACAACGAATCAGGAATCTTTCTGGAACAGCATGTTCTTTCCGGAAAAGGTAATCCACCGCCCTCCGGCATATTTTACGCCTGACTGGAAAGCTGCCCGCGCTTCTGTAGAGGCTCTGGCTAAACTAAAGCCAAGAATTGTCGTATCAGGCCATGGGCTTCCACTTCGCGGACAGCCCATGCAGACTGCGCTGAATAAATTTTCTAAAGACTTTAAACAGGTTGTTCCCGCTCATGGACGTTATGCAGAAAATTCTGCCCGCTTCGATCTGCAGGGGGTTGTCTATGTACCACCTCCTGTAGCTGACCCTTTACCACTCAGGATTGCTGTTGGTGCTGCCCTGATGGTAGGTCTGGTATCGGTTCTTACCATTCGCAGACATAAATGATCCATGCAGGTA
>JAYWCR010000253.1:0-16562 GCA_043780395.1 Sphingobacteriales bacterium
AAGATTTTTATATGTAAGACCCATGAATAAATTAAACGGGCTGCTGGATAAGGCAAAGACCTCCCCTTTCTATCTATGGCTGCTAAACCGGCTTTTATGGAAAATGATCCCATTTAACAGTCCACACCGGCTTGAGATACTAAAAGTTACGGACGACGCCATAACCATCCGTCTTCCCTGCAGGCGCGTGAACATGAACCATATAAAGGGCCTGCATGCCTGTGCCCTGGCAACCTTATGTGAATATACCTGTGGACTTCAGTTAATGAATATGCTGGATGCTTCTGCATACAGAATACTTCTTCAAAAACTGGAGATGGAATATTTATTTCAGGCAAAGCAATCTGTTACTGCTGAATTTACCCTGACAAAAGCTGAAATCGGTGCTCATATACTGGAACCTTTAAAGACTGCAGACGCAGTGGTGCATAGCTTTGAACTTATTGTCAGAGATGAAGCAGCCAGGCTTATCTGTAAGGCCAGAGTTTACTGGCAGGTCAAGCCCTGGTCTAAAGTAAAGACAAAAATATGATACTTACTGCGGCCGACACTTCTCCAGCGCCTGGTTAAGACGTTCATCAATCACTGTGCTCTCATGATGTTCCATGAACCAGGCATATGCTTCATGCTGCCGGCTCTCATACAGTACTTTATTTTCAAGAAGTTCCCTGATAACTGTGGCAAATTCTTCAGGCGTTGCTGCCAGATGACAGCCCTCCCGCAGGTTTGTAGATTCAGGGGAAGTATGGTTACTCCTGCGAACTACGGGCAGGGAATGCGCCTGAGCTTCCGCCACTTTCATAAAAAGCCCTTCGGGTGAAACTGAAGGGCAAACAAAAACCCTGCTGCGTCTGTAATGAGGGCTGAGGTCATCAGCATGGCAGATCTGCTCCACTTCTATAAATCTCAGGGGTATAAAATCAATGGACTTTCCGATGACCCGCATAGAAACCTGGCCACGGATAAGGGGATATACCTGTTCAAAGAACCATTCCAAAGCCTCCTTATTTCCCTGATCTGCAGAGCCTACATATAGAATATCAATATCTTTCACCGGAATATGGTCATTTTCGGGCTTCTCCACAATGGCAGGTAAATATAAAAGCCCAGCACCATCAGTACCCTGATCCTTTGATGAAAGGCACCAGACCCTGTCAAACAGATCTGCCTGTCCAGGCTCACCGGTTATAAGCAGTGTAGACAATTTCAGGGCATGAGCATTTCCGGAGAAAAGGCCTGCCCAGCGGCTGTCAGTAAAGATGATAAGGTCATATGCTGACTTTTTTAAAAGGGCATTGAACTGGCGGCGATAATCTGGGTTTGATAGATCCGCATCACTTTGCCGACCCACAGAGATCTTTAAAAAGCGCTTCAAAAAGAACTGAATAAATTCAAAGCTTATAAAATAAGCAGGCGGATATTTACTTTTAGGGTTTTTAACAAGCAGGTAAAGATCCCTGAACAAGCCCAGGGAAGTAAGCAATGCTTTACTTCCTACTGTAAATTCTTCCGGAGACCGCAGACTCAGGAAGTCAGTTGTGAATCCCTGGCGCTTAAAAAAGCCAAGAAGGGATAACAGCTGGGTATGCAGGCCGGAAACTTTTTCTGCCGGGTTGGTCATACAAAAAAAAAGAATCAGTTTGGGTTTCATAAAGGCAGAATTGGATAGATCAGCTAAACTTTTCATATACCTGCCGGGTAAGTTCAGCGGTTTTTTCCCAGGAGAAAAACTGTAGTCGTTTTGTTCCCGCTTTTTGAAGGCTCTTTCTCAGGCCCGGATCCCGGACAATGGTCTCGACCGCAGTTAAAATGGATGAACTGTCAAGCGGATCAAAATATAAAGCGGCCTCCTCTGCCACCTCCGGCAATGAGCCCGCAGCACTGAGCACACAGGGACATCCGTGCTGCATGGCCTCCAAAACAGGAATTCCAAAACCCTCGTATAAGCTGGGAAATACAAATGCAAGGGCTTTTGCATACAGCACAGGCAGAACCTCATCATTTACTTTGTGAAAGATCAATGAACGCTCCACACCCAGGGCTTTAAAAAGTAAAAGTTCCTGGTCATTAAAATCCCCGCCTCCGGCGCAGACCAGCCTGCAATCAGGGTTTTTAATCAGAAAGATGGCAATTGACCTGATAAAAAAGTTAAAGTTCTTATAGGTTTCCCGGTTGCCTATATAAAGAAGGTACTTTCCTGAAACAAGCTCTTTTTCAGAAGAATGCCTACCCTTTGGATGCGGGGAGGCTAAATAAACTACCTCAATTTTTGATGCAGGAACACCATAGAGGCTGATCAGATCTGACTTTGTACTGGAAGAGACGGTAATAATTCCTGAAGCAGCTTCAATCAGGGTGTTTTTATCATTTACTGAAGGCATATTTCCGGTCAGCACAGGATATCTGTACCCGAACTTTTCATGGATCGTATCATGCACAGTTAATATAAAAGGTTTTTTGCCCAGACCAGTTAAGAAATAGGGATCATAATAGGTAGGATGGAAAAGATCAAATTTTCCCCGGCTAATGGCCAGCCAGCTATGCAGCTTGTTAAAAAGTTCACGGTAAGAATAATCATTGTCAATGCGTTTCATGCCAGGATAGTTCCAGGCAGGCCTTCCATCGATCAGGTGCAGATTTTCATTGTGCGTGGAAAGCAGGGAAATTTTCAGGTCAAGCTTTCGGCTTCGTTGAAATTCATGGATGACCTCCGCGTAATACCTGGAAATGCCTCCATAAGCCTGCATGGTAAACGCCTGATGATCGTATAGGATTCTCATCGTAAAATGCTTAATGGGCAATAAGCCCGGAAACGACATTTATACTTAAAGCGACAATGATGGTATTAAAAAAAAATGAAAGCAGGCTATGGACCAGGGTCAGGCGGCGGATCTTTCTTGAAGAGATCTCTACATCTGATACCTGGAAGGTCATCCCTACCACAAACGAAAAATAAGCAAAGTCAAGATAGTCTGGTGATTTTTCCTCGGGAAACAAAAGCCCTTGTCCATAGCAACGTCCATCCTCTTCGTGAAGCTGCTCATAAAAAATATGTGCATACCGAAGTGCAAAAATAGTATGAAGAAGCACCCAGGAACATATAACCGATAGAATAGCAAGCAGAATATGGCGCAGAATCTGCTCATGGGTAAAATGTGCTGTACTTTCCAGAAGAATAATGACTGCAAAGACTGAGGCAAAAGCAGCCATGGCAATGACAATGAAGATCAGGGTCCGGCTGGAGTCCTGCATGCCGGCGAGCCTCTTCACCTGCCATGGCTTGGCGATGATGAACATAAGCCATACCAGCAGGATTACAGATCCGACAAAACAATCCCAGCTGATCATAAGTGCAAATGGAAAACTGATTGAGCGCCTGATCGTAAAGAAGACGATCACCGAAACAGCCAATGAAATCAACAGACGGTGGTGAGAGTCGACACGGCTGATCATTCGGGAAAATTTATTTTCTGGCATTTATTTTCTTTTAGATCTTCATTGATTAAAATGGGTTTAATGCAACAAAGTATCCAAAAGGATTAAAATCCTAATGTACTATTTGTGTTACACTTCATACCTTGTGTAACATATGTCATTTATTTGCGTACACACCGATACATTCTCCGATGGCTTTAGAATATTTGTTATGATGAATAAATATCTGTTCAGCAGTGTGCTGCTGGTCGATGACAGTCCAATAGACAATATGATCAATAAGAAACTTCTTTCCACAAAGAACATAGGAGAGCTTATTGAGTACGTTTTTTCTGTGGAGCAGGCAATCTCCTATATCAATAACCTGATTCATCAACAGCGGAGCCTTCCTGAACTCATTTTAGTGGATATCAGAATGCCTGTTGAAGACGGGTTTAATTTCCTTACTTTTTTTGAAAATCTGCTTGATGAATTCAAAATAAACTGCCGCATCATGATGCTTTCCTCTTCCATGGATCCCAAAGATGAAGAAAGATCAAGGCAGTTCAGCTGTGTGGAGAGCTATCTATGCAAACCACTTAGCTTTGAAACACTCGACCATCTGCGCAGTACCTCCCTGAAGAATTCTATCCGCAATTAACGCGTATAAACTGTTTAAATAAAAAGCCGGCCAGTTCAGATGGCCGGCTTTTTTATTTCACCGGATTTAAATATCTGGTTGTGGGGTAGTGCGCAGGTAAGGCTTGATGATCTTATGCCCCTTTGGAAAACGGGCAGGGATATCTTCCGTTTTTACAGAACCCTGAATGATCACATCCTCACCAGGCTGCCAGTCAGCAGGTGTAGAAACCGGAAATTCATTGCTTAACTGCAGGGAGTCTATGACCCGCACAATTTCATTGAAATTACGGCCTGTGGAGGCTGGATAGGTTAATGTAAGTTTGATCTTTTTATCAGGCCCCACAATGAATACAGAACGAACGGTGGCCGTAGCGCTGGCGTTCGGGTGAATCATATCATAGAGAGTGGCTATAGTGCGGTCAGGATCTGCGATCAGCGGAAAGTTCACCACTGTATGCTGTGTTTCATTGATATCGCTGATCCAGTCTTTATGATCCTGAAGCCCATCTACACTTATGGCTATAGCTTTTGTGTTCCTTTTGTCAAATTCAGACTTAAGTTTTGCTGTAGCTCCCAGTTCGGTTGTACATACAGGCGTATAATCTGCCGGGTGAGAGAACAATACCCCCCAGCCGTTTCCTAACCATTCATGGAAATGAATGGTTCCTTCTGTTGTTTCTGCAGTGAAGTCTGGTGCTTCATCTCCTAATCTTAATGACATATACCAAAGTTTAAACAAGTATTGGACCTATTGCCCTATCAAATATACTAAATTGGTAGGGAATGCAAACTATAGCAACGTTCCTTGTAAAATAAAGTTTTAGAAGAAGCTTACGTAATTAATTTACACTTTTATCCGTTAAACCAAGGTTCATGACTCCCGATCTTTCAGCACTCAAGAAACAGATAGAAGAACATTCCATGCTTGCCGATACCCTTCAGCATGAAATGGGAAAGGTGATCGTTGGCCAGAGCCACCTGCTTACCAGCCTGATCATTGCGGTACTGGCCGACGGGCATGTATTACTGGAAGGCATGCCTGGCCTGGCAAAGACCCTGACCATTAAGACACTGGCCTCTTTTATCCATTGTAAATTCAGCCGTATTCAGTTCACCCCCGACCTGCTCCCGGCAGATTTACTGGGCACTCAGATCTATAATCAGCGAAAAGAGGAATTCGTAGTCAGAAAAGGACCCCTGTTTGCCAATATGATCCTTGCTGATGAAATTAACAGGGCTCCGGCAAAAGTACAGAGTGCATTGCTTGAAGCCATGCAGGAAAGACAGGTGACCATAGGAGAAGAGACATTTCTTCTGGAAGAACCCTTCCTTGTTCTGGCCACACAAAACCCCATTGAGCAGGAAGGAACATATACACTGCCTGAAGCGCAGATTGACCGTTTCCTGCTCAAGATCCTTATTGGCTACCCCAGCAGGGAAGAAGAAATAAGGATCCTGAGACAGCCCTATGAAAAAAAGATCATGCCTGCTCCGGCAAAGATCTTCCCTGCCGATATTATCCGGGCCAGAGGTCTTGTCCGGGCCATATACCTTGACGAGAGCATTGAAAAATATATAGTTGACCTGATCTTTGCTACCCGCTATCCGGCAGAATACAATTTGCCCAGACTGGCTGACATTATCAGCTACGGGGCATCGCCAAGGGCTAGTCTGGGACTGGCTATTGCAGCAAGAGCACTCGCATTTATCAATAAACGGCATTATGTGATCCCTGAGGATGTGCAACAGGTGATCCATGATGTACTCAGGCACCGGATTGGTGTCAGTTTTGAGGGACAGGCCGAAAACTATACTGCTGATCAGATCATAGATGAAATAATTAAAGTTGTTCCTGTACCCTGAATCTTTTATATGGAAACCGATGAGCTGATCAAAAAGGTCAGAAAAATTGAGCTCAAGACAAGGCAGCTCTCCAGATCTATTTTTACAGGTGAATACCATTCAGCATTCAAGGGCAAAGGGATCTCTTTTGATAAGGTCCGTGAATATGAGCCCGGCGATGATATCCGTTCCATAGACTGGAATGTGACGGCCAGGTTGAACCACCCCTATGTAAAGGTATTTGAAGAAGAAAGGGAACTTACCATTATATTGCTGATCGATGTAAGCGCATCTGCAGACTTCGGCACCCATACCATGCTCAAGCGTGACATGATCATTGAACTGGGTGCTGTGCTCGCCTTTTCTGCCATGCACAATAACGACAAGACAGGTGTTCTTTTCTATAGCGATAAAGTAGAAAAATTCATTCCCCCTAAAAAGGGAAAAACACATACGTTACAGCTGATCAGGGAAATGCTTGAGTTAAGACCGGCAAATGCAGGAAGTAATCTTGGCGCAGCGCTTCAATACCTGGGCAGGGTCATTAAAAAAAAATGTACCGTTTTTATAATCTCTGATTTTATTGATTCAACGATGGAAATACCCCTGAAGATCTTTGGCCGCAAGTATGATCTTATAGGCCTTGAAATCTATGATCTGAGAGAGCAGGAAATGCCAGACCTCGGACTCATCCATTTTAAAGATACAGAAACGGGTGAAGTAATGCTTGTAGATTCATCAGATGCACCCATGCGCAGGCAATACCAGCTCAACTGGATTTATCGCAACGAGATCCTGCATGCCCTGTTCCGTCGCTCTGGCGTCGACTTTATTCAGATCCGTACCGACCAGTCCTATATCAGGCCGCTGCTGAATCTGTTACGAAGAAGGGACCGCAAAGGCTGATCATGATCCAGACCAGCACATCAGATACAATCCAGTCTGCTTTAAGGGAAAATATTTTCCCTACAGATTCTATCCAGCCCGACCTGACAGGGCCGATCAGACCACTGAAAGAAGTAGTCGACTTCCCTGCTACCGGAGCAGAACTTGCTATGATAATTCTAGCAGTATTGATCCTGGCACTTACTGCAGGCTGGCTTATTTACTCCAGGGTCTTCAAAAAGAAACCGGCCCGAAATGTTCTTCCATCCCATAATATGCTGCTGGAGGCTGAGCATGAGCTTGCTGCTCTTAAAACTTCCGCCCGGTTTCTGGCAGGAGATTATTCATGGTATGAAGAAGCCGTTTGCCAGGTCATAAGAAAATTTATAATGACCCGCCTGCATATTGATGCCCTCCGGTCTACCAGCCAGCAGCTTGTTCGAAAGCTGGAGTCGGACTGGCCAACCTCGGCATTGCCGGGAAAAATAAATTCTTTCCTGATCCAGTCAGACCTGATTAAATTTGCCAGAGCAGCCTCTTCAGGTGCTCAGGCAAGGGTAAGTACCTCCATAGCCGGGGAACTGCTCAAGGGAATTGATCGCCTTCACGAACCAGAAGAGTAACCATGTCAGATATCAGCTTTTCTCATCCCTATACATTATTACTGCTCGAGCTGGTTCCGGCAATGCTCCTTTATTATTTCAGGAATTACCGGAAACAGCGTTCAGTGATCCAGTTGTCGTCGTTCTCAGGTTTTACCGGCTATAAAAAAACCTTCAGGCAGCGGCTTGTGCATACCCCTTTTTTACTGCGTACGCTGGGGATATCCATGCTCATTATTGCCATAGCTGATCCTAAAAACATTCATCTCCGGCAGCTGAATGATTCCCAGAACTCCCAGCTTGTGTACCTGATCGATCAGAGTGCGCCTATGCTTGATATTGATTTCAAACCCAACCGCATGGAATCGTTAAGGGCAAGCCTGTATAATTTTATTGATCACCACTCCTCCTATCCTTCAGGGCTGGCAGGTTTCTCATCAGGCCCAGGTATTGAATGCCCTGTCACCAATGACATCAGCAACCTGAAGATCAAGCTGGCAAAGATGCAGGTCCATACAGATAATTTCAGCCCTGCCTTAAATGAAAGTATTGAAGCTGCCCTGGGCCTGCTGATGCAGACAAAGTCGAGGAATAAATTTTTGATCTGTTTTACCGCAGGTAATAATTCAGGCCTTCCAGATACAAGGTCAACTGCAGCAATGCTAAAAAAACAGGGAATAAAGCTCTGCCTGGTGGCCATTGCCAGTGTTGGACTGGCAAGGACTGTGGTAAGAAGTCAGGGAAAACTTGTTTTCCGCAATTCTATTGAGGATCTGGACGAACTTCCATTCAGGCAACTTTCAGAGGAGACGGGGGGGCAGTACTTCAGGGTTACCAGCAGTCAGGAGCTTGACGGCGCCATGTTGCATATTTCCGGGCTGATAGATCAGAACAAGAGCTTATGGACAAAGAATTATGAAGGAATTTTGCCCTTTGCCTGGATAGCTGCCTTCCTGTTATGCCTGGAGATCTTTCTCCGCTACACGTTTTTAAAATCATTGCCTTGAGTTTTACAGGAATTGTTTTCCAGCAGCCCTGGCGGCTTTTATGGCTTTGTGCCGTCCCTTTATTTATTCTCCTCTACTTTGCCATGCTCCACTGGGTACAGATAAAGCTGGTCAGATTTGGTGAAATAGGTTTAATACGCCGCATTACGCCTGAAAATTCAGTGAACAAACAATATGTGAAGTTTATATTCCTGAACCTTGCCTATATACTGATCATTATGAGTCTGTCCCGGCCATCACTCAGCTACCGGATCAGGGAAAGCCAGGCAGCAGATATCTATATTGTACTGGATGTATCACGCAGTATGCTGGCCACAGATGCAGCGCCGAGCAGACTACAGTCTGTGGTTAATTTATTGGGAACGCTGGTAAACCAGACTCCCAATGCCCGCATGGGCCTGATCCCGTTTGCCGGGCAGGCTCTGGTAGAGGTTCCCTTAAGCACCGACAAAAGAACACTGCTCAGCTTCATCAGCCAGATGCAGCCTGAAACCATTCCTGTACAGGGCACCCTGATAGGGCCGGCCCTTGATCTTGCCTCAGCCTCATTTAGTAATGAACCTGAAAGAGCCAGAATGGTCATGCTCTTCACTGATGGCGAAAACTATGACCCTGATGCAATTGCGGCCGCCTCCAGGCTAAAAGTACAGCATCAGAGCCTGGTAATCTGTGGGGTGGGCTCCGCTGCTGGGAGCAAGATCCCTCTGGGAATACACCGCGGGGTCAGGGAATATAAGAAAGACAGAAAGGGAAGCATTGTCATTAGTAAATTCAACGAGGCTTTTCTGGATAGCCTTGCCCTTGCCGGCTCAGGGAAAGTCTTTACCTTAAATGGACTGAATGCCCTGACCATGCAAATGCTCATTCAGAAAGAGATTGCTGCAAAAAGGCTGATCTACCGGCAGGAAGTTAAAAATATAGAATACCCCTATGGTCTGGCGCTGGCCCTGGTTTTGCTTCTTGTCGAATTTATGCTCTCAGAACGAAGGAATGGCCTTACTGACTATCTTAAGACCCGGCTGAAGGGGCTAAGAATTCCATTTTTATGCCTGCTCCTGTATTTCTGTCCCTTGCAGGGCAAAGCCCAGCTCAGCTATTACTCAGCAAGAAAAGGAAATGAGGCTTACCGGCAGGGAAAATTCAGCCTTGCTGAAAAACTCTATAAACAGAACAGTCCTGAAAAGCCTCAGCCGGCACTGTTATATAATACTGCATCTTCCCTTTTCCAGCTTTCCCGGTTTACAGAGGCGGCAGCAATGTTCAGAACTATTCTTGGAGATAAGAATGCCGCATCCCTTCATCAGCAGGCCTGGTACGACCTTGGGAACTGTCAGTTGAAACAGGAACAGTTTGCCCAGAGCATCTCGTCCTATATTCAGAGTCTCAGGCTTAAGCCTGAAGATCAGGCAGCACGCTATAATCTTGCTTATGCAAGGATGATGCTGAAGAAAAGTATGCAGCCTCCGCCAGCTATGTCCAATGCAAGCCAGCCCCCGCCTGCAGCGGAGAAAAAGCCACCTGCATTTAAAACTGACCTGAACAAAAGCAATAAAGATGCAGCCAAACCCAGCGCTGACCTGCCTCAGGACTGGTAAGTCAGGCCTTTTATTAGTCTTTTGCAGGTTCCTGAATGTTGAGATTTTTGATGATCAGGTTAACTTCTGTTTCTGTAACCCGTAGTTTTTCCTGACAGAATACAAGGAGTTCAGAAGCTCTTTTTACTTTTTCGGCCAGAAGATCTACTGAAATTGATTCAGTTTCAATTTGCCTTGCTATTTCCTTAAGTTCAGAATAAGCGAGATCATATGTCAGTCCGGTTTCCATGGGCTTATCGGGTTGTATTTTTTAATTTAGTGATATCTGCTTCCAGGATGGAATCGTGGAGCTCAATTTCTATAGTATCTTTCAGCCTGATCATACTTATATCTGTCACAGGCCGGCCGCTTATCTTCACCAGGGCAAAGCCACGTTTCAACGTCTGCTCTGTACTCATCAGAAAAAAGAGTTTCTTATAATGCCCGAGGTAGCCCTCCTGAACTTTAAAAATTGCGGGAACCGAAAAATGCAGTCTCGTAATTATCAGTTCAAGTTCCCCTTTGCGCCTGAGATCCATGATCCTTACAGAAGAAACGATCAGCCGCTGCAGCGTACCCAGCATGGAGGAGGCCTGAAACAGAATGGCTCCTGATTTTGCAGGCAGCATACCCGCCCTTGAGACCAGAAAACTGCGCTGGTCTGAAAGCAGTTTGACAGATGCATGAATAAAACTATGGCCGGTTTGCTTCAGGGAACTGGCGTTTAGATGAAGTATCTGCCGGGCATGAACAAAGACAAGCCGGTGAAGCTCCTTCACCCGGCTTTCAAAAGCATGGTTGTGTGCAATGATAAATTCTGCCGCTTTTGTAGGGGTCTTGGTATAGGCAAAGGCCATAAGGTCTACAATAGTTTCATTTCGCTGGTGCCCGATGCCCGTAATGACAGGTACGGGAAAACGGGCAACGGCCCTGGCAAGGTCATAGGAATTGAACATAAGCAGATCAGAGGAAGACCCCCCTCCCCTTACAATGATCACTGCATCATATTTTTTTTCAGACCTGTAGACCTCAATCAGTTTCTGAACCATAAGGGAAGAATTATGCTCGCCCTGAACCCCTGTAAAATAGGGGTCGCATTGGAAACTATAACCAAAATCATTATTGTTCAGCGAATGCATAAGATCCTGAAAACCTGCGGAATTTGACGAAGAGATGATGGCAAGATGCCTGAATGCCTGGGGGGCATACAATTCCTTATTTCTGCTCAGATATTCTCCATTAAGCAGCTTGATAGTTTCAGGGTTCTCCTGAACCAGGCGCGCCAGGGTCAGGCGGCGTTCACGTTCAATGCTGCCAAGGGTATATTCAGGATCAATTTTTAACAGGTTAAGTTTCAGGCCATGAATGCCATGGTAATTGACCTGCACGCTCATAAGAAGTTTAAGGTCATTTCTTAATTTCTGCCCGGTGATCTCTTCAAAGTTGCGGATCTCCGTGCATGCCCGGCCAAAGGCAGTGGCCTGAACCTTTGCTATGATCTCCCCGGTTTCTTCATCTTTCTCAATAAGCTCAAAATAATACTGGTTCTTCGAGGCATAGACGCTAAGGTTTGTAATATCTGCCAGTACAAGAAATTCCCTGTTTTTAAACCCCGACGAGATCACCTGACTAATCTGCTGGGTAAGGGTATGAAGAGTGATATATGAGGGCCTGGTCATGGATGGTATTCCCGCAATTTAACTTTAATTATTTCAGAAAAAAGCGAGCCGGTGCGGAAAATTTTAACCTTAAATTAGGCCCATGCCAGCATTTACCGGGGAAAAACTACTTTCAGGAGGCACTCCTGAACATGAACTTTTTGATCCTCTTTTTACAGAGAAACAGATCAGGGTCTTTATAAAAAGAGATGATCAGATCCATCCTTTCATTTCAGGAAATAAGTGGAGGAAATTAGAATACATCCTAAAAGAAGTAAGGAGGCAGGGCAAGACGCGTCTTGTCACTTTTGGAGGGGCCTATTCAAACCATCTTTTGGCAACGGCCTGCCTGGGTGCACTGTCAGGTTTGAAGACCCTTGGGATCGTCAGGGGTGAGCCATCCGCTGAGCTCAATGACACGCTTTTTTTATGCAGAACATTTGGCATGGAGCTTCACTATGCTTCCAGAGAAGCCTATCAGAATAAAGCTCTTCCTGCAGGCATATATATGAACGAAACCAGTTACCTTATTCCTGAAGGTGGCGCCTGTGAACAGGGCCTGCAAGGATGCGCAGAACTTGTATCTGAGTTTCAGAGACCTTATACACATGTAATTCTGGCAGCAGGCACAGCAACTACCGCTACAGGTATTGCCATGGGTATTGTAAAGAATAAACTGGGTGCATGTGTTGAGGCCATTGTAGTACTCAAGGGTGCTGAATACCTTGAACATTCCTTTTCAGGAATGGAACAGCTTCCCCTTCATTTTCATCATGGATTTCATGAAGGTGGATATGCAAAAGCAAATGAAGCTTTTATAAGCTGGATGAATGACTTTATCTGCTCCACCGGCATTTTACTGGAACCAACCTATACAGCAAAGGCACTGAAGGCCCTGTATACATTAACAATAGAAAATTATTTTGCCCCGGGCAGTGAGGTAGTATTTATACATACAGGAGGCCTTCTGGGTCTACTGGGATATAAAAAGAAGATCAGGTTCAGCGGGCAGCTGTAAAAAAAAACAGGATGCCTGAAACAAGCATCCTGTCTGATTGAATGTAAGAAGTTTAAAATGCATTTTTTGCAGCATCTACAGCACCTTCTGCATTCCCTTTTACTGAATCAGCTGCTTCTTTAATATAATCACCTGCCTTGTCTTTTATTTTTGTGGCTTTCTCTTTCGTCTGATCCCAGCCTTCTGAAATATCGTTCTGATATTCTTCACCTTTCTTGGGGGCATAAAGTAAAGCAGTAATTCCTCCGATGGCAAGACCAAGAATAAAACTTGCTATAAATCTTCCGGTATGGTCTTGATGTTCGTCGAATCTGTCTTCCAGTTCCTGACCGGCTTTATGGATTTGTTTGCTGAATTGATTTTTCATAAATTTTATTTTTATAACTACAAGGCAAAATGAATGCCGATGAAATAAAAGAAATTCATTTGTAGTAGGTTTTTTACTTCAAAGGCGATTGCGAAAACTAAAAAACCCGCATGAAGCGGGTTTTTTAATCAGAGGAAAAAGTTTATTTTCCTCTGACATCATTTATTACACGCTTTACACGGCTATCTGGTAAAAAGATCTGAAAGCCTATGCTCAGTTCTACTTTCTGTGCATATGGATTATTTCCGAAACCTACGTTCCCAAGGTATTTAACCAGTGTTTCAAGAGCCACATTCGGAGTAATAAAATAAGAGAAACCCGGGCCTACACCAAATCCAAGACCATTTGTATTGGAACTTGGAGATCCTGAGATGGCAGAATGCGTACCCTGAAATCCAATAGTACCTTCCACAAAAATCTTTGAATGTTTAATCACGGGTATTTTGCTTGAATTCAGGTAATACCTGCCTAAAGCACCTATGCCATACGTACTGAAACTACTTCCTTTCTGACTTTGAAGGTCAAGGTTCAGGTAGCCTCCAAGAGCTACGTTATCAACTATGAACGTTGCTATTTTAGGATCTATCTTCATGATGAACGGGGCTCCTTTATTAATGCCCAGGTTAAAACTAGCAATATCACCACCGACCAGAAGGTTCCCTTGTTCGATCTGCGCATTGCTTTTACTTATACCCGTAAAGAGTAAAGCAGCTACCAGTAATACTATGTAACTGAAAGGTTGAATTTTTTTCATTTGTTATTTAAAGTTAATTTTATATATGATTTTAGTTATTTAACACCCTTGAATTACCCTTGTTTATATTATTTCGATTACGGGAATATTCTATAACTAAAAAGAAGCTTTCTTATATGATTTGAACTGCTGAAAACATTCAGTGCATTCAAAAGTTTATAATTAACATCTCACCCTTAGAATAAAGCATTGGCACATTATACAATTAACAGGATCCAGCGGATCCCGATTGGAATTGATCAGGCCTGGGAGTACTTCTCCTCACCAAGAAATTTAAAGGAATTAACACCTGATACTATAGGGTTTACGCAACTCAGCAATTCAGGTTCTGAGGTGATGTATGCCGGTCAGCTGATCACCTATACCATCGCCCCACTGCTTGGTATTCCTCTTTTCTGGATGACAGAGATCACCCATGTACAGGATAAGAAATACTTTATCGATGAACAGCGGTATGGACCCTATTCACTCTGGAACCATTCCCATTTCTTCAGAGAAATTCAGGGAGGAATTGAAATGAGAGACCTCGTACAATATAAACTTCCTTTGGGCTGGCTGGGCGATCTGGGAAACCAGCTGCTTGTAAAAAAGCAGCTCCGCGATATCTTTGATTTCCGGGAAAATCAGATCCTAAAAAAGTTCGGATCATTCAATGACCGTTAGGTCAGGGTTCTCTTTCACGAAATTTTCCATCCAGGGAATGCTAGCTCATAAACCCTGAAATCTGCTACCCTGCCATTAAAGCTGGCTTTCAGCCGGGCGCAAAAAAAAAGAGCGGATACATCATGTACCCGCTCTTTTTTTTGTCAAAGTATACTTTAGCTTTTCAGCGTATGAAATACCAGATGACTTGGATGGTCCTTGTCATGATAGATTCTGATAGTAGACTTGATATAGTCAGTGGCTTTCGCATTATATATATTCAGGAATTGCTGGGGGTTCCGGTCAACAAGAGGGAACCATGAACTCTGGATCTGCACCATGATCTGGTGGCCTTTTTTAAACGTATGAAAAAGATCAGGCAGGTCAAAATTTACCGGAGTGATCTTTCCCTTCACGAAAGGCTCAGGCTTCTCCAGGCTGTTCCTGAACTTACCCCGCATGATCTCAGCCCTGATCAGATGCTGGTAGCCCTGCTCAGGGGCCTTAGCGGATACATCACCTACCCTTGACGCTGCTTTTGCATCGGCAGGGCGGGGTAATACATCAATGACCTTTACCACAAAATCGGCATCTGTAGTACTGAGAGAAACAAGCAGGTCTGCTGAAATTGCACCTGCCAGGGTCATATCTGACTCTAATGGAGCTGATTCGAAGCTGACCACATCAGGGCGCCTTGAAGCAAACCGCTGGTCATCGACCATATAGTCACGTGACCTTTCAAAAGAAACCACATTCTGATAAGGAACCGGGCGCGCAGGATCTGACAGGTATTCAGAAAAGGAATCTGATGCTGAAGGCTTTTCAAAAGTCAGTGTTTCGTTATCTCCCAGAAAAACATTCTTCTCAGCCGTATTTGCAGGCGGCCAGCTCGTAAACTTCCTCCATACATTTGTTCCTGTTTCAAAGACGGTTGCCTCAGCAAGTTTATCAGCATGACCTTCTTTCAGATGGGCATTCATAAATGGAATGAAAATGCTGTCTATATAATAAGTTCCGGTCTGGGAGCCAAAAGAAGTATTGCCAAGGGAATCTGCTTTCCCCCACCAGCCTCCATGTGACCAGGGGCCCATGGCTATTTTATTTACTATGCCTGGGTTTTGTGCCTCTATGCTTTTATAGGTTTTCAGGGCTCCATAAAGATCTTCAGCATCGTACCAGCCGCCAACGGTCAGAATGGCTGCCTTGATACCGTATGCATGTGGCAGGGGATTCATTCCTTTCCAGTAAGCATCATTGTTTTCATGTTTACGAAAATCATTCCATGCAGGAATTGAATCTTTAAAGAACTGGGAGTTTGCATGTTCCGGAGTAATGACCTTATGCAAAAAGTAATCATAGTTATCAACCTGCAAAAATGGAAGAACACCGAAGGTCTGCACCTTTTTACCTGAGGGATCATCATTATCAAAAAAAGGAAGAAAAGTAAAGAAGTCCATCCAGAAAAAAGCACCATTATGGTGAACATCATCCCCTTTGAACCAGTCAGTAACCGGAGCCTGAGGGGATACAGCTTTCAGTGCAGGATGATTGCTGAGCGCAGCAGTCGTTGAATAAAATCCTGGGTATGAAACTCCAAAAACACCAGCATTTCCATTATTGCCGGCTATATTTTTCAGCAGCCAGTCAAGGGTGTCATAACTGTCTGTACTTTCATCGATTTCTTTCTGATTCTTCTTATCGGGATTTGATCCTTCGGGTCTTTCATGCACATAGGTACCTCCAGAACGCCAGCGCCCCCGTACATCTTCAAAAACAAAAATATATCCTTCTTTGACCAGCTTCGCATAAGATGGGTTTGAGAGCAGCCTTTTGGAATCACTCAGGCAGTTATAAGGTGTACGGGTCATTAAGAAAGGGTATTTCTTACCAGGAGCCGCATCATTTGGCATATGTACTTCTGCATAGAGCATGATATGATCACGCATCGGGATCTTTACCTTTTTAAGGGTATAATGGGATGCATAATACGTACTATCGGCAAGCTGGATATCAGATTCCGATGCCATCCTGCCCTTTTCAGGTTCCCGGCATGCGACCAGCACTGAAAGCACGGTCAATAAAGGAAGTATATAGTGTCTAATCATGGAGATATAAATGTGACAGTAATATAAAAATTGCTTTAATACTTTTGATAAT
>JAYWCR010000254.1:0-4569 GCA_043780395.1 Sphingobacteriales bacterium
GCCGAACGGATACGATGATTTTCCTGTTATCCTTGAATTGTTTTCTCGTAAACCTGAAGGAATAACCGTACCTGAGGATTTTCACCTTACACCCATACCGACAAGTGAGGAGTTATCATATTTATCGGCAATGCTGATGGATGATGATTATTATAATTTCACTATTCAGAATTGTGACGTTCTGGACGGATTAAAGGTTGCCAACGAATTGGCTTTGATAACGCTAAAAATTAAAGCATTTCTTAATAATCTTCAAAGAAAGATAGAAGGTCATGCTGTCAGAGAAAACGACATTACCAAACACAAAAGGAATGTACTGAAGCTTATGGCCACATTGACTGGAAATGAGTTAGCGATTTGTCCAGATATAATAAAAACTGATATTGCTGGGTACATTGATCATTTAAGAAGGGAGCAACCGGATATCAAAGGCTTAACCAAAGAAGCCGGCTTAGGTACAATTGCCTTGGATGACATCCTGGAACAAATGGCAAGGGTATTTCAATTGGAAGTTGGCTGATTCAAATTTCCAGGTAGCTATTGGTGACCGATTCTATACTTTTCTTTAATTTACCCAAATTATATTTAACGATCAAAAAAGACAATGGCAAAGAAACTTTTACTATACCTTATTATAGTTTTTGTTTCTACAGAACATGCTTTTTCACAGCCACAACATACTAGAATCAGTAATAAGTTTTCTGCTTTTGAAGCAGGAGTACCTGAGGAAGAAGGCTTTTCTTCCAAGAAGTTAAGCGCTATATTCCCATACATCCGGGATCAACAGGCAAATGTTCACAGCCTTATGATCATAAGGGATGATAAGATCATCTTTGATGCCTCCTTTTATCCTTATGCTACAGGTTTGCAACATGATATCGCATCCTGCACTAAATCAATCACGTCCTTATTAATAGGGATTGCTATAGATAAGGGGTTTATCCGCAACGAAAATGAATTAGTCAAAAAGTATTTCCCGGAAATTAAATCATATGGTAAGAACTTCAAAACTTTAACTGTAAAGGACTTACTTACCATGACATCTGGTTTGGATTGCGGAGGTGATAATGAAGAAGCCTTATTATCCGGGCTTTTTAAAGCATCTGACTGGCCTACATTTATTTTTAATATTCCAGGCAGAAATACCCCTGGGAAACAATTTTCTTACTGTAGTTGCAATTTTTATCTGCTTGCAGAAATCCTATACCGTTCTACAAAGCTATCTCCAGGAAATTTTGCGGATAAATATTTATTCAAGCCAGTTGGTATTAAGAATTTCTATTGGACGAAAAACAAGAAAGGGATTAATTACGGATGGGGGGACCTTGCCCTTAAGCCGTATGACATGGCTAAAATAGGGAGGTTATTAATGAATAATGGGAAGTGGAATAGTGCTCAGCTTATTTCAGCGGATTATATTAAGAAAGCAACCAGCATACAATTCCAATTCAGTGATAAAAAAGGATATGGTTATGGATTTTGGGTAGATAATGACCATTCTTTTAATGCCGTAGGCCGGGGCGGGCAAAGAATTCACGTTGACAGGTTATATAATGCTATTGTTGTGGCTACCGGCGGCGGTTATGACTGGGATGAGAAAGGAGGATTAGATGAACTTATAGGGCATTCAATCCAATTGGGCACACTAAGTAAAAATCAGGCCGGCTCAGATAGTTTGAAGGTAGCTATTGCACATGCAGCAAAAATAAGCAGCCTATTGCCCGTAGAGAATTCTGCAAATACCCGCAAGAATGTTTTCTTCAACCGTACATTGATTTTTGAAAAAAACAGCCTGAATATTTCAACAGCCCGGATCATTACCACAGATTACACTGATACTATATTGAGAGTTACTACCTTATCAGGAAAGGTCATCAATTATCCAATGGGTGCAGGAACAGCATATCGTTATTTTAAGGATACTTCTTCAAACCATGTTTATGCTATCAGAGGTTATTTGAAATCACAGGATGACTTCATGATAGACTTCAATACACTAACAAAAATTAATGACTACAAAATTGATTTCAAGTTAAAAGGTAATACGATTCAGGCAACCATTAAAGAAGGAACCCAAGGAATAAACGATACACTACAAGTTCACTTTGACGGTAATAATTAAATTTTTTTCAAGACCTTTGACTCAGATATCAGAACTGTAAGCTTACACCATCCGGGACGGATGACCTTTCCTGCGCACCTACCCAGGGAGTGTGAAATTATCAAGCCAGCAGACCTCACTGAAGAATACCGTAAAAGTGATGAAGACGTTACCCAGGAGGTAGTGTACGCTCCCCGAAAAACTGGACACTAGAATTGAATAGGTAAGTGTACAATCAAACGGTCTTCAGACCGTACTGCCCCTCTCCTTTTTTAAATCAGCAAAAATCAGTGAATACGGCCTTTGTTACAGGTAGAAAGTAAAAATAACTTGTACAGTGATCAAAGTACATTATATTTTAGTACCGACATAGATACTGATATACTGAAGTTCTTATCTAAGAGAGTTTATCCTCCCTTTCCCACCTTAATCCGCCGTTGCATCACTTCGCTCCAGGTCGTCAGAATGAATCCGCTCTTCTCCAGAAAGGCCTTTAACCGGGGGTCGGTCATGGCCAGTAGATCACCTTTGCGCTGCTGCCCTGAGTCGCTGATATATTTAAAGGTAAATGATGGCTGGGTACAATGCATGATGACCATGGTCAGGCCTGGACTTAAGCGGCCGATGCTCTCGATATATTTGTCGGTATACCATTGCTGGATTTGCTGATCCGTTTTATGATCGATGTCCGGCATCTTCCAGTCATAGCTTGAATTGTGCAGGTCATCCAATACCGGAAGCCCGCCCTTCCAGAGCATGGCGCCCGTTTCTCTGGCCCCGGCCAACACTGCGACTTCCGGGATTTTCATGCCTGGAGTATAGGCGCCCTGGCCTTTCAGGATGGCGATCGCAGCCTGCCTTGCCTCAGCCCGGTAAAACAGGTCGGCGCCTCCGGGAAACATGACCGGGATCTGCTTTTCAATACCTAATTTCAGGTATTGATCCAGGAAGGCTGGCTTGGCAAACAGCGTACCCATATGTGAATCCAGGTGGGTGGGGGTAATACCCATGCTGATTGCCTTTTTTAGCTGGGCCCTGATTTCAAGGTCAATTTCAGCTGCCGTAGCATGGATATATACATCTCCAACATCTGGCCAGAGCTGCCCCTGCTTATCGGTTAAGCCGGGAACTATGGTTTGACCTGCCACAGGTCCCCAGCGATAATTCTCCCATTCTGACGTCAGTGTCAGATGAAGTCCGGCGTCAGTTTCCGGATGGGCTGTCAGATATGCTCTGAATTCTGGCACCCACGAACAGGGCATCATAATACTGGTCGAAGTAGAAACCCCTTCTGAAAGAGCTTTCTCAACCCCCTCATCTGAGTCATGCGACATGCCGGCGTCATCTACGTGCAGGATTAGCACCCGCGATCCGGCAGGCCAGCCAAGCCGCTCAGCATACGTTTTTTCCTGGGCTTTTAGAAAACCTGCAGAAAAGAGCAGCAAGATCACCGGAAGTAGTTTTTGAAGTTTCACAGGTTGGTAGATTGAGCGTTAATATACACTGATTCCCCGCTATTCTGGGTCACCCCTACAGTCGGGAGATAAAATATTATATTTATAATTGTATTTAAATTATATTATTCCGAGATTCATTACTTTATAGAGCTCACTATCAATAAGCTGATCTATGATAAAGCACCGCTGTCTCCTGCTCCTGATTCTTTCATTGAACATTAGTACCCGGCTGTCAGGTCAAACCAAGGCAGATGATCCTTGTGTGCAGCCACAAGCCGGCATACAGCCGCAATCAGTACCTCAAACCAGCGCGCAGACCCAACAAGAGGGCCTTACCCTGCCGCCCGATTCAAACTGGCATGCCGGCCTGGGCAGTGAGCATCTGACTATTCCGGGGTTTGCAGGTGGGCCCGGCGCGCCTGACGGGGTAGAGAAAAGACTGAGACGCCTGGTAAGACTGGCTGAATCACTGATGGGTGGCGGTGCTTCACTTTCGGGTCTGAGCCGGTTGATTCCCGGCAGCGGTGAACTCCTGGGAAATAACAGCATAAAAAGAACGACGCATAAAACCAGGCATACACTCCACAAACGAGCCGGACCTGGAAAAGCCCGTATTCACCTCCCCCAGCAAAACGGCGAGACTTGCTTTGAATACATCTCCCCGATGGACAGCAGTCTCAGCAAAGAAATCTTATATAAAAATGCGCTGAACTGGTATATGACCGGCTTTCCCTATGCCTATAAGAACATCATTGTGCAGGACCAGTATCATGGGAAAATCCTGGGAAAATGTAATGCCCAGTTCACCTATACCTACATGATGGAAAGTTATATCATGAAAATTGACTTTACCGTAGAAATTACCGCCAGGTACGGAAAATGCCGGCTCCGGTTTTACCAGATCCAGCCGAAAGATGAAGTTAAAGGTGAAGAATCTTATAGTGGCAAACGGCGTTACTCTACTTTTGAAGAGCGTAGCCTCAGCAGAATGTACACTCAGTACCTGCAAAC
>JAYWCR010000255.1:0-3763 GCA_043780395.1 Sphingobacteriales bacterium
GTGACAATTATATATTTATTTGTAAAGGAATGCTCAGTGAACGAGTTTATTTGCACAATAAGAGCTGGCAAATGCTTCTGGTTTAGCTTTAAAAACAAAACCCATACTCAGAATATATCCCATAGCTTCATGCAAGGCTGCATTAGACTTGAAATTTGGATTTGTGTTAATATCTGCATGAACTTCCAGGTCTACATCATAGAGATCAAGAAGATCACAAAGGCTGTAGGCGATTTCAATGGATTTCTGAACTTCACAAAGCATACGCTCTTTAATGCTCATCTTTCTGGAAGTGCGTTCCTGGTTGATGAACATAAAACCTCCTTTATGCTCACGAAGAAAAACGATCACTGTAGCAAAATCAGTGATGGCTCCTTTTACCTGTGAATCGGTGCCAATGCAAACCTTGAGTTTATTCCCAAGTGCGTACTCTCGTTCTATGGTCTGTTCGACTTCCTCCAGAACGGGGGAAGTTAGATTTTCACCACTGAATTTTTTCCATGCCATAACCTAAATTTAGAACTATGTAACGATTAACCATCTGAGTGTCTTACAAATCTAACAATGATTAAGGAAATAAGTTGGGTGCTGGCATATAATAAAAACAGCCATCACCGCTTCTGGCGATGATGGCTGTCTGGTTTAATTCAGTACTGATCAGGCTGGAACAGTATCGTTAGCCGGGATCAAAACTGTGTCGATTGCATGAATAACTCCGTTAGAAGCTTCAACATCTGCAATCACCACCTTGGCTCCGTTGATCATTACATCACCACCGTGCATTTTTACTGTTAATTCCTGTCCATTTACAGTCTTAACTTTCTGACCGTCTGTTAAATCCTTGGCATGTACTTTGCCTGATACAACATGGTAAGTAAGAATTCCTGTTAAAGCTTTTTTGCTTTCTGGTTTTACCAATTCTTCAACAGTTCCAGCTGGAAGTTTGGCAAAGGCAGTATTTACAGGTGCAAAAACAGTAAACGGACCTGTTCCTGATAATGTTTCAGCAAGGCCTGCTGCAGTAACTGCGGCAACTAGAGTTGTAAAGTTTTCATTGCCTACAGCAACTTCTACGATGTTTGACATAAGATTTAGTTTGATGTGAACGGATATATTCACGTCTCATAAACCTTGTGCGTAAGTTATGGTTTGATAAAGAAGTATTTATTAATACATAGTATTCACGGTACAATTAAAACAATTTACGACCTCAAGAAAGTCGTAAATTGTATTCTTTTATTATCCCACCAATTTTTTATACTTAATACGGTGAGGGCCGTGGTCGCCTAGCCTCTTTTTACGATTTTCTTCGTAGTCACTATAATTTCCCTCAAAGAAGTATACAGAAGAGTTTCCTTCAAATGCCAGTATATGTGTACATACCCTGTCAAGGAACCAGCGGTCGTGAGAGATCACTACAGCACAACCTGCAAAATTTTCAATGGCTTCTTCAAGTGAACGCAGGGTGTTCACATCAATATCATTGGTAGGCTCATCAAGCAATAATACATTAGCTCCCTTTTTCAACGTAATGGCAAGGTGTACGCGGTTACGCTCACCACCTGAAAGTATGCCTACGTTTTTTTGCTGATCGCCTCCGTTAAAGTTAAACTTTGAGACATAGGCCCTGCCGTTCATGCTTCTGTTGCCAAGCATAATATGCTCAGTACCACCGGTAATGTTTTCATAGACGGTTTTTTCACTGTCAAGGTCGTCATGTTTTTGATCCACATAACCCAGAAGCACAGTTTCTCCTACCCTGAAGGTTCCCTTATCGGGTTGTTCATCACCTATGATCATACGGAAAAGGGTTGTTTTACCTGCTCCGTTGGGCCCTATGATACCAACGATGCCTGCTGGCGGCAAAGAGAAGTTCAGATCTTCGAACAATACCTTGTCACCAAACGATTTACTGACTCCGATTGCTTCCACTACCACATTTCCAAGTCTTGGACCTGGAGGTATGAAAAGCTCCAGTTTTTCCTCCTTACCCTTAGTTTCTTCAGTAAGCATCTTGTCATAGGCTCCAAGCCGGGCTTTTGATTTCGCTTGCCTTGCCTTGGGTGCCATGCGTACCCATTCGAGCTCACGTTCGAGGGTCTTTTGTCTTTTTGATTCCGTTTTCTCTTCCTGAGAAAGTCTTTTCGCTTTCTGCTCAAGCCATGAAGAATAGTTTCCTTTCCAGGGTATTCCTTCACCGCGGTCAAGTTCAAGGATCCAGCCTGCTACATTGTCAAGAAAGTACCGATCGTGGGTTACAGCGATCACCGTGCCTTTATACTGGCGTAAATGCTGCTCAAGCCAGTCTACCGATTCCGCATCGAGGTGGTTGGTTGGCTCGTCAAGCAGCAAAACATCAGGTTCAGAAAGCAGTAAGCGGCATAAAGCGACTCTTCGTCGCTCTCCTCCTGACAAATTGGCGACCAGGGCCTGCGGATCGGGGCAGCGGAGGGCATCCATTGCACGCTCCAGGGTCAGGTCAATTTCCCATGCATTCAGGGCATCGATCTTATCCTGAAGCTCACCCTGCCTGGTCATTAATTTGTCCATAGCGTCTGCATTTTCATACACTTCTGGCAAACCAAACTTTTCGTTCACTTCTTCATATTCACGAAGAATGCCTTTTATTTCACTTACACCCTCTTCAACTACCTCCAGCACTGTTTTAGAGTCATCCATCAGCGGTTCCTGAGCCAGATAGCCTACCGTATAGCCAGGAGAAAAGACCACTTCTCCCTGGAAACTCTTGTCCAGACCTGCAATTATTTTTAAAAGAGATGACTTTCCTGAGCCATTTAAACCAATAACACCTATTTTAGCTCCGTAAAAAAAAGACAGGTATATATTCTTTAATACTTGTTTCTGAGGAGGGTAAATTTTGTTCACCCCAGCCATTGAAAATATTATTTTTTCGTCTGACATTATTTCTGATTTATAGTTGCCGCTAAGATAACTTTATTAGTAAAATTTTCGTTTATACTGGTACAATGAGTCCGAAAGCTCTAAATTGTTTGCATTCCCTGCCGTTTGGCGGCATGGCTTAATTCTTGATCACCCTTACACACCAACGCTGGTGCACCAGTTGAAACAAATTGATACATCAGGCGTTGAAATTTATATATTTCGTACAATTTATGGAAGCTAAATTTTCACCAAGAGTTAAAGACGTTATATCTTACAGTCGCGAAGAGGCTTTGAGGTTAGGTCATGACTATATTGGTACAGAGCACCTGCTGCTGGGTTTAATAAGAGAGGGGGAAGGCATTGCTATAAAACTTCTCAGAAGTTTAGGAATAGATACCTCAAAGCTACGCAGAGCAATAGAAGATGCAGTCAGGGGAACCAGCGGCACTTCTGTTAATTTAGGGAATATACCCCTGACCAAACAAGCGGAAAAGGTCTTGAAGATCACATACCTGGAGGCAAAGATATTTAAAAGTGATATTATAGGCACTGAACACCTGATACTGTCGATTTTGCGGGACGAAGATAATATCGCCTCTCAGATCCTGAATCAGTTTCAGGTCAACTATGAGACTTTTAAAACTGAAGTAGAAGCCAACAAAAGCGGTTTGAGAAGTGAGGCTTCGCAGAACCCCTCTGATGAGGATGGGTTCAAGGAAGATGAAAGCTTCAATACTGCCAAGAAGCCTTCAGACATCAAGTCCAAGACTCCGGTGCTTGACAACTTCGGCCGTGACCTGACAAAGGCCGCCGAAGATGGAAAGCTTGATCCTATTGTTGGCCGTGAAAAGGAAATTGA
>JAYWCR010000256.1:0-5737 GCA_043780395.1 Sphingobacteriales bacterium
GATGAACACTGCCTGCAAAAGTTATCTGTGTGCAAAACAGCAGAATTGCCGCAATTATAAAACGTTTCATTGTATAAAAGATCATTTAATAAAACGGTAAAAGTATGCCTATTAACTGTTGAATTGAAGTTTATAGATTATCCAAAGCGCTTAAATACGTGTTAAACCGACAGATGCGAACATTTCAGCGACTTTGACCCGGGTTTTATCGACCAGTAGAAGTAACAAAACCGATTGACACGCATGCCAGCCGGTTTTGATTCTTTGAATGAACAGATGAATCTGCAGCCTTGTTAAACAACCAGGTTAATGATCCGGCCCTTTACAACAATGACTTTTTTAGGAGTTCTGCCCTCCAGTAATTTTACGACCGCTTCGTTTTCAAGAGTTAGTTTTTCCAGCTCGGGAGCCTCCAGATCCAGGCTAAAATCAAGGTTGAACCTGAGCTTGCCATTCATCGACACCGGATAGGCAAAAGATGATTCTGTCAGATAATCCTCCCTGAATTCAGGAAAGGAGGCTCTGGAAATACTTCCGTCTTCATGGCCCATCAATGCCCAGAGTTCTTCTGTAATATGGGGGGCAAATGGTGAAAGCACCAGCAGCAGGGGTTCAAGAATTTCCTTCTTCGAACATTTAAGACTGGTCAGTTCGTTCACACAGATCATAAAACTGCTGATGGAAGTATTGAACGAAAAGCGGTCCATGTCTTCAGCCACCTTTTTTATCAGCTTATGAAGGGCTTTAAATTCTGCAGCTTCCGGAGCATCTGTACTTACTTCAAAGCCATGTTCCTCGTTATGGAATAGTTTCCAGAATCTTTTCAGAAATTTATAGACCCCTTCAATGCCATTGGTATTCCAGGGTTTTGCCAGTTCAAGAGGCCCAAGGAACATTTCATACATACGCAGGGTATCGGCTCCATAGCGGTCGATCAGCTCATCGGGGTTCACTACATTCAGCTTTGACTTGGACATTTTTTCTACCTCATGTCCGCAATGGTATTTACCGCCCTCTGTAATAAAGACAGCTTCTTTTGTATCCGGCCTCCAGCACCTGAAAGCAGCAAGGTCAAGAATATCATTATGCACGATGTTTACATCGACATGCACCGACTGAAATGCCCGGGCATCCAGCAACGGGGCCGGATGATTATGGCCTGTCGCATCTGAATAGGTAGCTGCCTGATTCTGCGGAGCAAGTCTGAAGGCGGCCATCAGCTCTTCCAGCACAGGCCTGCCAAGCTCTGATGCGATGATCTCTTCAAGACCCTGCGAGCTAAGAAGAGGCACTTCTGCCACAAGCTTATGGTAAAGACCTGCTGAAAGGTATGCATTCGTGCCATGAAGTCTGTACACAAAGCTTGACCGTCCCTGGATCATGCCCTGGTTGATAAGTTTTGCTGCAGGTTCATCCACAGGAATAAAGCCCATGTCAAAGAGGAACTTTGTCCAGAAACGCACATACAGAAGATGCCCTGTAGCATGTTCCGACCCACCCAGGTAAAGATCGACCTGCTTCCAGTAGGCCATTTTTTCTTTTGAAGCAAACTGCTCCTGGTTCTGCGGATCCATATAGCGCAGGTAGTACCAGCTTGAACCTGCCCAGCCAGGCATGGTATTGGTTTCAAGTGGGTACCCTTCAGCAGTGGTCCAGTTCTTTGCCCTGCCCAGAGGCGCCTCGCCTGTATCGGTTGGCAGGTATTTATCTACCTCAGGCAGCACCAGCGGAAGCTGATCCTCAGGCAGGGTATAAGGAAGCCCGTTCTTATAATAGACAGGAAAGGGCTCACCCCAGTAACGCTGCCTGCTGAAGCCGGCATCGCGCAGGCGGTATTGAATTTTCCCTTTTCCGATTCCCCTGTTCTCAATCTCCTGAATGATCAGTTTCTGTGCTTCCTTTACGCCAAGCCCGTTCAAAAAACCTGAGTTGATCATCCTGCCTTCCTTGCCTGCATAGCATTCAAGGGCCGTATACCCTTCAATGACCGGAATAATGGGCAGCTGGTAATGACTGGCGAGTCTGAAGTCGCGTTCATCACCAGAAGGCACCGCCATGACAGCTCCTGTTCCATAGCCGGCAAGTACATAGTCAGTGATCCATACAGGAATGGGCTCACTGGTAAAAGGATTTATTGCATAGGCTCCGGTAAATGCGCCCGAAACAGACTTTACATCTGACATGCGGTCACGCTCAGACCTGGATGCTGCAATATGCCGGTAGTTCTCTATTTCGGCCCTGCAGGCATCGGTAGTGATCCTGTCTACCAGCTCATGTTCAGGAGCCAGCACCAGAAAAGAACATCCGAATATGGTATCGGCACGGGTGGTAAAGACCTCAATAGTTTCCTCTGTTTCTACCAGCTTAAAACGCACTGAAGCCCCCTGTGACCTTCCTATCCAATTACGTTGCATTTCTTTCAAAGCATCGGGCCAGTCAAGGGAATCAAGACCCTGCAGCAACCGCTCAGCATAGGCAGTGATGCGCAGAAACCATTGGCGCATGAGCTTGCGTTCTACAGGAAACCCACCGCGTTCTGAGATTCCGTCTTTCACTTCTTCATTGGCAAGCACCGTACCCAGACCCGGGCACCAGTTCACATACGAATCGGCCAGAAAAGCCATTCTATAATGCATTAATATTCCTTGCTGCTCTTCCTCTGACCAGCCATTCCACTGAGCTGCAGAGAAGGGATCAGCTTCAGCACCTGCAGCTTTTATGCCTGAGTTGCCGTTGACTTCAAATCTTGAGATCAGGGTCTGAAGGGTTTCAGCTTTATTGGTTTCCAGGTTATACCAGGAGTGAAAAAGCTGGATAAAAATCCATTGGGTCCATTTATAATATGCAGGGTCAGAAGTGCGCAGCTCTCTGGACCAGTCAAAAGACAGACCCAGGTTATCAAGCTGCTCGCGGTAGCGGCTTATGTTTTCAGATGTAGTAATGGCCGGATGCTGACCTGTCTGGATCGCATACTGTTCAGCAGGAAGCCCAAAGGCATCATAGCCCATCGGATGAAGTACATTATAGCCCTGGATCCGTTTATACCGTGCCAGAATATCTGTGGCTATATAGCCAAGCGGATGGCCCACATGCAGCCCCGCCCCTGAAGGATAGGGAAACATATCAAGTATATAGTACTTTGGCATAGGACTTTCATCCGCTGCTTTATAGGTTTGATGGAGAGCCCAAAACTGCCTCCATTTTATTTCGATCTCTTTAAATTGGTAATCCATTCGCGGGTTAAAAGCTGGTAAATTAAGAAAATTCAGAATACCGTTTTAATTAAAGCCTGTCGAAACGGGCTCCCAGGCCTGCAGGGCGTTTTAAAAACATTCAATTATGGGTAAAAAACGTTATTTTCGCCCCATAAACAGACCTAAGGCAGGCATGGAAGAAATTGAAGATCCCGGTAAAAGAACTCGTACCCGGCGTATATATCCGACTACGGTGATCAGTACCTCTATGGTATTGCTGATGATCGGGCTGGTCACCCTTATTGGTCTGCATGCCAGAAACCTGAGTGATTATATCAGGGAAAATATCGTGGTGACAGTGATCATGAACCAGGATGCGGCTGAAAAAGATGTGCTTGCCTTCCAGCATGAAATAAACGGGAATGCCTATGTCAGAAAAACCGTTTATATAAGTAAAGATTCCGCAGCCAGTTCTGTAAATAAGGATTTTGGCGGAGACTTTCGTCCCTTTCTCGGTTATAACCCGCTTTCGGCTTCAATCAATATCTACCTGAAACCCAATTATGCTGTAAAAGACAGTATCGGCCCTATCAAGGCCCGTTTACTCCAGAACTCAGTGGTAAAAGAGGTGAATTACCAGCAGTCACTGGTTGAGAGTGTAAATCATAATATCAATACGGTACAGCTTATTTTGCTGGTATTTGCAGCCATTCTGCTGATCATAGCAATTTCACTCATCTATTTAACAGTAAGGCTTGCCATCTACTCACGCCGTTTTCTGATCAAAAGCATGCAGCTGGTAGGGGCTACAAGAGGTTTTATCAGGCGGCCTTTCCTGTCTATAGGCTTGTTGAATGGGTTTTTTGCCGGGCTTCTTGCCATTGCGATGCTATACGGACTGCTGAACCTTGCTGAGAAAGAAATTCCCGAACTGATCATGCTCCAAGACAAAAATCAGTTTATTGCCGTTTATGCAGGAGTGCTGGTTCTGGGTGTCATGCTTTCCCTGATCAGTACCTTCTTTGCCGTTAACAAACATCTTCGAACCAATATTGATAAATTATATCATTAATCATTCAACCCTATGGCCCAGTATTCAGGAGGCAGCAGCAAAAAACCACTTTCACGCACCAATGCCAAGCCGGCAGAAAATGCAGTTACCCCAGGTATGACCAGCCCCGCCTATAAAAGCAGGGTGCTTGCAGGCAGGGAAGGGATTGTGACCCCGGCTCCGGTTCAGGCGATGATCTTCGGAAAAAAGAACTATCAGTTCATGGGTGCCGGCATTGCCTTCCTCATCCTTGGTTTCTACCTCATGTCAGGCACTACCGATATTATGAGCAGTACCAAGATCGTTCTTGCCCCTATCCTTGTTCTCATAGGTTTCGGACTGGAGTTCTATGCTATTTTAACTAAATCACCAAAATCAATATGACCTTTATCCAGGCCATCATTCTTTCTATTATTGAAGGACTTACCGAGTTTCTGCCCATCTCCTCTACCGGACATATGATCATTGCCTCCTCTTTGATGGGGATTGCCACAGATGAATTCACCAAAGTATTTACAGTAGCTGTGCAACTGGGAGCAATTCTGGCTGTTGTTGCCCTTTATTACAGGCTCTTTTTTCAAAGCCTTACTTTTTACATCAGATTGTTTATTGCTTTTATACCCATCGCTATTGCCGGCCTTCTGATCAAGCCCATGGTCGACAAAATGCTTGGAAATGTATTGATCGTAGGTGTTTCCTTATTCGTTGGCGGTATTATTCTGCTCTTTGTAGATAAATGGTTCTCCGAACCCAAAGTTGAAAGCCCGTCAAAGATCTCCTATCCAAGCGCTTTCAGGATCGGCATGTTCCAGATCATTGCCCTTATACCGGGTGTATCGCGTTCAGCATCCACCATCATCGGAGGTCTTACCCAGAAGTTAAGCCGTAAGGCAGCCGCTGAATTTGCCTTTTTTCTGGCTGTACCTACTATGTTTGCCGCCACGGTAAAGGAACTTTATGATGCCCATAAACACCATGCTGAACTCTTTGTCGTGAAGAACTTCGAACTTTTACTTATTGGCAACATTATTGCCTTTCTGGTAGCCCTGCTGGCCATCAAGTCATTTGTGACTTATTTAAGCCGCCATGGATTCCGCAGTTTCGGTATTTACCGGATCCTGATCGGGCTTGTGATCATTGCTCTTTATTTGATGCATGTTCCCCTGCATAACGTTTAAGCCTTAAGAATGACAGAATTTAATTTCCCGGAAGGTGAACTTCTGCTCATCAATAAACCTTTACGCTGGACATCCTTTGATGTGGTTGAAAAGCTTAAAAGAACTATTGGTGTGCGTAAGATCAAGATCGGGCATGCAGGCACCCTTGACCCGCTTGCAACCGGCCTGCTGCTGGTATGTACAGGAAAGCTCACCAAGAAGATAGATGAATATCAGGCGCAGGAGAAGGAATATACAGGTCATATGGAGTTTGGAGCTACGCGCCCCAGTTACGACCTGGAATCGGAGATCGACCAGCAGTTTGATCTGAGTAC
>JAYWCR010000257.1:0-2874 GCA_043780395.1 Sphingobacteriales bacterium
ATACCTTTTTGATCTTCCATTATAACCCTTCCATATAAAAGACATTAAACCGATGCCCATCCGGGTCAGCAAAAAGAAAGCCGTAATACCCATTTCCAAATTCTTCAGGCCTGGAAATGATTTTGCCTCCTGCAGGGCCCACTTCCTTTTCCCAGCTGGCTGCCTGATCTTTGCTCTCTGCCGAGATAGTGAACAGAATCTCGTTTACGATTTCTGCATTGGCGATTTCAGTTCTTATACTTTTTTTCAGAATGTCATTCAGGAAAAAATTAATCACAAAATTATCTTTGCCCATAGAAAAACTTACAAGCTCTTTAGAGCTATGCCCGTTATTGGATTTAATAAGAGCTCCCCTGCTGATTTCAACTAAACATCAGTACATTTACATATTAAATGTTTAAACACTAAATTTTCATGGAAAGAACAAAGAGTCCCGTCTGGTTTATCACAGGATGCTCTACCGGCTTTGGCAGAGAACTTGCCAAAATGATCCTGAACAAAGGCTGGAATGCAGTGATTACAGCAAGAGATATTGAAAAAGTTAAAGATATTGCTGAAGGTTTTGAGAGCAGTGCACTGGTACTGGCGCTGGATGTAAATAATAAGGCGCAGGTTGCTTCAGCCATTGCAGAAGCTGAGCAGACCTTTGGAAAGATTGATGTACTGGTCAACAATGCCGGCTACGGTTATTTCACCAGCATTGAAGAAGGTGAAGAAGATAAGATCAGAGCTCAGTTCGAAACGAACTTCTTTGGTCTGGTGAATATGGTTCAGGGTGTATTGCCTGGCATGCGTGCAAAACGTCATGGTCATATCCTCAACTTCTCCTCCATCGGAGGCCTTGTTGGGTTTACAGCCACTGCCTTTTACCATGCTACAAAATTTGCGGTCGAGGGCTTCTCCGAATCTCTGTCCAAGGAAGTTGCTTCTTTAGGCATCAAGGTAATGCTTATTGAGCCAGGCCCGTTCCGTACCGACTGGGCAGGTCGCTCTACAAGCAGAACTCCTGTAAAGATAGATGACTATATGGAGTCTGTCGGAAAGCGCATGGATATAAGTCTTGAAGGAAGCGGAAAGCAAAAAGGCGATCCAATCCGGGCTTGTGAGGCTATCATTAAGGCGGTAGAATCTGAAACTCCTCAGCTACGTCTGCTACTTGGTAAAATGGCCTATGACATTGCCCTTGCCAAGGTAGACTCTCTGAAAGAAAATTTTGCTGCCTGGGAAGAACTTACCCTGAGCGCAGATTTTCCAGATGGGGAATAAAGATTGATTTAAAATTACAGAAGCCCGGCAGTTTGTTGAACTGCCGGGCTTTTTGCTTTGATTGCAGTATAAAACATTGGATCAAGACTAGAAAATTGAAAGTTTAGCTCTAATTAATCCCCCTCTTCCCTCAACCCCGCCCGGTACATAGAAGGCGTTTTTCCTTCAATTTTGCGGAAGGTTCGGCTGAAATAGTTCAGGTTCTGAAAGCCAGACCTGTAGCAAGTTTCAGAGATACTGTTGCCGGGATTATTCATCAGCTGTTTTGACAATTCTACCCGTTCCCTGATTATATACTCCAGAGGTGAAATACCAAGTTCAAGTTTAAAGGCCCTGAAAAAACTGGGTTTACTCATAAAGGCAAGGCGGCTCAGCAGGTCTATAGTAAGCGGCTCGGTAAGATGCATTTTAATATACTCCAGCACATAGGCAAATCTGTTTGCACCGGATAGCCTTCGCTGGTCAGACTTGATCTCCTGGAAGTTTTGCATCTGCATAATGCGTACCAGCAGTTCTTTGAGGGTTAGATTTGCCAGCACATCTTTAGTGACCAGGTCACCTGAACTAATGCGGATTAGTTTATTGATCAGCCCGGCAAGCTCAAAATTATTATAGAAGTGGAACTGCGAATAATTCAGTTTCCAGATCTGCCCATCTTCACGTGGGTATTTTTCATTCAGAAAATCCAGGGTACTTAAGATCTCCCGATGGTTTATGGCCAGAGCCGTACATTGAGATGGCTGGCTAAGGGTTGCTTCAGGAAAATCTATTTTCATGGTAATCCCAGGAGGCACGATCACCGTTTCACCAGGTAAATATACAAAGCCGGGTTTATCGAAAAGGTGCATCACCTTTTTTCCGCGCAGCATACTGGTAATGACTAAATCGGTAAATCTTAGAGGTACAAGCGCACTCTGCTGATAGGTTTCAAAGATATTCAGCTCACATTGATCCAGGGTATAGGCCTTACGGTTTTCCACAAGGGTACAGAGCTCACGCGCAGGTGAAAGCTTTAGCGGAGAGACCAGATGTACCTTATTCATACCTACCCAATTTTTAAACAATTTAGACATTTTCTACTACAACCACCTGAGGTAAAACTGACAGCATTGTGCTATCAATTGATACAATTGTCCGCATTTTATCGCTTTGATTCTCTTTAACTTAGGTATATCAATCAACAAACATTCAACTATGGGTATCGCAGTAAGACCTTCTTTTAAGGAGAAGTATGATAATTTTATCGGGGGAAAATTTGTACCGCCAGTAAAGGGAGAATATTTTGACAATATCAGCCCGATCGACGGCAAAGTTTTCACGAAAGCAGCACGTTCATCTAAAGAAGATGTAGAGCTTGCGCTCGATGCCGCACATGAAGCCTTTAAAACATGGGGTAAAACATCTGCGGTATACAGGGCAACAGTCTTAAATAAGATAGCGGATGTGATCGAGGCAAACCTCGAGCATCTGGCTATATGCGAAACCATTGACAATGGAAAAGCCATCCGCGAAAGCCGCCTTGCAGACCTTCCCCTGGTCATTGACCATTACAGGTATTTTGCCGGTGTGATCCGTGCTGAAGAAAGTGCAATCTCCGAGCATGATGAA
>JAYWCR010000258.1:0-3623 GCA_043780395.1 Sphingobacteriales bacterium
CAATATATAAGATATTATTATTATCAAATCCAAGAATTTTAATTCCGTTTAAATTTGTAAGGCTAAAGGTCGAAGTATCATTAATATTTAAATAATTAAGATTGCCAATAAACAATGGGAATGGTATTTTTTTCTGGATACATGTTTTGCACGGGTTGGCTTCGGCTACTATGGTAAGCATAAATAACCATAACAGAACTGCAAATTTCTTTTTACTCATTAATCCAAGTTCTTAATCCTTTAAAAATTAATATAATCTTTTATTACTAAATATTTGGACGATTCTATGAAACATATTTTTTTAAGAAATGTCATCCTTTATGTGCCTTAAACTGTGGTGTAGCTCCAATGCTTGGTTTTCTTATTAAATCGTAAAACTTAAACTTTGAACATATATAATGAATGTATAATTAACCTTGAAAGATATTCTTGCACCAAGAAAAACTATGCTGCTACTAATTCTGCTAATTTTGCAGCAATTTTAGTCATTGATTCCTCTAAGGTGCTTAGGCCACTCCTTGAGCCTAGTAAAGGACTGACTTCACGCAGTTGCTCATAAGTTGTGTTGTGAAGAATAGGAATAAGTAAATCACGAGCTAGAAGTGCTGAAAGCTCTTTGTCGGATATTCCTGCACCTTTGACACGACTTAAAAAAGAAGGAGTTACTAATACGATTCCAACTCTAGACTTCGCCAGTCCTTTATCAATTTCACGGAGCAAAGATGATCCCAAATAGACATCTTTTTCACTGAACCAAACTGAAACGCCCTGAAATTCAAGTAGATCATGTAGCTCTTTTGCAGCTTCTTTCCGATCATCCCAGGCGTGGCAAAGAAAAATGTCACGAAGGTCAGGAATAGAAATTTGATTTTCAATTTTTTCACGAACTGGTGCAAGCGTCTTAATTTCAGAATCTGTATATAAATTTGTAGAACCAGCTTTTGACCAACGCGGTTTACTACTTCTGGAGTTTCTACTTCTGTTTGCATTGCTTTCCATGCTATTATCAGAAAAAGATGAAGGTGACGAATATGAATTGTAATTTCGATTGCTACGACTACTACATGCAGGGCAGCTTGCTACTCCACTACTTGTACGATGACCATTTATTGGTGCTGTACATCTTGCCATAATTTATTAGTTATTAATTTTAAATAATTATTTTGCTCAATAGCACTTAATTAATTGGTTTTTTTGTAAAATGTACACAACTTATAATTGGTGTATTTAAATTTACAAAATTCTTATAATATCTATGCGTTAAACTATCCGTACTCAGCAATTACATAGAATGAACTATCATTTTGCAATTAATTCCCTGCTGGAACATTCAGATAATATCAAGATACCTTATTCCTCTCAATACAACTATCTGCAACTGTACAGTCAAACGGTCCTCAAATAATACAGCTTAGCTTTTAATTCCGCCCGACCCAAAATTTAACATAATGACCTCTATAGAAGCAAGCAGTAAAAAGAACTAGTACAGCAATCAAAGTACAATCTGGGTGAATAACTTTATGGATAGAGGTATACAAGAAATAAGAGGGATACAGCCATAAAATGTTGCTTTCTAAACACAAACATAGGTTCATTGGTCCAAATTGTTCATTTAGTTTAACCAAAGCTACTTGCTAGATGGTGAAAATTCCCCGGCAGCCGTTTTGCTGACGCCATGCACTTTAAAATGCTAATATTAAATTATTTTAAATGCAATCAAGTAAGTGGGTGGGAGTAGATCATAGATCTCCAAGAAACGTAACTAAGCTATAGTAAAAATAAACTCTCAATCCGCTGCACATCTGAATCCAATGGCTCCGGATCTATCCATACCTGGAGAAAGCAACAGGTACTTGGCCTGGCTGGTCAGGTCCGCCGCCGGAGGAAAGTACCAGTGTGATGTTTGCAGGCGGTAATAGGAGCCTCCTTTTAATACAGCCGAGCGGGTATGTTCATCTGTATAGGTATCGGTCCATTGCCAGACGTTTCCCATCAGGTCCATAAGACCAAAGGGGCTTGCACCTTTTGGATGCTGGTTCACTTCATCCGGTCCGCGCATGCTGCGGCTGGTATCGGGAAGCGGGATGCGCAGGGTATCGCGCTTATTCCCCCAGGGGTAACTACGGCCATCAGCACCCTGGGCTGCATATTGCCATTCCCATTCATGAGGGAGCCGTTTTCCGGCCCAGGCAGCATAGGCCCGGGCATCTTCTACGGACACCCAGGTAACAGGTTTATTCTCCCAGCCTGAAGGGTACATTCCGTTCTTCCAGTCTTTCAGAAAATTATGTTTGTCATGGGGGCTGTACCTGGTGGCCACTATAAACTGATGGTAGGCTGCATTTGTCACCGGAAACTTATCAATATAGAACTTATGGATTGCCATGGTCTTTGAATGATCGCGTCCCGGATGCTTCTCCCATGGATACTGGACACCAATGGCATCGGGTAGTTCATTGCCTTCGATCATCAGCCCTTTGGAACCAAATTTAAAGCCGGAAATAGCCGGGACCGCTACCATTCCTTCAGGAGCTTTCACATGTTCAGGCGTTGCCGTGATAGAATCTATACGCTGCTGCAGGGGTTTCCAGCTTGTAGAAAGGCTGTTTAAAGGTTGGGTAAACAGATTTCTCATGCGGCTGAGAAAAGAGATAAGACTTTTCTGATAATCAGGTGAAATCTCTGCAATAGCCCCATATCCATTTGCCTCGATCGTAAAACTGAGCATCCACCTGCTATTGATCAGTGCTGGTTTAAGCTGCCTGCCATTCCAGAGATCGATATATTTTTTATCCCTGGAATAAGGAACGAAAATTTCAGCCCCTGACTTTGTCGCTGAATCCCTGTTGATGACCGTAAAGACGGTAACATCCTGGCCCGGGAAACGTGATATGAAAACACCAGGCTGTAAAGCGGGGTAGTAGGGTTCCCAATTCACAGAACTCCATGCCTGCGGAAAGGCTTGGTAGATTATCCTGATCTTACGGATAGCCGCCGCATCACGTACCGTGATCTGGTTCCAGATGCCCCAGACATTTTCCCATGCATTGTAACCGATGCCATTAAAGAAAGCAGATTGAAGGTCTTCTGTTTTTCGCATTGCCCACCGGTCGGTGACATGGACCTGGTGCCGGGGTTCTATCCATTTATAAAGACTGATGCCCGGAGCAGTTCCGAAATCAGGTTTGCCCCAGTGGAGCCAGTAATAACCCCAGCTCATCTGGTTCCATTCCAGCATCTTCAACTCTTTAATGGCGTTCTCAGTCTGCAGGGCAAGCGGGTATTTTAACTCCTTTTCAGCGTCGAAAAAATTTTCAGTCACTCCGCTCATCGTATCCCCATTCATTCCATCTGCTCCAAGCTCTTTCATTTCCCTGACAAGGGCCGTGGCCATAGGTTCGGAGAGCTTGCGGGTACCATGATCCCAGATCATGATCGGAAAGAAAACCCTGACCCCTTTTTTATGAAAATCTCTGATCATCTGACGGAGCCCTGCCTTGCCGCCGGGCATATCATTGACCAGATCAAACTGATTTCTGTTGTCGACCCCTATATTCGGGTAGGTAGGCCAGATAAGCACGGCATCCAGGCCCCCATAGCGCAGGTCAAGGTCTTTCAGAAAG
>JAYWCR010000259.1:0-2537 GCA_043780395.1 Sphingobacteriales bacterium
TCATTCTCTGAAGCCATTGGATGGGTGAAAGAGGCAATTGCTAAAAAAGAACCACTCTCGGTTGGCTTGATCAGCGACGCAGGTGATATGCTTGAAAAATTACTGGCCCAGGGACTGATTCCGGATATTCTTACCGATCAAACTTCTGCACATGACCCATTAAACGGGTATATTCCCAATGGACTATCCCTTGAGCAAGCAGCTAGTTTAAGACATGAAAGCCCTGCCGGCTATACCCGGAAATCGATAGAAAGTATGGCCAGGCATGTGCATCTGATGCTTGCCTGCAAAAAGAAAGGTTCAATAACATTTGATTATGGTAATAACCTGCGTGAATATGCCCGCCAAGGAGGGGAGGCAGATGCTTACAACTACCCGGGCTTTTGTCCGGCATTCATCAGACCCTTGTTTTGTGAAGGCAAAGGACCTTTCAGGTGGGTTGCCCTGTCAGGTGATCCTGAAGATATTTATACTACCGACCGGGCACTGATAAAAGCATTTCCTGAGAATACTGAATTACATCATTGGTTAAGAAAGGCTGGTTCTGAAGTAGCATTTCAAGGTCTGCCAGCCCGCATCTGCTGGCTCGGTATGGGTGAAAGAGAAAAAGCAGGGCTTGTTTTAAATGAGCTGGTAAGGAGTGGAAAAGTGAAAGCTCCAATCGTTATTGGCCGTGATCATCTTGACTGTGGCTCTGTTGCCTCTCCAAATCGTGAAACCGAAGCTATGCTTGATGGTTCTGATGCCGTATCGGACTGGCCCCTGCTGAACCTGATGGCGAACACATCGGGAGGGGCTACCTGGGTTTCATTTCATCATGGTGGTGGTGTTGGCATGGGATTCTCCCAGCACGCAGGTATGGTAATCGTTGCAGATGGTACTGACCGTGCAGGGTCATGTTTGAAACGGGTACTTTATAATGACCCGGCTATGGGTATTTTCAGGCATGCTGATGCTGGCTATGACAAGGCCGCAGAATGGGCCACGAAATTTGACCTTCAGATTTGGTAGGATGGACATATTAACTGGTCCCTTCAGGCAGTTGTTAACTCTTGAAAACCTGCCTCTCAGAGGTTCTATGAATGATAAACAGCTTGTGATCATTGAAAATGCAGGCATTCTTTCAACTGATGGCATCATCAGTCAAGTATCAAATTTTGACTTATTACGAAAGCAGTATCGCGGGGCAGCTATTGATCTGATCGAAGGTGATTATACTGCCCTTCCTGGATTCATAGATGCCCATACGCATTTAGTTTTTGCAGGTTCACGAGCCGCAGATTATGCCCTTAGAAATACCGGAAGCTCTTATCAGCAGATTGCTGCCTCAGGTGGGGGTATTTGGAATTCAGTCAACAGTACACGCCAGGCTTCTGACGATGACTTATTACGTCTCTTATTACAGCGTCTTGAAGTTCAGAATGCGGGAGGAATCACGACAACTGAGATAAAAACAGGGTATGGTCTGACTGTAGACCAGGAAATACGAATGCTCAAGATTATAGAGAAAGGTAAGAGTCTGGCATTCCAGGATATTATAACGACCTGTCTTGCCGCCCATATTAAGCCAAAAGACTTTTCAGGTAATGAAGCTGAGTATCTTTCTTATTTAGTTACTGATTTATTGCCTGTGGTCAGGTCTGAAAGCAACTGCAACAGGGTCGATATATTTATTGAAGAAGGTGCATTCAGCTCTGCCCAGGGACGAGTTTATTTAGTGGCTGCCAGTAATATGGGTTTTGAATTTAGTATTCATGCCGATCAGTTTACCTGTGGTGGTTTAAGGCTGGCAGTAGAACTTCAGGCTCGTTCGGCTGATCACCTTGAAGCAAGTTCACGGGCAGAAATTGATTAATTAGGCAATTCAAAAACAGCGGCAGTTGTGCTTCCAGGTGCCTCAATGGGACTGGGAATGAGATATGCCCCGGCAAGAGCACTACTTGATGCCGGAGCCAGCCTTGTAATAGCGAGTGATTACAATCCGGGCTCAGCTCCAATGGGAAATTTGCTCATGCAGGCAAGTGTTATGGGAGCAGCTGAAAAACTGTCCGCAGCAGAAATCTTTGCTGCCCTGACTTTCAGGGCTGGTACCGCACTCGGGTTAACTGACAGGGGTCGAATTGAAAAGGGATATCTGGCAGACTTTCAATCATTTGCAGTCAGTGATTACCGTGAAATTTTGTACCATCAGGGAATGCTCAACCCAGCGATACTTTGGAAACGAGGAATCAGAAAACAACTACACACATGATGAATTTTAATAATCGCTATACTGCACCTTCTCAGAATGACTGGCATGGTAGAAATGAGGGGGATGATCTTAATGTACAACGCTGGTTTCAACGCATAGAAACAGTTGATCTTGAAAGCGCAGATTTGCCACTATTAAATGAGGTAAAAGCACTCGCAATTCTGGGTTTTTCCTGTGATACAGGAGTTCGCAGAAATCAGGGTCGGGCCGGGGCATCAGAAGGCCCTTCAGCATTGAGAAAAATTTGTTCAAATCTTCCTGTTCATTTTGAGAAGGGGGCTAAATT
>JAYWCR010000260.1:0-2513 GCA_043780395.1 Sphingobacteriales bacterium
TTGGGGTTGCAAAAGTAGAAAAAAATATCACACACACAAAGACTATTCTCTAAATAGTTAGATAAAAGCATAAAATTCATTGTAACAAGCTCTGTTACACCAGAAAAAAATCTCAATAATTTATCTGCATAATTCAAGACTGACATAAACATACAGCAGAATGAATAAAAAGGCCCTTGCATACATATATATAGTATAGATGCGTTAAGAATTTGTTTATGCTATTAAACAAACAGTCCCGGACTGCTAGAGTTATACTATATAGTGTGATAATAGAGAGAATAAGCTTCCGGCAGACAGAACCCTTATAAAGGGGAAAAAAATTTATACCTTTGCATCCCTTATAGTCTTTTAATAAAGCCTGCCAATTGATGAGAAAGTTTTTATTTTTAATGCTGATTCCTGTACTGGGATTCCTGTTTCTAATACCTGGGTGCAAAAGCCGGTATGAAAAGATAAGAACAAGCCCAAATGTCGCTCTTAAGTATAAAACAGCCACCTATTACTTTAACAAACGCGATTTCACAAGGGCTCTACCGCTTCTTGAAGACCTTAGCACATCGATGAAAGGCTCTGATAAAGCAGAAGATGCGGCTTATTTCTATGCATACTGCGAATACTTTCTTAAAGACTTTGCCATCGCAAGAAACCTGTTCCAGACATTTGCTGAACAGTTCCCAAATAGCCTGCGGGCTGAAGAAGCCCGTTTTATGGGTGCTAAATGCTCTATGCAGGAGTCACCAAGCTTTTCCCTGGATCAGGAGAATACTACAAAAGCCATTGATGCCCTTCAGTTATTCATAAACCTGTATCCACATAGTACCCGCATCCCTGAATGCAATAAAATGATGGATGTACTTCGTGGAAAACTTGAAAGCAAATCTTTTGAAAATGCCAAGTTATATTATACGGTAGGCGAGTACAAGCCAGCCGTGCTCGCACTGAGAAACTCCCAGCGTGATTATCCCGATTCACGTAACCGCGAAGAAATTGAATTTCTGATCATAAAATGCCAGTACCTGTATGCAGGAGGAAGTATTGTTGCCAAGCAGGAAGAACGATTTACCGATGCCATCCAGACCTTTCAGAGTTTCCAGGAAAATTTCCCAAACAGCTCTTTTATAAAGGAAGCATCAAGGATCAATGCTGACAGTAAAAGAGAAATTACCAGAGTAAAGAAGATCATGCAGGAATATGCCGACGCAGAAGCAAGCTATCAGAAAGCCAACCCTGTAGTTAAAGCAGCTCCGGCAGTAAAAGATACCTCTTCAGTAAAAAAATAGTTCAATTTATTTAAACAGAGTTAATCATGAGTCAAGTACCTTCAAAACAAGTACCTCTTACCACTATCACCCGTGATGTTCGTAACCTGGATCAACAGACAGGTAATTTGTACGAATCACTGGTTGTTATAGCAAAAAGAGCCAATCAGATTGCTGCTCAGACCAAGGAAGAACTGAATGCGAAGCTTTCTGAGTTTGCAACATCCAGTGATAACCTTGAAGAGATCTTTGAAAACAGAGAACAGATTGAGATCTCCAAGTATTACGAAAAATTGCCAAAACCAACGCTTATTGCTACAGAAGAATTTCTGGAAAAAAAGGTTTATTTCAGAAATCCTGCAAACGACAAGGTCTAGTTATTTATGCGTGACAAGCATATTGTCGTAGGTATTTGTGGAAGTATCGCTGCATATAAGGCAGCAATACTTGTGCGCGCATTGGTAAAGGCCGGAGCTGAAGTAAAAGTTATCATGACCTCTTCAGCTTCAGCCTTTATCAGTCCGCTTACCTTATCTACATTATCTAAGAATGAGGTCTATAGCTCACTTGTAAATGAAACTGGTGATCTCTGGATCAATCATGTGGAAATTGCAAAATGGGCCGATCTTCTGCTCGTGGCGCCCGCCACCGCAGAGACAATGGCAAAATTTGCACATGGTAACTGTGACAACCTCCTTACAGCCGTTTACCTTTCTGCAATTTGCCAGGTCATGATAGCCCCGGCCATGGATCTTGATATGTGGACCCATCCGGCTACAGTGAATAATCTAAAAACACTGATAAGCTATGGCAATCAGGTGATCCAGCCAGGTGTTGGTGAGCTGGCCAGTGGCCTGGAGGGTGCAGGCCGGCTTGCAGAACCTGAGGTGATCGCCCAGGCCGTACAGCTTTGGTTTGATAATCACGCCAGATAAGCTTAGCTTTATCTACTCTTACCAGCAATACCTCATTTTTACTTCATATGCTGAAATCACTTCTATTCCTGCTGCTGCTGTATTGCGTGCCTGTCAGGGCTCAGGATCTTAATTGCAGGGTTGGAATTCTTTCGCCCCAGATCCAGGCTCCTGAGAAAGTACGTGTTTTCGGGATCCTGCAGCGCGCCATTACAAGTTTCATGAATAACAGGAAGTGGAGTAATGACCAGATCCAGGCTGCGGAACGTATTGAATGCAGCCTTATCATCAATATTACCAACTGGGATGGAAGCAGTACGTATTCCGGCACTGCAAC
>JAYWCR010000261.1:0-4188 GCA_043780395.1 Sphingobacteriales bacterium
GGAGATCCGACCCTGATCATGGCACATCTGAATCCTATCTCATCGGATGATTTACTCTCGTCAAGGAATCTCCGGGCACCCGGGGTCAGCCAGTAGGCCCTGTCATTCCATGATCCGCCTTTATAGACCCTTGAATGGTCATTGACAAGGGATGATTTTCCATACTGGAAATTCGCTTTGTCATCCTTTTCACCCCTGACATCAGGAGTTTTATAATTGGTAGTATCCAGCATCTCTGCCAGATGACCCAGGCTGTCTTTTTTAGAGACCCTGCCCAGTGAATCACCTACAAACTTTTTGAACACATTACCACGGTAAGGATTGAAGTCCTGTACATCTTCGAACGACATTGGACGATACACATCCTGAACCCATTCGTTTACATTACCAGCCATATCATACACCCCAAAATCATTCGGAGGAAAGCTCTTTACCTTGGTGGTGACATCACCCCCGTCATTCAGGTATCCGGCCACACCCATATTGTCTCCACGGCCTCTTTTGAAGTTCGCAAGCATCAGACCCATGGTCTTTCCCTTGGGACTGCGGGTGGTTAATCCGTTCCATGGGTAGATCTTCTTTTCAGCAATATTTTCATAGTCCTCGTTTCCTTTCAGGGATAAGGCTGCATATTCCCATTGCGCTTCGGTAGGCAGGGTATAGGCAGGAAGCAGAATACCATCCTGCATCCGCACGGCCCTGGACTTTCCCTTATTGGTAGGGTCAAGGTCTTTAAGGTTCTTCTTGACCAGCCCGTCATACTGACCTGCATAGTATGCATCAGTATTAAAGCTGTTCGCTCCTTTTTCAGTAGGGTTGGGCTTCTGAATTCCCTTTTCAACCAGGATCTCCTCATTTACCCTGTCTGTTCTCCAGACACAGAAATCCTGGGCCTGTTTCCAGCTCACACCTACTACAGGATAGTCCTGGAACGATGGGTGGCGCAGGTAATATTTTACATAGGGTTCATTGTAGGCAAGTGACTTTCTCCAGCAGAGTGTATCAGGAAGGGCATTGTGGTAAACCTTGGGATACTGCACATATACACGCTGGATCCAGTAAAGGTATTCAAGCCAGTTTATGTTTGTGACCTCGGTCTGGTCCATATAAAAGGACGCAACAGTAACCCTGCGGGCGAAATTATCATTGTCATAGCCGAGATCCTGTTCCATCTGACCCATGACAAAAGTGCCGCCCTCAATCAGTACAAGGTTCGGACCGGTAGCCTGCTTTACATTGTTATAGCGCTGAAACCCTCCATTCTTTGGATCGTTATAAGACCATCCGGTAGCAGATGACCGCTGATTCTTACCGCCTTTCTTGCTGCATGAACTGGCAAAAAACAGTACCGGTAATACAAAAAGAAGAGTTAACTTAATTGGTTTCATTATTAGTTCCTTAAATGAAGAATATCCAGAAAACGGATTTAAAGTAAAATTATTTTAAGCCCAACACTTAAGAATTCTTTACGCTATTTTACAAAACTTTTATTGTTCTGCTGCAGGATTCTTCCTTTATTCGAAAAAACTCGACACAAAGTTACATTTTAAAACAACATAATATTATGACCATACGGATTGGATTTGGTTTTGACGTACATCAATTAAAAACAGGACACCCCTTTTATATGGGAGGCGTATTGCTTGACCATCATAGCGGGGCTTTTGGTCATTCAGATGCTGATGTGCTGATACATGCCATATGTGATGCCATGCTGGGGGCTGCCAATCTTCGTGATATAGGCTTCCATTTCTCTGACAAGGATGCACGCTGGAAAGGCATATCAAGTCTGGTACTGCTGGAACATGTACGTGACCTGCTTGATACAAATGGGTGGAAGGTGATCAATATGGATACTTCTATATGCCTGGAGGCCCCCCGGATCCAGGAACATGTACCTGCAATGCAGATCCTGATTGCCGGAGCGGCAGGCATTGAGACGGATGCGGTTTCTATAAAGGCAACTACAAATGAAAAAATGGGGTTTATAGGCCGCCAGGAAGGCCTTACTGCCTATGCGGTAGTGCTTATTGAGCGCACCTCAGGAACAAAGCTTCATGGAGCAAGCTGATCCCTTTCTTACTTACTGACAGATTTTTCTATACGCATGCCTGCATCTACTACATCGGCAAGAGAAGAATCACGCATATTCTGTTCAAGCTGGAAATTATAAACACCTGCCTTATCAAACCTTACATCATGGGCAAATGGTATCCTGTACGTAAATATTGTTCCTGAACCTTTGCCAAGCCATTCGCCATCGGCGCTGGCAAGCTTGAATTCAAGCCGGGTGGTTTTGACCACCCGGCTTTTAGGGCTGAATATATGGAGCAGCACGAACATATTTGAATACCGGTAATTATTAGTGATCCGTACATTATAATACAGGTCATAACTATGTGAAAGATCTTTTATCTCCACATAATTATCCTTTTTATCCTTGAATTTCCACTTATTATCTGTGACAGCCTTGCTTGTATCATAGATAGCACTGTCATTACAGGCATTCAGAAAGCCACAAAGAGCCAGAACAAGGAGCAGCTTATTGAAATAATGGAAATTTTGTATAGGATTCTTTAAGATCACGCCTTGGGTTTGGTATTTTTCTGCCTGCTTATTCTTTTCTTCTTTTTCTGCCGGTCATCCAGCCGGGTAAGACTGTCTTTTCCGACTACATTTTCATAATCCAGGATCCGTGGAGCCGGACCTTTGGGCACAAGCTGTGCTTCCTGAAGCTCTCCGGCCTTTTCTCCTTTTTTATTCATTTCAACCAGTTCCAGTACCCTTGTTACATGCAGGGGCACCCAGTTCTCTTCACCGGGATAACTAAACCACATCAGCTTTTTAAAGATATCTGTTTTCTGCCAGCGCGCAATCCCTTTTACAGTATCGATCTGAGAAACCTGATCAGGAATATCTTTCAGGGCATCCAGGTATGTATCAAGCTCAAAGTTCAGACAGCATTTAAGCTTTCCGCACTGGCCGGCAAGTTTCAGGGTATTTAATGAAAGGTTCTGATACCGGGCAGCCGAGGTAGAAACAGATTTAAAATCTGTGAGCCACGTAGAGCAGCAGAGTTCACGTCCGCATGAACCAATACCTCCAAGCCTGCTGGCTTCCTGGCGCATTCCTATCTGGCGCATCTCAATGCGCACCCGGAACTCTTCAGCAAGTTTCTTTATCAGCTCCCTGAAGTCAACTCTTTCATCTGCAGTATAATAAAAAGTAGCCTTTGATTTATCTGCCTGGTATTCAACATCGCTGAGCTTCATAGACAGGCGCAGTGCAAGGGCGATTTTTCTTGCCTTATGCATGGTATCATGTTCAGCAGTTTTTGCAGCTTTCCATTTTTCGATATCAGGAGCACTCGCCTTACGGTAGATCTTCTTGAGCCCTTCCAGGTCATGAACACCTTTTTTCTTTAACTGGATCCTTACCAGTTCACCTGTCAGTGAAATATGCCCGAGGTCAAACCCGCTTGAGCCGGTTTCAACCACAACAGGGTCGCCCTGTTCGAGGTAAAAATTTTCTGCATTTATAAAAAATTCCTTTCTTGACCCTTTGAATCTTACTTCGACGATTTTGAATGAACCTGAAGCTCCTGGATTCTGCATATCCGAAAGCCAGTCATAAACATCAAGTTTACTGCAACCCCCGTCAGTAAGGCAACTTCCATTGCTTTTACATCCGGCCGGGGCGCATCCACCTGTAGAACAAGTTGCACAACCCATTTTTATAATTATATATAGTGAACGGGGGGCATTCCCTACCGAACAGATGTGAATGCTGTACCCTTATTAATGCATATTTAATAATACATGCAATCGTAAAGATACATCTAAAAAAAGAATTTTAGGATTTGCATTGCGCTCAATATGATAAACAGATCTGTCAAGTTCAGCAATGATCTCACTGGCATTCTTCTGTGAAACTGACTCAAACCAGGGTGCTGTTTCACGGCCTGGCTGCATACGCAGCAACTGGATTGCACCCAGGCTGGTCAGCAGGGCTTCACGGATCATTTTCAGGGCATAATGAAGAAAGCTTTTCTGGGTTTCACGGCCCGGTCCTGTTTTACCAGCACGTGAGAACTGGTCTACCCAGTCTACAATGGATGCAGGATTGCCTTCCCTGCATATTTTCATCCATGCGTTGAATAAAGGACTGAAATCTTCATTCTTAAGGTTT
>JAYWCR010000262.1:0-2862 GCA_043780395.1 Sphingobacteriales bacterium
AATTTAGAAGGTGAGGGTAATACTTCACCTTCTTTAGTTTAACTTTCAGGGGTGAGGGCATTAAATTTCCATAACCCGCTCTTTAATTTTTTAGATGAAGAATAAGTTCCCTGCAGCATTAATATTTTTAGTTTCTTTTCTGATTCTCAATTCCTGTAATCACAGGGCATATCTTCTGGTCCGCCCTGCCGAGCTGGTGAATCAGAATGAAAATAAACTTACGGAAATCATTATTTACGATGTCTTTACCCCTCCTGTTGCATCGCGCATTTATGCCTATGCATCTCTTGCTGCCTATGAAGCCATCAGGTATGAAAAAACAGGTTATAATTCCCTGACCGACCAGCTCCAGGGTTTTGCCAGAGCTCCTGTTCCAGAAAAAGGAAAAAAATATAATTTTGACCTAGCAGCAAGCATTGCTTTTTTTAAGGTCGTTCATAAAGTAGTATTCTCCATAGATTCTTTAAAAAGGTATGAAGATCAGACCTATGGCAGTTTCAGGTCAGCTCTGGACGATTCAACCTATACCCGCTCAGTAAATTTCGGACTGTCTGTGGCTGCCATGATCCTGAAACGTGCTGCCCTTGATAATTATCCCCAGACCAGGGGAAAGCCCAGATTTCTGGGTATGGAAGCGCCAGGTAAATGGAGACCTACTCCGCCCGATTATCTTGATGGAGTTGAATATTGCTGGGGTACGATGAAACCTTTTGTTCTTAGCTCTTCTTCCCAGTTCGGCCTGCCGCTGCCCCCTGCATTCAGTGCGGATACCAGCAGTGAATTTTTCAGACAAAACAGAGAAGTTTATATGCAAAGCCGTAAAATGACTGAAGGCCAGCGTGATATTGCAAGGTACTGGGATGATAATCCCTTCGTCTTGCAGCATTCTGGTCATATGATGTTTGCAAACAAAAAGATAACCCCCGGCGGCCACTGGATAGGCATCACTGCCATTGCTAACCGCAAGACGCATGCAGATCCGGTAAAGGCCGCTGCAGCCTATGCCCTGACCTCGGTTGCCATGTTCGACGCATTTATCAGTTGCTGGCAGGTGAAATACAACAATAATTATATCCGCCCGGTTACTTTTATCAATGAAGTACTTGACAGAAACTGGGTTCCTTATCTGCAGACACCGCCATTTCCGGAATATCCAAGTGGTCATAGTACCATAACCCGGGCTGCAGCAACGGTACTTACAAGCCTGTTTGGAGCAGATTTTTCATTTCAGGATACAAGCGACCTTCGTTATATCGGCATGCAGCGTCATTTCAGCTCCTTTATAAGGGCTGCCGATGAGGCTTCGCTGAGCCGCTTTTATGGAGGCATTCATTTTAAGAACAGTATTGACAAGGGCGCATTCCAGGGTAAACAGGTAGGTGAATATATACTGCAGCACATAAAGATCAATACCCTGAGTATGCCGGCGCTTCATCGATGAATAACAAATTATACGCAGGTTGCAAACATCTTCCCTATAAACTGGTGTTTGGTAATATATTTACCAAAAAAACGAACGCAAGCGACGAATGACCAGCTTAGATGAATTAAGAAAACCCATAGCTGGAGAGCTATCCCTGTTTGAAAATAAGTTTAAAGAATCTATGCGGAGCAATACCCCCTTGCTTGACCGCATTACACATTATATCTACAAGGCCAAGGGAAAGCAGATAAGGCCATTATTTGTTTTCTTTTCTGCTGAACTCTGTGGTGGCATTAACGAGTCGACCCACCGGGGGGCGGCCCTGGTAGAACTTCTGCATACAGCAACCCTCGTGCATGACGATGTAGTTGACAATTCCTATGAACGAAGGGGGTTCTTTTCTATAAATGCTCTCTGGAAAAATAAAATAGCCGTACTGGTAGGTGATTTTCTTTTATCCAAAGGCCTGCTTCTCTCCCTGAACAACAATGATTTTCACCTGCTGCGCATAGTTTCAGAAGCTGTTAAGCTCATGAGCGAAGGAGAGCTTCTTCAGATGGAAAAAGCACGGCGCATGGATATCAATGAAGCAATCTATTTTGATGTGATCAGGCAAAAAACCGCCTCTTTGATTGCCTCATGCTGTGCCTGCGGGGCAGCTTCCGCGGGTGCCTCGGATGAACTGGTCGAGCGGCTGCGCCTGTTCGGTGAAAATGTAGGTATGGCCTTTCAGATCAAGGACGATCTCTTTGATTTCGGTGATGACAATGTAGGCAAGCCCCGGGGTATTGATATAAAGGAAAAGAAACTGACTCTTCCACTGATCTTTGCGCTTAATAAAAGCAGCCGGGCTGAAAAAAGAAAGATCATCAACCTGATCCGTAATCACAATGAGGAAAAAGATAAGGTAGCTGAAGTGATTGCTTTTGTAAAAGAAAAAGGCGGTATGGAATATGCCGCAGAAACTATGCTTGCTTATCAGAATACAGCATTTGAACTTTTAAGCACATTTCCTGAAAGCCCTTCCAGGAATTCCCTGGAGCAGCTTGTTCTGTTCACCACCCAGCGCCGTAAATAATGGGAAATTCTGAGTTTTGGATCTTTACAGGCTTTGCCATTTTTGTCGCCCTGATGCTTGCCATTGATCTGGGCATATTCAGCAAAAAAGGATCAGCAGTAAGCCTGAAACGTGCAGGCCTGATGAGCGTGATCTGGGTAAGTTTTGCCCTGCTCTTCTTTTTCGGGCTGAGGTCTTACGGAAATTATCTTCATGGCATCCATTCTCCGGCGGAACTTATAAAAGTAGCCGGCATGTATCGCGAACCGGTAACTGCACAGGCCAGCTTAAATTTCAACCAGCAGCTAAACCTCTATAACCATACCCTCTCTGTAGAATTTATCACGGGTTATCTGATAGAGTATGCCCTGTCGGTAGATAA
>JAYWCR010000263.1:0-5507 GCA_043780395.1 Sphingobacteriales bacterium
GCGATGCCTCATAAAGTAAACCCGATCGATTTTGAAAATGCAGAAGGGAACCTGGGTATGGCCAATGCCATTTTTGAACACCTTTCAGCAAAACTACCCATCTCCAGGCTTCAGCGTGATCTTACCGATTCTACTGTACTGAGAAACCTGGGTGTACCCATGGCGCATGGGATGATTGCCATGAAATCGCTTTTAAAAGGACTGAATAAACTGATCCTGAATCAGGCAGCCCTTGATAAAGACCTTTCTGAGAACTGGGCAGTGGTGGCCGAAGCGATCCAGACAGTATTACGCCGCGAGGGCTATCCAAACCCGTATGAAGCCCTGAAAGAGCTTACCCGGGTTAATTCGGCGATCACAGAGCAGAGCATCCATGCATTTATAGAAACCCTTGACATCAGCCAGGCCCTGAAAACAGAGCTTCACAAGATCAGCCCGTTTACCTATACAGGTATCTGAGTATTGCTGCTATCTTTGTAAACAGTTAATTCATTCTGCAGTTTAATCATTATGAGCACAGCCAAAATTGAAGTATATACCGAAGGCACGCCTAACCCGGCAAGTGTCAAGTTTATCATAAATAAAAACCTGGTCACTGAAAGTGTTGATTTCCCCGATGCAGCAAGTTCCGAAGGCTCAGCCTTTGCCTACGAGCTGTTCAGGTTCTCTTTTGTGAAAGCCGTATTTTTTGCCAGTAATTTCATTACCATCACCAAGGCCGATGGGGTTTCATGGGAAGAGATCAGCCCGATACTTCTCGAGTTCATCAAGGGTGCGGTAGAATCAGAAGTAGAGATCCAGCCACATTCAGTGGAAGCGACCGGTGCATTTACAGGCACTGAGACAGAAATAAAGATCCAGCAGGTGCTTGAAAGTTATGTAAAGCCAGCCGTTGAGCAGGATGGCGGCGCCATTCACTTCAAATCATTCAATGAGGGTGTGGTGTCTGTGATCCTGAAAGGATCATGCAGTGGTTGCCCATCTTCTACCATTACACTAAAGGCAGGAATTGAAAACCTGCTTAAAAGGCTGGTACCAGAGGTCACTGAAGTGGTTGCCGAAGCCATGTAAAAAATAAAGTACTACAAAAAGCCCTGGTCTTATAAGAAGATCCAGGGCTTTTTTCGATTCAGGGCTTTTCTAGATTCAGAGCAGGTCCAGAAAATATTTCCGGAGTATCCCTGCCATCTCTTTATGGATCAGGCCATTCGTTGCCAGGATCTGCCGACTGCTAAAAATAGCCTCCGCACTGGAATTTTGAGGGTCGAATGCAGAGAACTGCCCCCCTGCCTGCTGCAGAATGAACATACCTCCTGCCACATCATAAGAATTTATATTGAATTCGAAATATGCTTCAAACCGGCCACAGGCTACATAGCAGGTATCAATAGCTGCTGAGCCCAGCCTTCTCAGCCCCTGACCTTCAATCATCATCCTCTTCATCAGCTGAAGGTATGCGTCAATTTCTTTAAAATCTGAATAGGGAAAACCCGTTGCTATTAAGGAATGCTCCATGAGCGAAGGTTTACTTACCCTGATCTCTTTTCCATTCAAATAAGCAGGGCTCCCTTTCCAGGCGTAAAAGAGCTCATTGCGGTTGAGTTCCAGCACAACGCCCATGACAAGGTCTGTCTTCTCCATCAGGGCAACACTGATAGAATAGACCGGAAGCCCGTGCATAAAGTTTGTAGTGCCGTCAAGAGGGTCAACGATCCAGGTATATACCTCCCCGGTTTTATTGATCGTTTTCTCTTCGGTAATAAACCCAGCCTCGGGCAGTAGGGTGCCCAGACCTTTTACCAGCATGATCTCTGCCTGTTTGTCTACATATGAGACCAGGTCATGTGTTCCTTTGAATTCAATTTTATCTGCACTAAAACTAAGGGCCTCTTTCTGGATGAAATTTCCTGTTTCAGTGACAAGTTCGCGGAGCTGCTGGCAAATTTTTTCGTAATCGATCATTTTAAGCCGGTTTTTGTTTGAAGGTAAAGTATTTATGCAGGTTAAATGTGATAAAGGCAACAAGTACTGCTGCAAGAGCCCTGGCACCCAGCGGCCATAGATGCAGGTATTCAATAGAGATTTTCAGGAGAATAAAGTTCCCTGCAAAACCCATTAAATAGACTGGCAGGGCCTTTATGAACTGGTTCAAGCCTGAAGTTGGCGAAGAGAAGACAAAATATTTATTGATCAGAAAGCTGGAAATGCTTCCACAGCTGAATGAGATCACAAGGGCTACAGAATAGCCTTTGAAGATCAGTCCTAAAACAGAAACATCAGACTTATGAAAAATAAGGTTATTCACCAGTAAAAATACCGAGGTATCGACAGCGGCTGAAAAACCCCCTGAAAAAATATACCTGATAACTTTATGTGTATAGGCAGTATGAGCAAGTCTGGTTAGGCGTTCAGTGATCAAGGGCATGGGAACTTGGGAAGGGGTAGATTATATTTTAGCATTTTCGAGCCTTGAAGGGCCTGGTTTAGACTGGAGCCGGGCCTGATGGGCGAGCAGGTAAAATCCTATGCCCCCGGTCAGGAACAAAAGCACAGAGATCAGCTCTGCCTGGGTGAAAGCAAATGTACCAAGATGATACTTTGTATTTACCCGGATCAGTTCAATCAGGAATCGCTCTACCCCATTCATCATCAGGTATACACAAAACAAGGTGCCAGCTACCTTAAACCGCTTGCGGATTGCCCATAGCACGCCAAAAAGCAATAAACAGGCAATGATCTCATATAAAGGAGTGGGAAAAACAGGAGGATTCAGCATATGACAGTGTGCCCCTGTGCAGCCCGGAATAAGGATGCCCTGGTCATTCACATTATGGGGATAACTATATGCCCAGGCCCAGTCTGGAGCCCAGCTGAACCAGGACGGCTTGGGTGCAGTGTTGTCTATGCCCCAGTCACCATCACCCGCCACCTGACAGCCAATCCGGCCTATGGCATAGGCCAGCATCATGCCTGCAGCGCCTACATCCAGCATCACCAGACGACCCACTCCATGGCGTTTCATATACCAGAGTACGGCAATGGCGCCGAAGATCAGCCCTCCATAAAACGTTAACCCGCTTCCCGAAAAAAGATTTCCTATTGGATCTGTAATGAACCGATCCCAATTTTCAAGGTTATCAAAAAGCTTGGCCCCGACAATACCAGCTCCTGCAGCAACCATGACCGTTGTACTCAGAAGCTGGTGAGGCCAAATCTTTTCAGTGGTCACTTTGGGTACGGCAAGGGCAGTTTTATTTTTTTCGTACCAGGCCCAGAAAGCCAGCCCTGCAGCACCGATAATACCGGTGAACCAGTTTCCTTCATGATTGAAAAGATAGGCAGGCGGATCAGCTGCAAAGCTGGTATAGATACCGATAATATAAGGGAGTTTGAAACCGATAAGGAAGCCCAGGAACCCATTCAGGGCCAGGTCCAGGGTACTTGCCTTTGCACCAGCGGTCTGGGTAACAAGGGTTGTTCCCACTTTGCCATCTGCTTCCATTCTTTTCAGCTCTTCAGTAAATGCCCAGTAGCCGCCTAAAAAAGCCAGGAATACGGCAAAACCAAAGGTCATGATGGGCAGAGGAAGGTTTATTCCAAACAGGCCTTTAAGGAGATCGGTAAGCGTTGGGTACATGTCTTTTCTTAAAATTAACTATTAACGAATTCCAGTTCAGGAGCTCCAGGGGGCTGACCGGAATAACGATCAACCAGGGTTCCTCCTATTGCACCAAAGCCATCATGATCATCGAGTTTTACCCGAACCATCTGCTTCATCAGAATGGGTTCAAAAGGAACACTGACTTTTATATAATTAGCCGTAAAACCATGCATCAATCCATTCTTATGGTCTGTTTCAAGGATCACATCCATTTCCTGACCCAGGAACTGTTCATAGAATGCGTTTTTCTTTTTTTCAGACAGGCTATGAAGCATCAGGCTACGCCTTTGTTTTTCAGCGGGTGTCACCTTCCCTTCCATGCTGATAGCAGGGGTGTTTACCCGTTCAGAATAACTAAAAACATGCAGGTAGGAAATATCAAGTTCCTGTATAAAGGCATAAGTATCAAGAAAGTCTTCTTCTGTTTCACCTGGAAAACCCACAATAACATCAACCCCTATCGCGCATTGCGGTAAAAGACTTTTTATAAAAGAAATACGGGAGGCGTAAAGTTCAGAGCGGTAGCGCCTGCGCATGAGGCCCAGGATCTTATTACTTCCGCTTTGTAAAGGAATATGGAAATGGGGTACAATAAGTTTTGATGCTGCAACAAAAGAGATGATCTGCTCTGTCAGCAGATTTGGCTCAATGGACGAGATCCTTATCCGCCTGATGCCAGTCTGATCGTGAAGGGTATCAAGCCTATGAAGCAGCTGCAGAAAATTCTCAGCAGTACTATGGCCAAAGTCACCGATGTTCACTCCTGTAAGTACAATTTCAGAAATCCCCTCTGAAGCAATCAGCCTGGCGTTTGCCATAATTCCTTCAATAGAATCATTGCGGCTTTTGCCCCTTGCCAGCGGAATGGTACAGAAGGTACAGGAATAATTACAACCATCCTGAATTTTCAGAAATGAACGTGTCCGTTCTGATACAGACCAGGATGAATGGAATTCAGTCACCTCCCCTACGGGGGTATTGAATACCATGGCCGCCCCTTTTTTAACAAGGGTATCGAGATGAAAAGCAAGCCTGAATTTCTCCTGGGCGCCGAGTACAAGGTCTACACCTTTTATACTGGCAATTTCCTGAGGTTTTAGCTGCGCATAGCATCCAATGATCACAATGCGGGTCAAGGGACCGCTCTTCAGAATTCCCTGCACCATTTTACGGCATTTTTTATCCGCATTCTCTGTCACTGAGCAGGTATTGATAATGGAAAAGTCAGCAACTGCTTCCGGTTCGACGACCTCATAGCCATGCCTCTCTACCAGCCGGCTGATCGAAGCCGTTTCAGCAAAGTTCAGCTTGCAGCCTAATGTTAAAAAACTTACAGTACCTGGTTTATACATTCAGCCGCAAAAATAGAAAAAAGCATGAAGAATTATTAGTCCTCTGGTTGTTGCCACCTCAAAACATCCTGCTTTAGTCCGGCAAGGTCAATCACCCTGTTCACTACTGTGGCTGCCATTTCTTCAAAATTTTGGGGCCTGGAGTAAAATGAAGGGTTTGCAGGGCATATTATCCCGCCACTTTCGGTGATCAGCTGCATATTACGAATATGGATCATGCTAAAAGGTGTATCCCTGACTACAAGAATTAACTTTCTTCGTTCTTTAAGAATGACATCCGCAGCGCGGGTCATCAGGTCATTTGAGATCCCTGCAGCAATTCTGGCCATTGTACCCATTGAACAGGGACAGATGATCATGGTCTCGAAATTTGCAGATCCGGAGGCAAAGGGAGCAAAAAAATCAGTTTTCTCGTATGTCTTGAATGGGTAGTCTAAATACACCTGGTTTCCAAGCTCATATTTCCAGACATCAGCTGCATTATCTGAAAACAC
>JAYWCR010000264.1:0-3043 GCA_043780395.1 Sphingobacteriales bacterium
ATTTATATGGTCGTATACTTTCGTATTGCCTGATACTGACATAATAATACCGTCGACTCTGCCATTTTGTAAATGCTTCAGGATGCTTTCTTCCTGTTCAAAACTATCATTCGTTACATAAATTAATAAATGATAACCTTTCTCCCGGGCTACCTGCTCTGCCCCGCTGATGGCCTGAATAAAGAAGTTATTCGTGATCTCAGGCACGATCACTGCCACAGTTTTGCTTTTATTGCTATGGAGATGACCTGCATACGGGTTGGCCCGGTATCCCATTGTTTCAGCAAGCTCACGGACCCTTTTTTTTGTATCCGCACTGATCTCATAACTATCCCGAAGTGCCTTGGAGACAGTAGACATGGAGAGCCCTAATTTGGAAGCAAGTGATTTAAGATTGGTTTTGGCCATACCTATGCTTTTTGTACGGTGATTCGTATCATCAACTTACAAATTCTTCCTTATAATAATGATCATGTTTATCTAAAGTGTAGAAATATTTTCGAAAATCCAACTACTGTGTTTTCGTAAATATTTCATTATTCAATGGATAAATTACATAACTGGTTTTTTAACTTGTAATACCAACTAATCACCTGTTTATGAAAAACCTTTACCATTTTCCTGCTTATTGGGTGCGGATACCAATCTTTGCTTTTCTCTTGCTCCTGGTAAGCATGGGGCTGGCTGCTCAGGAGCGTACTATAACCGGAATTATTTTAAGCAGCGTAACGAATGAACCTATCCCGAATGCATCGGTAAGGGTAAAGGGTTCGTCTATCGGTGTCAGTTCCAGCCAGAACGGTTCCTTCAAATTCATAGTTCCTTCGAATTCCTCCCTTATCATCAGCAGTATCGGCTTTAAAACGGTCGAGGTAAGGGCTGACTTTTCAGCACCCATGACCGTTGTTCTGGCAGCTGCAGACCAGCAGCTGACTGAAATGGTGGTGGTAGGCTATGGCACCCGTAAACGGAGTGATATTACCGGCTCTGTTTCATCTGTCTCTAAAGAAAGACTAACTGAAATACCTGTCACCAATGCCCTGCAGGCCATACAAGGTGCCGTAGCAGGGGTGAATGTAACCCAGAACTCTTCAGTTCCGGGATCAGCGCCGACAGCGCTGGTCAGGGGCGTAAACTCAATCAGCGCCTCGACCTCACCTTTTATCGTGGTCGATGGAATTCCTTTTGTAGGAGGCTCTATCAATGATATTAACCCTGCCGATATAGCCTCGATCGATATTTTAAAAGATGTTTCGTCCGTAGCCATTTATGGAACCCGCGGGGCGAACGGGGTGATCCTGATTACAACAAAGCGCGGCAGAATGGGCAAAGCTTCTATCTCCTATAATTTCTATACCGGGCCTGAAGGCTTTTCCCATAGTGTGGAGCCGTTAAATCCAGCACAATACCTGCAGAAATATGCTGACTATAAAACGCAGGCTGGCATCGTAAACCCCGCCGTATTACCCAATGCCTATGAATTGGCTAACAATACAGCAGGTACTACTACCAACTGGCTTCAAAAGGTGTCGCAGCCTGGGATTATTCAAGACAATACAGTAAGTATTGCAGGAGGAAACAAAGATGTCAGGTATTATGTATCTGCTGATTATTTTAAAGAAAAGGGAGTTATCCAGGGTTATCAGTATCATCGGATCAGCCTGCGCTCGAACCTGGATGCCAATATCACAGACTATCTCACAGCAGGCCTTAATATTTCCCTGACGGCCAATAATGATGATGGAGGAAGGGCCAGTTTAACGGCCGCCTCCCAGACAAGCCCCTTTGGAACCTTTAAGAATCCGAACGGTAATTATACCATTTATCCCATGTTTGGTGAACTGCTATACCTGAACCCCATGCTCGGGCTTACTTCTACAAGAAATAACAGGAGCAATAACATAAATACCAATGCCTATGCAGAATTCAAACCAGGCGGCTTTATCAAAGGATTCAAGTACCGGGTGAATGCCTCCTATACCGATGTACCTGCCATGTATCGGAGTTATGCGGGCCGTACGGAGAATGACTTTTTAGGTACTGCCCAGGTGAATAATTCATCACTCAATTCATGGCTCCTGGAAAATATATTCACCTATGAAAAGAACTGGAAAAAAGCACATCTCGATCTTACAGGTTTGTACAGTGCCCAGCAAACCCAGTCATATGCTTCGGGGACAACAGCTGTTGGTTTTATAAATGATGTACTTCAGTTCAATAACCTTGGATCTGCAACTACGGTCTCCGCTACGTCTTATGCATACAGAACGAACCTACTGTCGCAGATGCTGCGCCTGAATTATACCTATGACAGCCGCTATCTCTTTACCGCCACTGCACGCCGTGACGGTTATTCAGCCTTTGGCTCCAATACCTCTAAATATGGCCTCTTCCCATCGGCTGCATTGGGCTGGAATATCAGCAATGAGAAATTTATGAGCAGCCTGACCTGGATTGACAACCTGAAACTGCGTGCATCGTACGGCCTGTCAGGAAATCAGGCTATCAGCCCGAACGCGACTTCCTCCACTTCCTCTTCTGTGCTCTTGCCTTATAATGGACTCAGTACTGTTGGCGTAGCTGCAAATGTGCTGGGCAATAATAACCTGACCTGGGAGAATACCTATGGCGGTAATCTGGGGATTGATTTTTCGATCATCAACAGCCGTATTTCTGGAACCGCCGAAGTATACAATACAAAAACAAAGAATCTTTTGCTCTACCGTTCTCTGCCTGCCATCACCGGTTATACCCAGGTACTTGATAATGTGGGCAAAGTTTCAAACCGGGGAGTTGAACTTTCCCTGAAAACAGTGAACATAAAATCTACCGGTTTCAGGTGGGAGACCAGTATCAACTTTTCTGCCAATGTGAATAAGATCCTTGATCTCTATGGTGACGGTAAATCTGATATCGGCAACCAATGGTTTATTGGCAAGCCGGTAAATGTGATCTATGATTATAAACTTACAGGGGTCTGGCAGGTGGGTCAGGATGCTTCAGGTCAGGATCCTATAGCGAAGCCTGGAGACCTGAAATTTGC
>JAYWCR010000265.1:0-26405 GCA_043780395.1 Sphingobacteriales bacterium
TGGTTGGCTGTTTCAATGATGTAATCAGGGCCTCTTAAGATCATCAGTCCATAGCGGGAGGTGCGGATAAGATTTTGTAAATTACTCTCGCTTTCTTCTGCCCTGAGCTTTGATAACACAAGCTCCGTCACATCAAAAATAAATAAAAGCAATCCATCGATCTCCCCTGATTCATTTCGTCTTGGCAGGTAGATAATATTAAAATACCCGTCCTGTACCGGGCCTCCGTCTGAGCGTGAATAGGGAACATAGAGTTCTTTCCCGATATAGGAATCGCCTGTGCGAAGGGTACTTTGCAGGTTATCAATGATGGGTTGCCCTTTTATTTCTGGTAAGGCCTCTAAAAGCGGCCTTCCAAGTAACCTCCGGCCGGGAAAGAGTTGCTGGTATGCGGTATTGACCATTTCAAAGATCAGTTCAGGGCCCCGAAGAATACAGATACTTGCCGGGGCTTCCATCAACAGACGTTTCAGGTTTTCATGCTGACGGTCGGTTTCGAGATTCAATGAAAACTTATTTACTGGTCTCTCATCTTCTGATCCCGCATGCTGCCTTGACATATCTATAGCCGTATGCAGAATACAATAAATGGCTCCTTTCTGATCTTTTACCGGCTGAAATTCATGATAGATCTTTCCGGAGGCCATTCGTGTTAGAAGACCTGTTTCCCATGCCTTTTTAATAAGTTTAAGCTGGGATCCGCTATGTAGTGTTTTCACTGCATATTCAAGGGGCGTTCCAATGACATTATCATCTTTAGACCAGAGCGCAAGCATCGCTGCATTTGCTGTCTGAATAAGAAGATCATCAGTATGGTAGATGGCAGTCGCAACAGGTGAAAAAGAAAGTACTGAGAGTGTTACCTGACAGTCTAACTGTGCCTCTATTTTCATTTAAGGAATGTTTCAGGTATAATGGTAATATAGCTGTCACTAAGCTTCTTGTAAATTACCATAAAAACATTGCACACTAAGCTTATATATTAAAAACTGACAAGCATCATATATTAAAATGAGAACGAAACAATAAAAAACAAAAAATCCGTACCCTTCTAAAGAGTACGGATTCATGAAAACCGGAAAAACCGGAAATAATTCAGCTTATTTACTTAATGAATCAGCAATAGCTTTGAATGCAGTAGGATGATTCATGGCAAGATCAGCAAGAACCTTGCGGTTAAGGCCTACGTTGTTTGCATGAATTTTGCCCATAAATACAGAATATGACATTCCATGAATACGTGCACCTGCGTTTATACGTTGGATCCATAATGCACGGAACTCACGCTTTTTAACTTTACGATCCCTGTATGCATACTGACGACCTTTTTCCAAGGTGTTTTTTGCTACAGTAAAGACCTTACTTCTGGAGCCCCAGTAACCTCTGGCTGCTTTAAGAATTTTTTTTCTACGACGGCGAGCCGCCACTACATTTACCGACCTTGGCATTTTGTTGAGTTTTTGTATTCAGTGTTTCTTTTGAAAACTTACTGCTTAACGCGCTGAATACATGGTTAATTCTAAATTAATACGGCTGGAATTATTTTCCAATACCTAACATGCGTTTCACATTTCCAAGATCTGCATCATGAACCAGGGCAACATGCGTTAAATTACGCTTTTGCTTGGTGGTCTTTTTGGTCAGAATATGGCTTTTGAAAGCGTGCTTTCTTTTGATCTTCCCGGTGCCAGTGAGTTTAAATCTTTTTTTGGCACTGGAATTTGTTTTAATTTTTGGCATAAGTAATTAGGTATTATTTTTTGGCTTTCGGGGCAAGGGATAAAAACATCCTTTTTCCTTCCAGTTTTGGTAGTTGCTCAACCTTTCCTACTTCTTCAAGTGCCTGGGCAAAGCGTAATAATAAGATCTCACCCTGTTCCTTGTAAACAATCGCACGGCCTTTGAAATGTACAAATGCACGAACTTTTGATCCTTCGGTAAGGAAGTTTTGAGCGTGTTTTAACTTAAAGTCAAAGTCATGCTCATCGGTATTAGGCCCGAAACGGATCTCTTTGATCACCGTTTTAGCAGCCTTGGCCTTTATTTCCTTGGTTTTCTTCTTCTGCTCGTAAATGAACTTGTTGTAGTCAATAACTCTACAAACAGGGGGTACCGCATTTGGAGAGATTTCAACAAGGTCAAGACCAAGTTCTTCGGCAAATTCCATTGCTTTACTCACTGGAAATATGCCCTGCTCAACATTCTCACCTACTAAACGAACCTCACGGGCTCGGATATGCTGGTTAATGTTATGTTCAGCCTCTTTTTTCTTGAAAGGGGGGCGATTCCCTCTGAAATTCGGGTTACTCTGTGCTATAAGTTATCCTCCTATTTATCCTGTTAGTTGTCAACTGCTTTTTTTACTTCCTCATGAATGAGCTCTTTGAATGCGCCAAGACTTAAACTCCCCTGATCACCCTCTCCATGCCTTCTTACAGAAACTGAACCATTTTCCTCTTCTTTCTCACCAATGATGAGCATAAAAGGTATTTTCTTCAGTTCAGCATCCCTGATCTTTTTCTTGATGGTCTCATCCCTCAAGTCAAGTAAGGCGCGAATATCGGAATTTAATAGGGATTCCGAAACTTTTTTTGAATATTCATTATATTTTGAACTGATAGGTAATACTATCACCTGATCAGGCATCAGCCATAAGGGAAAATTACCTGCACAATTCTCAATCAGTACCGCAACAAAACGCTCCACAGACCCAAAAGGAGCCCTGTGGATCATTACTGGCCGGTGCTTCAGATTATCGCTTCCGGTATATTCAAGCTCGAACCGCTCAGGAAGGTTATAGTCGATCTGGATAGTGCCAAGCTGCCATTTCCGCCCAAGGGCATCACGCACCATAAAATCAAGTTTGGGACCGTAAAACGCAGCTTCACCGTATTCTATGACCGAAGGAATTCCCTTTTCAGCAGCAGCCTCTATAATGGCCTGCTCAGCCTTTTCCCAATTCTCGTCAGTGCCAATATATTTACTATGATTATTCTTGTCACGCAGAGATATCTGGGCAACAAATTCAGTAAAATTAAATGCTTTAAAAACTTTAAGGGTCAGGTCGATCACACTTAAAAATTCTTCCTTTACCTGATCGGGGCGGCAGAATAAATGTGCGTCATCTACTGTAAAGCCCCTTACACGGGTCAGACCATGCAATTCACCGCTCTGCTCATACCTGTAAACAGTACCAAATTCTGCAAGGCGTACCGGCAGGTCTTTATACGAACGGGGTTTGAATTTATAGATTTCACAATGGTGGGGGCAGTTCATGGGCTTCAGCATAAAAACCTCACCTTCAATAGGCGTTTCAATAGGCTGGAATGAATCTTTTCCGTATTTCTCAAAATGACCTGAAGTCACATACAGGTTCTTGTTGCCTATATGAGGAGTTACCACCTGCTCATAGCCGGCTTTGGCCTGAAGTTTTTTAAGGAACCCTTCCAGCCGGTCGCGGAGCGATGCCCCTTTAGGCAACCATAAAGGCAAACCCTGGCCTACCTTATCAGAAAAGGTGAAGAGTTCCATTTCACGGCCCAGCTTGCGGTGGTCACGTTTCTTGGCCTCTTCAATAAGAATTACATACTCTGCCAGCTCTGAAGCCTTTGGAAAGGTCACCCCATAGATACGTGTCAGCTGTTTATTCTTTTCATCCCCTCTCCAGTACGCACCAGCAATACTGGTAAGCTTGATGGCCTTGATGAAGCCGGTATCAGGGATATGAGGGCCACGGCAGAGGTCTGTAAAATTACCCTGCTCATAGAATGTGATCTCTCCATCATTAAGGCCCTGTAAAAGTTCGAGTTTATAAGGATCACCTTTTTCTTCAAAATAGGCTATTGCATCGGCCTTGGATACATCTTTACGGGTGAAGATCTCTTTGGACCTTGCTTTTTCAAGCATGCGCTTTTCAATACGTTCGAAATCATCGCTGGAAATGGAGGTATCCCCGAAATCGACATCATAATAGAAGCCTTTTTCAATAGCAGGCCCTATTCCGAATTTGGTACCCGGATAAAGCTCTTCAAGAACTTCGGCAAGCAGGTGAGCAGATGAATGCCAGAAAGTGGCTTTTCCCTGTGCATCGCTCCAGGTCAGGAGTTTGATATGGGCGTCTGCGTTTATGGGGCGGCTGGCATCCCAGACCTTCCCATCTACTTCAATGGCAAGCACGTTTCTGGCAAGGCCTTCACTGATACTTTTTGCAATATCAAGACCTGTGCTTCCTGCAGGGTATTCTCTGACGGCACCATCAGGAAGTGTAATTTGAATCATATACAAAATGATTTATTGGTTATAGTGTACTATTACATAAGGTCAATAACAACATGACCTGTTCAAAGATAGTATTTCCATATTCTTATAAAAAAGATTTTACCAGCGGGCAATTTAGTTTCCTGCCATAAGTACATCAGCCAGGTGCATCGTCTTGATTGGCAGCCCCTCTTTATCAATATATCCCTGAAGATGCATTAGGCAGGAAGAGTCAACTGAAATAATATAGTCAGCCTTTAAAGCCATGGCCGAATCTACTTTCTGCTGGGCCATGGCCACTGAAATACCTTCATACTTGACAGCAAAGGTTCCTCCAAATCCACAACAACTTTCGCAATCAGGAGCTTCAATGAGCTCAAGTCCGTCTACCCTTTTCAGCAGTTCACGGGGCTCCTGCTTGATTCCGCACTCCCGCAGGGCACCACATGAATCATGATACACGGCCCTTCCTTTCAGGCGGGCGCCAAAATCAAAAAAATAAAGTTTATCTGTTAAAAATTCGCTCAGTTCAAACATATTTGACTGCACGGCCCTGCATTTATTATGGAGCAGGGTATTGGTGAAAAGCTCGTTATAATAAGTATTAACCATGCCTTTACAGGAACCAGAAAGCGAAACGATCACATCATGATCGTTAAAGTCTGTTAAAAATTTAGTGCCCAGGCTTTTTGCCTCATCCCAGAACCCTGAATTGAAAGGGGGCTGGCCACAACAGGTCTGCGCAGGGTTATAGGTAACCTTACAGCCGGCCTTTTCAAGTACTTTTATGGCATTGAAAGCCGTCTGAGGGTAGATCTGATCAACAAAACAAGGAACAAAAAGCTGTACATTCATACGTTCTAAAAAATCAAATGATTAAATTCTTCTGCCTGCAAATAAAATTACCTGAGTCTGAGAAATCCATTTTCCACAGAGATCAGCCCGGCATCAGCACATAAGCGCAGCGTTTCAAGAAGGTTGTTCTCTGCGATTTCCGGAAACTCCAGCGCAAGGCCTGCCAATGGGAATTCTTTACAGGCAAGTAATCTTAGTATTTTATTTTTAATGGTCTCAGGCAGGAGATTTTTGCTGCCTCTGGCCACACAAATATCACACCTGCCGCAATCTTCCAATACTTTTTCACTGAAATAATCAAGAAGAAGTCTGTTGCGGCAACTATGGTCACTTTTCAGGAAGTTCAGCATGGCATCAAGCTGCATACGTTGCGTTGTTTTACGAAGCGCATAGGCGGCATGGTCGATCTGCACATACCTTGAGTCTTCACGTGGCCCCAGAAAGCTGAACTGCGGAAGGTCGGTACGTTCAGTATACCTGATGATCCCTTTCTGATGTAGTTCCTGAAGCTGACCGGTCACTAGGGATTCAGAAATATAGAGGCTGCGTGCAAGCTCCAGCTCATTGATGCGCAAATCATTCTCAAAAATACCTCCGTAGGCCCTGAGCAGGCTCTGTAAAAGAGGCTGGAAGAGGGAATACAGGGTAAGAAATCTGCTGAGAACCCCCTGACCTACCACGATCTGCACCTTGGAGGGGCTCAGAACGGCATCGGTAAGCATGACCAGCCCATTGCGTTCCAGTACTTTCAGGCAGTTCATCACAGCTACAGGCCTCATGCCTGCCCTGACCGAAACACCTGAAAGATCAAATTTATAATACTGGCCCTCACCCTGGCCTACCCCTATCTGGTAGAATTCTGCAAGCACCTGATAAACTTTTCGCAGCTCAGTTAAAGAAGGGAAATTCTCTTCGAAAAGTCGTTCGGCCTCATCCAGGTCATGAAGATTATAAAAGACCATGGTCTCGGCAGGTTTTCCGTCACGGCCTGCACGGCCGGCTTCCTGGTAATAAGCTTCCAGGTTTGCAGGAGGCGCATAATGGATCACTGACCTTACATCGGGTTTATCAATGCCCATTCCAAAAGCATTGGTGGCCACGATTACCCTGATCTCTCCGGAAATCCAGGCATCCTGAATCCTTTCACGTTCTTTCATAGGCAGGCCGGCATGGTAAAAGCCTCCCCTGATACCATTCCGGTTAAGGATGGCAGCAATATCACTTGCCTGTCTGCGCGTACGAACATAGATAATGGAAGTACCCGGCAACCGCTCGAGCATGAGTCCGATGCTTCTGAACTTATCTTCTGTCAGGCAAACCGAGTAGCTGAGATTTTCGCGTGCAAAACTACTGCTGATAGCTCTAGGCTCCGCAAAGCTTAGTTTTTGCTGAATGTCAAGACGCACTGCAAGGGTTGCCGTGGCAGTCAGGGCAAGTACCGGAGTTTTCGGACTAAGCTCCCTGATAGCCGGAATTTTCAGGTAGGCGGGCCTGAAATCATATCCCCATTGTGAGATACAATGGGCCTCGTCGACAGCTATCAAATTGAGGGTCATGCCTTTAATACGTTCTTTTACCAGGCTGCTTAAAAGCCGTTCGGGAGAAAGGTAGAGAAGCTTGACATTTCCAGCCATGCATTCATCCAGAATTTCATCAATTTCCCGGTAGCTCATCCCTGAAACAAGGAGTCTGGCATGGATTCCTTTGCTGACCAGGCCCGCCACCTGATCTTTCATCAGGGCGATCAGGGGTGAAATAACCAGGCACATACCCTCCATGGCAAGGGCGGGAACCTGAAAGCAGATCGACTTTCCCCCACCGGTTGGAAGCAGGGCAAGTGTATCCTTTCCTGATATGACTGACTGAATGATCTCAAGCTGAAAGGGCCTGAAGCTGGCATATCCCCAGTGTTCTTCAAGTACCCGGATAGGGTTCAACGCCTGCATAAAAGGAGTTGTACGGGGTTTAAACGTTTCATGATAAGTTTTTCGGGCTACAAGGCAGCTGACAGAAGAAGAGCCTCCTACGGGAATCGAACCTGCGACCTACTCATTACGAATGAGTTGCTCTACCAACTGAGCTAAAGAGGCTTTATTTTGCTAAAGATATTAAATACCGGAGAATATAGCGGCCTGTTTTACCTAGCAATCGTTATGGATACACGCATTGCCGGCACTCTCCACTTCAAGGGTTGAGTGGCTGATGTTCAGGTGCTGGAGGGCATGCCGGGCGGCGGCCCTCACTTGGTCTGAATGGGTAAGGGTCAGCGCAGCGTCCATGACCAGGTGAGCCGTCAGGGCATTTTCTGTCGTACTCAGGGCCCAGACATGCAGATGATGAGCTTCTTTCACACCAGGAATCTCTTCAAGGGCAAAGCGGATCTTTTCCATATCGACCCCCTGCGGCACTCCGTCAAGCGTCAGAAAAAGGCTGGTGACCATCAGGTTCCAGGTAGCTGCCAGAATTACCAGTGAAATAACAATACTAATGACCGGATCGAGCCAGAACCAATGGGTAAAATACATAAGTATACCTGCCAACATCACGCCTGCAGAAACAAGTGCATCTGCTGCAAGGTGCATATAGGCACCTTTGACATTTATATCATGTTCCTTGTCTTTCAGGAACAGCCAGGCACTTCCTGAATTTATGAGGATGCCAAGAAAGGCCACTGCAGATATAACTACTCCCTTTACCTCCAGTGCTGGATGGTTCAGGCGCACAATAGCGGCATAAATTACCCAGATAGTGATAACCAGCAGTACAAGGGCATTGATGAGCGAAGTAAGCACCGTAGACTTTTTATACCCGTAGGTGAATTTATCTGTAGATTTTACTTTTGCAATCCGCATTGCCCCCAGGGCGATCAACAGGCCTGCCACATCACCCAGGTTATGCCCTGCATCGGAGATAAGAGCCAGGGAATGGTAAGCAAAGCCTGCTCCTGCCCCAGCAAGAACCATCAGTGAATTCAGAATGATACCGATAATAAAAGAGCGGGTAAGGCGGTCAGGTACCATGCTTCCATGGTCATGATGGTGGCCAAACAGGCCGTGTGCATGCTCATGCCCTGCACTATGCTCATGCTTGTGTTCAATTATGGGTAGTATTTGCTCTTCCACGTGACTGGTAATTTTTTTTTAGGAGATAAGCCTCTTCTGTGAATCAGCATAAATCGATCAAAAGTAAAAAACAATATGATCAGATAACTCTTATAAGTTTTAAAACAGGAAAATATCTGGCACGAATTTTACCGATTTAACCCTTACCACCTGATTATTAATTTTACTTGCCTCCAGACCTATTGATACAATCCCTGACTAGAACTGAGCAGTTTCAAGAGATCCGGGCTCATACCGAATCAATCTGCAAGAACCTGGAACCTGAAGATCTCCAGCTGCAGCCTTCTGACTTTGCAAGCCCGGCCAAATGGCATCTTGCACATACGACCTGGTTTTTTGAAACCTTTCTGCTGAAGAAGTTTTCAAAAAGATATACTGATTTCGATGCTTCCTATAATTTCTACTTTAACAGTTATTATGAAAGCATAGGTAACCGTACTCCCCGCCCGCACCGGGGGTTGATGAGCAGGCCCCTTGCAAGAGAGGTTTTTGCTTACCGCCAGTATGTAAACAGGCATATGGAACTTCTGCTTGATGAAATGACCGGCCAGGAGTCGGAATTCTCCATGCTCCTGGAACTTGGCTTCCAGCATGAACAGCAGCATCAGGAACTTTTACTTACCGATATCAAATATTCACTTTCCTTAAACCCTGTTTACCCTGCAGTCATAGACCTCAATGAAAACGATCCAATTATAGGTTTGTTCCCTGCTACTGAAGAAAGATCAGTAAAAAATCTGGCAGGCCAGCAGGTGATGGATGCTGAACCATGGATGCATTTTTCCGAGGGCATCCAACAGATAGGAGCTGGTACAGAGATGTTCTCTTTTGACAATGAACATCCGCGCCACAGGGTCTTTTTAGAAGAATACTCACTCCGCAAACAGCTTGTAAGCAATGGGGAGTTCCTGCAATTTATGAATGAGGGGGGCTATGAGGATTTCAGACACTGGCATGCTGATGGCAGGGCCTGGGTGCTTGAAAATGAGATCAGCAGCCCCCTGTACTGGATCAAACAGAATGGAATGTGGTCCCATTATACACTGAACGGCCTGAGCCCCCTGAATCTGCAGGCTCCTGTAACGCATATCAGCTTTTATGAAGCCTTTGCATTTGCAGAATGGGCAGGAATGCGCCTGCCTACTGAAGAAGAATGGGAGCTTGCCTCAGGGCAGCTTGACTGGGGGAAAAGATGGGAATGGACTGCATCGGCCTATCTCCCCTACCCTGGCTACAGCCATGCCGAAGGTGCTCTTGGTGAGTACAACGGAAAATTCATGGTCAACCAGATGGTTCTCAGAGGTGCATCCATTGCAACTCCTGAGAACCATAGCCGCTCTACCTACCGCAATTTTTTCAATCCTCACCATCGCTGGCAATTTACAGGCATACGTTTAGCAAAAAAACATGGACATATCATTAAGTAGAACAGCATTGGCCGATGATGTCGAGAAAGGACTTTCGGGCAACCCTAAGATCCTGAACTCTATGTATTTCTATGACAAGGTTGGTGATGACCTTTTTAGAGAAATTATGGCTATGCCTGAATATTATCTGACAAGGGCTGAACACCAGATCATGAGTACAAATAAAGAGCTGATCTTTGATGCTTTGGAAAAGAAGCCCTTTGATCTGATCGAGTTTGGCGCGGGAGATGCCTATAAAACACGTATTCTGTTAAATTATTTTGTAGAGCAAAAGGCCGGTTTCAAGTATATTCCGATAGATATTTCTGTCAATATTCTGGAAGCGCTGATGACCAGCCTGCACCAGGAACTGCCAGGAGTTTCTATAAGTCCTGTAGCGGGTGAATATTTTGCCACACTTGCCGACCTGAGCAAGTCTGCTACCCAAAAGAAGCTTGTGTTGTTTCTGGGTTCTAATATTGGAAATATGAATGCAGACCAGGCACAGGATTTTCTGCAGCGCCTTTATCAGGCGATGAATAAGGGAGATTTGCTGCTGCTTGGAGCCGATTTAAAAAAAGATCCGGCAACCATTCTTGCAGCTTATAACGATGCAGCAGGGATTACAGCAAACTTTAACCTGAACCTGCTTGACAGGCTGAATTCAGAGCTCGACGCTGATTTTAACAGAAAGAACTTTTATCATTTCCCTCTCTATGACCCGGAAAGCGGAACCGCCAAGAGCTTTCTGGTGAGCAGAATTTCGCAGCAGGTAACCATCAAGGCATTGGATGCCACATTCGATTTTGCGGCAGGAGAACAGATTGCCACGGAGATCTCGCAAAAATACGATATTTCTACCTTTGAAGCATGGGCCTCAAGTACAGGCTTTCGTATACATACCATTTTTACAGACTCAGAAAATAATTTTGCTGACGTACTTTTCATAAAATAAACAGATCCCCGGTCTTAAAAGGCCGGGGATCTGTTTATTAGAATTTTTCAACTATGCTGTTAAAATAGGCAATGCTCTTTTTGATCTGCACCATATTGTCTTCAGGGGTTGATTCATATTCAATAGACATAAGACCCCTGTAATGCTGGAGATGAAGTTCTTTTAATACAGCTTCAATCTGGTTACCTCCCTGACCCCAGACCGTTTCTTCCGAAGGGTCTTTTGCATCAATGACATCTTTCAGATGAAGCTCAATAATTCTGCCCTTCATTTTTTCAAGGCTTTTCACAGGGTCCAGCCCTGAGCGGCGCCAGTGACCTACATCAGAGCATGAACCAACGCGGTGGCTGGATACATTCTTTAATGCGGCCAGCAGCGAATCAGGGTTCCAGTAATGGGAAGGACGGGGATGATTATGGATAGCTACATTGATCTTGTACTCATCACAAAGCGCAGATACAAAGCCAAGATCTTCGGGTTTGGGTTCTGCAACCACATTTGCAAGGCCCATCCCTTGTGCAAACTTAAAGAGCTGTATCCACTCTTCATGATTCTTTGGACCTACCACTCCGTACGACATCATTTTAACGCCTTTAGATTTAAGGAGTTTCAGGACCTGCGCTCTTTTCTGTGCGTCCATCTTAAAATCAAGACCACCGGAAATATCACCCCCGATCTTCTGACCCGGATAGCCTTCTACATAATGAAGACCCAGCTCATGGATCTTGTCAAGGGCTTGTGAAAAAGTAAAGTTTCGAAAGGTCCAGGCCTGAACACCCAGTTTCCAGCCTATTTTTTCAGCTTTCACCTGAGCATTTACTATGCCCATTGAACCCACAGTGAGGGCAAAAATCAGCAGACCTTTGAAAAGAGAGGGTAATTTCATAAGATTGATTAGTTGTATAACTAAAACTAAGCAAAGTTTTAATTAAATCAATCTTATTAACCAGGCCTTATTTAGACCTCTGAAAACGATCATAGTACTTCCTTGAAACCAGCAACATTCCGAATGATTCGCCATCTTCCTTTCCAAGGTGCTTGTGGTGCATCTTATGCGCCATTCTGATCACACGCAGATACTTATTCTCTGAATTATTAAACCAGCTGAACCTTTTGTGAATAAGTACCTCATGTACAAGAAAATAAGCCATTCCGTAGAACAGAATACCCGTACCTATGCAAAGCAGCCATGGCTCATGTGCACGCATGCCAATCAGCATACTGAAAAAACTAGGCACTGCAAAAATCAGAAAGAAAGAATCATTCTTTTCAAAGAAACCTGTATGAGGCTCGTGGTGATCTTTATGCAGGCTCCATAAAAATCCATGCATCACATACTTATGAGTGATCCATGCAATGGCTTCCATAGAGAAGAAAGTTGCTGCAACGATGAGAATATATTCAAAAAAAAGCATAGTTAGATAAGTTTGATTAAATGTTTCCGTATGTTTTTAAACCCTGAGAATGAATTCATAACAACAAAAACAGAAATCAGTTTACACGAAGATGCATGCGGTTTTGCACACTTGCAAAAAGAATAATAATAGCTTTATTAAAATTAGGTATGCGTACTCTTTTTTCAAGGATCTCAGATGAAGGAAGCCTGCGGATCTTGTTAAAAAGTGACATATAATATTTATAGGCCACAAAAACTCCAAATTTGGCATTTCTTGGAAGCCTGAGAATGCCCATAAAGGCATTTTTGAAATCATTGGCAATATCAGCCTCTATGAGAAGCTTTGTTGTTTCATTAAAATCTGCAAAATCAAAATGTGGAAAATACGCACGGTTCAGCCCCTGCACATCTGCTTTAAGGTCTCTCAGAAAATTAACTTTTTGAAAAGCTGCTCCGAGTGATTGTGCAGTAAATTTAAGTTCCTCATACTTTTTGCAATCACCTGTACAAAATACATACAGGCACATCAGACCTACCACTTCTGCTGACCCATAAATATATTCCCTGAGTTCGGAATCGGTATAATAGATAGTCTTCTCCAGATCCATTTCCATGCTGTGGAAAAATGCATAGATGAGATCATGAGAGATATGATAGGTATGAACGGTTTGCTGAAAGGCCTGAAGAATAGGGTTCAGACTTATCCTTCGCTCAATGGCCTGAAATGTATGCTCTTTAAACTCCTGCAATAAAAGCACTTTTTCATGATCATGAAAGGTATCTACAATTTCGTCGGCCAGACGAACAAATCCATAAATTGAGTATACCGGTTCACGGAGGCTCGGATGTAGTAACTGGATGGCAGAAGAAAAAGAAGTGCTGTACGATTCAGTGACCACCCTGCTGCATTTGAGGGAAACCTGATTGAAAAGGTTCATTGAATTCATAGAGTAGACCTTTAAATATAGTATAGAGCCAGAAGAAACCTGTTAGGGTGTAACAACAAAATCCCAATTGATGTTTTACACTTTTACAGGAAAATAAATGCCTGTAAGTTTTTTTTCATTAGGATCGGGTAAACATGTTCCTGAGTTCTTCGAAAGCCGCTGCTATAAACCATCTCTTCTGAAGCCCCAGGGTCAGACCTATTTCTTCTCTCAGGTCTGAACTATTGTCCAGAAAACGGAGCACAGAAACAGGGCTGTTCATTTTGAACATTTTCTCAAATACAGAAGCTCCTGAATCGGGATGTTTTGCAAGCACCCTCAACAGCACATTGTCATAGAATTTAAATCTTAACTGAAAACGGGGCTTTTTAAGAAAAGGCTCCCCTGTTTCAATAAGCGCGCTTACCAGGGCCTGGGAATGATGCTGTATGAATTTAAAGGTATACCCTGTGCTTGCCTTGGTCTGACCACCGGCAAGCCCAAGGGGAATTATAGTTCCTGCTACGACAGGCGCTTTGCAGGTACTCATGGGTATGGCCCCAAGCTCTGTTTCAAGGATTTTCCAGGTTCCTTTTCCAAGATTGCTATTCAGGTAGGTATGGAGCTGTTCATCGTATGCAGAAGATTCCCAGATGGTTCTCCCAAAAATAGTATACTCAATAAGGGCCCTTGAAGACGAAAAGGGAAGAATGTACATGAAGGCTGTTTCACCCTTCTGAGGGATCCTGAAATCCATCAGGGTAGCCTTGTCTGCGGAGAATGAACCTTCCGGGGCCTGAACGATCCATCCCTTAAAATGCTGCTGAAGGGTAATTTCATTTTTCTCTGCTTTCTTTCTAAATGGGGGAAGGCTGGAAAAAAGAAAGTCAGCAGAGAAGGATACTTCCGGAGTCATCAACACTGCACCCTGGGCTTCGGAATTGATGTGCAAAATCTCTCCGAAATACCAGTCAAAATTTGATTCTTTCCGAATCAGTGCATGGGCATAGGTATAAAAATCCATGCCTCTGATCAGCTTGTACTGATAGGGGTCTATATGAATAAGATCCGCAAACTGGTTTCCATAAAAATAAAGGTGTTTCCAGCTTTTACTGACTGTCGGCTCAAAAAGGCCTGCTTCTTTTTCCCAGAAACACCAGGTACGGTCATTTTGACGGCTCTCCTGCCTGTCTACGAGCAAGATTTTTTTATGCCTGAACTTACCGCTGACAATCAGGTGCACAGCAAGGCTTAGTCCGGCACAACCTGCCCCGGCAATGATATAGTCATACTTTCTGTGCATGGAGCTGTTCTTTCAGGATCTGCCCGGCAACAAGCTCCCCTGACACAAGGGCTGGAGGAACACCTGGGCCAGGGAGTGTAAGCTGGCCTGTATAATACAGATTTTTAACTTTTTTACTTTTAATGGAAGGCTTTAAATTTGCTGTTTGCATGAGTGTATTGGCAAGTCCGTATGCATTTCCTTTAAAAGCATGGTACTCGGAAGAAAACTCAATGCCGGCAAAGCTCCGCTGGTAGACCAGAAATTTCTTAATTTTTTCACCCAGACGCTGTTCCATCCGGTCAAGGACCAGGTCAAGATAGCGGGTACGCAGTGCAGGTGTATCTCCGGTCAGGCCTGTAGCCAGAGGAATAAGTATAAACAGGTTTTCACACCCTTCCGGGGCGACCGTTGCATCTGTGGCAGAAGTACAGCTTACGTAGAAAAGGGGCTGCTCAGGCCAGGATGGATTTCCATAGATAGCCTGGGCATGGGTTTCAAAAGAAACATCAAAGAAAAGTGAATGATGCTGCAGGGAAGGAAGCTTTTTATTTATTCCGATATAAAATATCAGGCATGAGGGGGCCAGCGCCCGGCTGTCCCAATAGGCATCGGTATAGGTTCTGCTGGCGGCCGGCAACAGGGCCGACTCTATATACTGGTAGTCAGCAGCTCCGATGACCACATCTGCGGCCACATACCTGTCTTGAATATAAAGCCCTTCAGCCGTATCACCGACCACATGAATAGCAGATACTTCCTGCTCAAATTCAAATTCCACGCCCAGTGATAAAGCCAGTTCATACATGCCCGCCACAATGCGGTACATACCACCATCTGGGTACCAGGTACCCAGTTTAATATCGGCATAGTTCATCAGACTGTAAAGCGCCGGGGTCTTTTCAGGCAAAGCACCCAGAAAGAGCACCGGAAATTCCAGAAGTTGCCGCAGCCGTTCATCTTTGAAATAGGAGGCTACATGTGATTTTATGGATGAAAACAGGTTAAGCTTCAAGAGACCTTTAAAAACATCAGCATCTATAAATTCGGTAACAGTCAGGCCCGGCTTATAGACCAGCTTTTTCATCCCTACTTCATATTTATGTTGGGCGCCTTCAAGGAATTTATCAAGGCGTTTGCCGCTTCCTGGTTCAATAGATTCAAACAGTTCTTTCAACGCCTCATAATTTGCAGGAATATCTGTCACAGAGTCTTTCCAGAAAACAGTATAGGAGGGGTCAAGCCGCTTGAGCTGGTAATAATCAGCTGGTTTTTTACCGAATTCAGCAAAAAAACGCTCAAATACATCAGGCATCCAGTACCAGCTCGGGCCCATATCAAAAGTAAAACCCTGTTCAGTATATTGTCTGGCACGGCCGCCGGGTATCTTGTGCTTTTCAAATACAGTTACCTTCGCTCCTCCCCTGGCAAGAAAACAAGCTGCAGAAAGCCCTGCAAAGCCACTGCCTATAATTAAGGCACGGGTTGATTCAGTCATAATTCAGAAGTAATATAGATTAAACCTTGAGTATCTGCAAAGGTTTCAATCTGGTTACATTAAGACCACAAAAGAAGTTTACTGAACCAGTTGGGAAAATAAACGGGAAAGCATTTCTGACGCTTCCCGGCAGAGGCCCGGATGCACGACAGATGTCTGAAGGATCGTACTCCGGCGGGCAGTAAGCCAGCGAAAACGCTCAGGAACTGATAATTTTCCGATCGGACCACCATTTGCACTTCCCTGACAGATCTGGATGAATGCTTCTGTATACTTTCTGAGCTCAGCAAGATCAAGTTTTGGAGAAAAGGCCTGAATGCGCTGTTCATCAAGCTTAATCACAGCCTTCAAAAACTTATGATCAGGGCAATAGAGTACAACCCCTGCATTCATGAATTCTTCACGTTCTACCTGCGGCACAATGCGGATCACAGCATACTCAAATAAGTGATTCTCTTGCATGTTCAGCTTCGTTGGTAAAGTGAGAGGAATAATTCAGGCGGGTAAGCAGAAAATGTATATAGGCCTCTCTATGAGCCTTTACAGAATTAAAGGCAGGTTCATCGGCCAGCCATTCGTCAGGGATCAGGGCGATTACCGACCGTACTTTTTCCGGGGTAAGCATGGCACTGCAATGCAGGTCAGCCTCTTTAAGTGCAGTTGCACGGCCCAGCAATACATGTTCTTTGATAGGAATAAACGGCTTTGTGGCTTTTTCGATCCAGTTATACCAGGAATGATGAAAATAAAGGGCTGCGCCATGGTCAATAAGCCAGAGCTCTTTATGCCAGCATAAAAGATTCGTATTCTGGGCCGTACGGTCGACATTCAGGAGCAGTGAATCGAGCCATACGATTCTTGAAGCCTCCTCAGGTTCTATCTTCTTTACAAGCGGGTCAAAGGTGATGGACCCTGAGAGATAGTGCAAGGCAAGGTTAAGACCTGTACTTGCTTTCAGCAGATCCTGGATCTCTTCATCGGGCTCAGAACGGCCAAAAGCAATGTCCAGATTGGCAAAAACGATCTCAGGAACCCGCAGACCAATAAGGGCAGCAAATTCACGCCCTATGATCTCTGAGATCAGCGCCCTGAGGCCCTGGCCTGCGCCCCTGAATTTAAGGACATACAGGAATCCGTCATCGGCCTCGGCAATGGCAGGTAATGAGCCACCCTCACGAAGAGGGGTCACATACCTTGTCACATTCACAGTTCTTAGTTCAATAGCTTCGCTCAACCTGATAAAAATGAAGACAAGTATAATCAAATTTATCAGTCGGCCTGCCTCAGAGGCTTTCCCTGATCTTTCTTTCTATTTTAACTGTCTCAGGCTTTTCTTTCCAGGCATACTGTGTACTGGTGAAGAAACCAGTTCTGGTCAGACCTATTGGATTTGCTGCCAGCCAAACCTTAAATGCTTCATACTGAACAGAATTCTTTAAGGTCCATGCCGAGAACTGTGAAGGATTGCCTGCCTGGAAGAGCCAGTAATTATAGGCTTCAAAAAAGCCGGCCCTTACCACCTTGTCCTGGTAATCAAAAAGTGCATTCGGATAAGTAGTATTCCAGTTCTTGTCAAAAAAGGCTTTTTCAAACCGGGCTCTGATCAGGTTCAATGAATAAAGATCAAGAATGCTTTCACCCTTGGAGGCATTCAGGATCAGGTTCTCATATACCCTCACCTGAAATGGAAGCCTGGATGAAGTATTATCTGCTGCCTCGGAGGAAGAAAGATCGGTGAAATCTACTGAAGTAACTTCCCCTCCCTGCACATGCACCGCCTTGACGAAGGTACTGAAGAGCGTTCTGCTCATCTGCTGCTGTTTCAGGGAATCAAGGCCATGATTAAGGTTCAGAAATATTTCTCCATAGAGCATACCCCATACTTTTTCAGAGGAATGGCAATAGAGCTGGGCTGCCCAGTAATAGTTATCTGCAATAGTTGGGTCGGCCTGAATGCCTTTCTCTGCTTCGGCAAGGGCGGGATAGTAGTTCTTTGCCTTTATCATTCCTTCAACCATGGCAGCATAGAGCCTGCCCGACTGTGGAAAGCGAAGCAGGCCCGAATGATATACTTCATCTGCCTTATCGGTTAATCCTTCCTGGGTGTATAAACTACCCAGAAAGATGAATAGTTTCTCGTCAGCATCAGGCCTGGGAATAACCTGGCTTAAAATAGAGGTAGCAGAAGGCAGATCATTCTTGAGATAGAATGAATAGGCCATCTCAGAAGGATAACGGATCTGTGCAGGGTCAAGCCTGATGGCCTCTGCCAACAGGCGGATCGACTGGTCTGCAAGACCCTTATCTGCCAGTTTAACTGCAGAATCGCATTTAAGGGCGGCAAGATTTATATTGGCCGTACTTGCAGGACTGGCTGGTATTGCCGGGGGAACTGCCTGGCTGAATGCCTGAAAGGCAAACAGGCTCAGGCTTGATAAAACTATAGAGGTAAGGAAATGCTTCATATGAACGGCCATTTAATTATCAATTAATAATAATTAAGTGCAGGCATAAAAATAACAAGAAAAGGCCTGTAAGCCAATCAGTTCCTGTAATATTCTAGTACTCTGAACGTAAAATTGAAGTGATTCTCCCCGCCAGGCTTACAGGGTATTCATCTTTTCTACAGAGGCCATCACTTTATCGGCAAGCAACTTTTTATAGGCATGAAGTTTTTCTGTAAGCAGTATATCTGAGATCCCCAGGATCTCAGCGGCAAGGATGCCTGCATTCAGGGCACCGTTCAATGCCACAGTAGCGACCGGAATACCCCCTGGCATTTGCAGTATCGACAGGACAGAATCCCAGCCATCTATAGAATTCGATGATTTTACAGGAACCCCTATCACAGGAAGTACACAGAGCGAGGCAATCATTCCTGGAAGATGTGCGGCACCACCGGCTCCGGCAATGATCACTTTGATTCCACGGCCACCTGCACTTTTCGCATATTCAAACATCCGTTCGGGTGTACGGTGTGCCGAGACCACTGTAACCTCACAGGGAATGCCCATTTCTCTCAGAAAAACTGCTGCCGGTGACATGACCGCAAGGTCTGATTCACTTCCCATTATTATTCCCACAAGCGGCTTTTCCATTTTCAGTATAGATTATGGCCGAAAATAAAGAAAATAATGAGATCAGCCGGCAGCATCAGTCATACCAGCTGATTTCCTGCCTCCCCGTTGCCTGAATGCCCGTTTCCTGCCTTTCCTTTTCAAGTATCTCCGTATCATGCAAACATGCCATCGACTTGCATACCATTTTGGACGAACCAGTAAACAGGGTACTGCGCTGGTGAAATGACTTGGGCTGGATATCAAGGATCCTGTCTTTTCCGTTGGTGGCCATTCCTCCAGCCTGTTCAGCAATAAATGCAATGGGGTTACATTCATAGATCAGCCTTAATTTGCCCTGGGGGTGTGCAGCCGTTGAAGGGTAGATAAAGATACCTCCCCTGATCAGGTTGCGATGAAAATCGGCTACCAGAGACCCTATATACCGCGAAGTATAGGGCCTGTATGTAGCCGGATCATCCTGCTTGCAATATTGAAGGTATGATTTTACACCTTCGGGAAAATGAACATAATTACCTTCATTGATTGAATATGTATTTCCTTCAGAGGGTATCTTAAGATCTGGATGAGAAAGACAGAATTCGCCGATTGATGGATCCAGGGTAAACCCATTTACCCCATGGCCAGTTGTATAGACCAGCATGGTAGACGAGCCATAAATGATATAGCCCGCTGCCACCTGCTTGGATCCCGGTTGCAGAATATCATCAATACCAGCATTGACCTTGTCAGAAAGGCGCCGGTAGATACTGAAAATAGTACCTACCGATACATTTACATCAATATTTGATGACCCGTCAAGGGGATCAATAGCCACAATATATTTTGCATTCGGTGATACGTCTGCATAAAAAGGGATCATTTCTTCATTCTCTTCAGAAACGATCATACAACATTCACCCCCATATTTAAGTGCGGATATAAACTGTTCGTTGGCGAAAACATCGAGTTTTTTTACCTGCTCATGCTGCACGTTCACCGTCCCTGTATCGCCCAGTATATCGGCAAGCCCTGCTTTATTGATCTCTCGGCTCACCATTTTGGAAGCAATTCCAATATCTCTCAACAACCTTGATAATTCGCCTTTTGCATAAGGGAACTGGCTCTGTTTCTCAATGATGAACTGGCCGAGGGTGGTGATTTTATGCATGATCAGCTATTTTTTGGTGCAGTTTTTAATACTTCTGGTTTAACAAAGGCCTCATACTTTTCAAAATTTTTATTGAAAAGATCAATAAGCTGGCTGAGCTGCAGGTCATAGGCATGTGGATCGGCCCATGTACTCCGGGGATCGAGTAAGGCGGCATCCACACCCTGAACCTGTACGGGTACAGACAGGCCAAAGCCCGGGCTTGTGGTAAAGGATGCATGCTCCAGGCCGCCTGAAAGTACCGCATAGATCATGGCACGTGTCTGAGCAATGGCAATTCGCTTCCCTATGCCATAAGGCCCTCCTGACCAGCCCGTATTAATAAGCCAGATAGCAGGTTTTACTGTGCTTATCTTCTTTTCAAGCATTTTTGAATAGACTCCCGGATGCCTTGTCAGAAAAGCTTTCCCAAAACAAGCCGAAAAAGTAGCCTCAGGTTCATTGACACCAGTTTCTGTGCCTGCAACTTTTGCTGTATAACCTGAAAGAAAATAATAGATAGCCTGGTCAGGGCTTAACCGGGCAATCGGAGGCAGTACCCCGAATGCGTCGGCAGTCAGAAAGAACAAATTTTCAGGGTCTGAGGCAATAGAAGGAATAAGGGCGTTGGCAATATATTTCAATGGATAGGCGGCCCTTGTATTTTCAGTTTTTGAAGCGTTAAAGAAATCGATCTTTGTGGAGCCCTCATAAAATTTCACATTCTCTACAAGGGTAAAGTCTCTGATGGCATGAAAGATCTGAGGCTCCTTTTCTTCTTCAAGTCCGATGCATTTTGCATAACAGCCACCTTCAATATTAAATACAGAGCCAGGAGCCCAGCCATGCTCATCATCACCAAGCAGATTCCGGCCGGGATCTGCAGACAAACTGGTTTTTCCGGTTCCGCTAAGTCCGAAGAACATGGCTATATCTCCTTCTTTTCCCTGGTTCACCGAACAGTGCAGGGGAAGTACGCCTTTATTGGGTAATAGAAAATTAAGGACGGAAAAAACTCCTTTTTTAATTTCTCCGGTATAGGCTGTACCTCCTACAAGGATCACCCGTTTGGAGAAATTCAGGATCGTGAAATTTTTGCTTCTGGTACCATCTGTTTCAGGGTCGGCCTGAAATGAGGGAAGAGCGATGATTGTCCATCTTGACTTCCAGGGCAAAGGTTCAAAATCGGAACCCGGAAGAAACAGGTTATGCACAAAAAGATCCAGAAAGGCATGCTCTGTATAAATATCAAGGTTAAGCTTGAATTCAGGATTGGCACAAACAGAAGCCTGCCTGCGGTAGATCCGCATTACTGACATTTGCTTTTTCATCCGGTCAAAAAGACTTTCAAAATGCTCAGGGGCAATAGCAATATTGATGTCTCCCCAGCATATATCCATCTCTGTGATCTCATCCCTGACCACATAACGGTCTTTAGGTGACCTGCCGGTAAACTGACCTGTATCTACTACCAGGGCACCCTCTTCGCTCAGCACCCCTTCACGGTTGGTCAGCGCCTCGGCAACAAGCTGCTGCGGATGAAGATCCTCTACGGTGAATGGAATACCTGTCTTATATCTTGTAAATGATAAAGGCTCTGCAAGCCCGGCAATGGGAAGCTCAGAATTCATAAAGAATGATTTGGATATACAAAAATACCCAAATCAAAAGGTAAAAAATTATGAATATTGTAATTTTATAAGTGTAAGACGGGAGTTAATTATGAGTTTAATTCATGAAAGCCTTTACTTTTATATTATCCTTAATGAATTCTGCCTTTAGATAAGCTACGGATATATCCTCGGCGATGATGGTAATATGCCCCATTTTTCTGAGCGGACGTGATATTTTTTTTCCGTACAGATGCAGGTATACGCCTTCCATATCAGCGATCATATCCAGGCCTTCGTAAAGTACGGGGCCGTCAAAACCTTCTTCGCCAAGCAGATTGAGCGTCACTGCCTTTGAACGGGTTCTGGTAGAACCCAGATGCATATTCATGACAGCCCTCAGATGCTGCTCATACTGGGAGGTAAAATTAGCTTCTATAGTATGGTGGCCACTGTTATGCGGGCGCGGGGCTAGTTCATTGATAAGCAAATCACCCTCATGGGTAAGAAAAAGTTCTACAGCAAGCAGGCCTACCATGTTGAGTTCGGTGATGATGCGGATGGCAAGGCTTCTGGCTGAATTTTCAAGCTGATAGGAAATTCTTGCCGGAGCGATCAGGTACTCAACAAGGTTGGCCGATGGATTAAACTCCATTTCAACCACATCAAAGGTATCAATCTCTCCTGACTCATTCCTGGAAACCAGTACAGAGAGCTCCTTGCTGAACTCTACTCTTTTTTCCAGGATGCTGGGTACCTCAAAACCCTTTTCAAAATCAGCAGAACTGTCAATTTTCACAACGCCCCTGCCATCGTAACCAGCCTTGCGGCTTTTCATCACGGCTGGGAGCATGTCAGAATAGTTTCCAAGATCTGCCTTTCCGTTCAGGCAGATGAATTCAGAAGTAGGAAGCTGATGATCTACAAAAAATTGTTTCTGAAGGCCCTTATCCTGGATCAGCTCAATAACTTCAGGCTGGGGATAAACTTTTACCCCTTCATCCCTCAATCTCTTTAAGGCATTGACATTCACATTTTCAATCTCAATGGTCAGCACATCCAGGCCTTTTCCAAAGTTATATACTGTTTCTTCATCAATCAGGTTCCCCTGGGTGAACCGGCTGCAATACGGGCTGCAGGAGGCTTCGGCATCCGGATCAAGTATATGAAGCTCAATTCCGTAATTCATGGCTGCCTGGCTGAACATGAGTCCAAGTTGCCCCCCTCCCAATATTCCGAGCTTTTGCCCGGAGAAAATAACTTCACTCATTTTTACTTGTTCTTTATGGCAGGAAAGACCCTGCCGATACTCAGTTCAGGCTTGGATCTTCTGGGAAATTCACCATGGGTGCATACTTCACCCCCATGCTGATGACCGTATCTTTCCATAGTTCGCGCTCTGAATCGGCAAATATAAACTCAGTTTTGGATTCTATAACCATCCAGGCATTTTGTTTTATTTCAAGATCGAGTTGCCCTGCACTCCAACCGGAATAACCAAGAAAAAACTTGATCTGATCTTCCTGCACCTGTTCGGTCAGGAACATGAACTTCAGCGATTCAAAATCGCCCCCCCAGTAAACACCCCTGCTTACCTCTATGCTCCCATTCAGGCGATCACCCAGGGTATGCAGAAAATACAATGCCTGACCACCAACCGGCCCACCTGTATATATCTGATATTCATTATTTTCACATTCTTCCACCAGGTCACTCAGCAGAAATTTAGACCGCTGATTCAGCACAAATCCGACTGTTCCATGTTCATTATGTTCAGCCAGATATACCACTGAACGTTTAAAATGAGGATCACTCATGAAGGGCTCGGAGATCAAAAGCTTTCCGGCCTCGGGGAATTCAGTGCTTATCATGGTGGTAGATTTATTTGTAACTAAAAGGTATATATTTTGATCTTAAGTTAATGATAATTTTCTTTAATTAAAGTCTTTGGTAATAAAAATAACGTAGTTCTCCTGAGTGCTATGTGTTAAATTTGCATTTTAAAATCAGTCAATGGAACAGAATCTTCTTGAGAATTTACGGCAGGATTATAAGAGGAAATCACTTGGTGAAAGCGATCTCAGCGCCGATCCCTTTACCCAGTTTGAAAACTGGTTCAATGAGGCTGTGAGCGCAGGCCTTTACGAACCCAATGCCATGAACCTGGCCACTGCCGACGTCACAGGCAGACCATCAGCCCGAATTGTGCTATTGAAAGGATTTGATACTTCAGGATTTAAATTTTATTCCAATTATAGCAGCCATAAAGGTTCCCAGCTTTCTGCCAATCCATATGCGGCCCTGACATTCTTCTGGCCGGAGCTGGAAAGGCAGGTAAGGATCGAAGGTAAGGTTGAAAAAACAACTGCTGAAGAATCAGATGCCTATTTTAACAAGCGCCCTACGGGCAGTCAGATTGGTGCAATTGTATCGCCTCAGAGCAGCATTATTCCTAACAGGAACTATCTGGAAGAGCGCTGGAAACTTTATGCCGAACAGGCCGTAAACCAGGTAATGCAAAGGCCCGAAAATTGGGGAGGCTATAAAGTTATTCCATCTTTGGTAGAATTCTGGCAAGGAAGACCAGGACGGCTTCATGACAGGCTGGCTTATACCCTTGAAAATCAAGATGGATGGAAAATTGCACGACTTGCACCCTGAGCGAACCTTTGTTGCAGTAAATATAAAAATGTTACAAAATTATTTCTACTTTTAAGCGTTTTAAGACGATTTAGTATAAGAATGGATTCTGCACAAAAAAAAATTACAGCTGCCGGGTTACTGGTTACGCTGGGTATCATTTATGGTGACATTGGAACCTCTCCGCTTTATGTATTGCGGGCTGTTATCGGACAGCGGTCGATCAGTGAACTTCTGGTTCTTGGAGGTGTATCCTGTATCTTCTGGACATTAACCCTCCAGACCTCTGTAAAATATATTTTCCTGACCCTGCAGGCTGACAATCATGGCGAGGGAGGCATATTTTCTCTTTATTCTCTGATTCGAAGACATGGTAAATGGCTTGTCTGGCCTGCGATCATAGGAGCAGGTACCCTGCTTGCCGATGGAATTATTACCCCTCCTATCTCAGTCTCTTCAGCTATTGAAGGTCTTCAGATCCTGTACCCGAATATCCATACCGTTCCTATTGTAGTGGTCATCATAACCCTTCTGTTCTTTTTTCAGAAATTCGGTACTAAACTGGTGGGCAGCTCATTTGGTCCGATCATGCTGATCTGGTTTGTGATGCTTGGTTTACTGGGCGTCAATGAGATCTATGCGAATCCTTTTATTCTTAAAGCGCTGAATCCTATGTATGCCTTCAGACTGCTGACAGAATATCCAAAGGGATTCTGGCTCCTGGGATCCGTGTTCCTGTGTACTACAGGGGCTGAAGCCTTATACTCTGATCTTGGCCATTGTGGAAAAGAAAATATCCGCATCAGCTGGATCCTTGTTAAATCTACCCTGGTGATCAATTATTTTGGTCAGGCAGCCTGGATCATCCGCCAGCATGGAGTACTTGGTGATAAGAACCCATTTTATGCCATGATGCCTTCATGGTTCCTTTTCTTTGGAATTCTGATCGCCACAGCTGCTACCATTATTGCAAGCCAGGCATTGATCAGCGGTTCTTTTACCCTAATTTCTGAAGCCCTTACCTTAAATTTCTGGCCACGGGTCTCGGTGAAGAATCCAACGAATTTAAAAGGACAGATTTATATACCCAGTATCAACTGGATCCTATGGGCCGGTTGTATTGCCGTACAGCTTTACTTCAGGGAATCTGCCAATATGGAAGCGGCTTATGGATTTTCGATTACCATAGCTATGCTGATGACCACTATTCTTCTTTCCCGCTTTCTGATCTATATCAAGAAGGTTCCAATCTGGATGGTTGTTATTTTTCTGGGCGTGTTCTGCAGCATAGAATTTGCTTTCTTTATTGCAAACGTTGCCAAGATCACTCAGCGATGGATGTTTCTGGTCTTTGAATTCGGTATCATCTTTACCATGTGGGTATGGTATACTGCCAGAAAGATCAATAACAGGTTCCTTCACTTTGTGAACATTGATGATTACCTGACCAAGCTGAATGACTTGTCAAGAGATACTGAGATCCCTAAATACGCCACGCACCTTGTTTACCTGACCAAGGCCAACAATGATTTTGAAATTGAGCAGAAGGTGCTGAACTCTATTTTTGCAAAAAAACCAAAACGTGCTGATGTATACTGGTTTGTGCATATAGACCGCACAAATGAGCCTTATACCATGGAATATAGTGTAAATCATCTGGCAGAGGTAAATGTGATCAAGATCAACCTCAAGCTGGGTTTCAGGGTTCAGCCGCGTGTCAATGTATTCTTCAGAAATGTGGTCGAAAACATGGTCAAGAACGGAGAGATCAAACTTGAAAGTAAATACGACCCTCAGAACAAGTACAATATCAACCCTGATTTCAAATTTATTGTACTGGAAAAATTCCTTAGCTATGAAAATGAGATGGGGATGAAAGAAGGGTTTATTCTGAGTTCTTATTTCTTTTTGAAGAGAATGGCGCAGACAGAGGAGAAAACCTTCGGCCTGGATACAAGTGATGTGTATATTGAAAAGGTTCCTTATGTAGTAAAAGCTGCAAAGCCTATTCAGATTAAAAGAATTGATATTAAGCGTCATTCTGCTTCAGAGGTAGAAAATTAATATCTTCAGTACTTTACAGAGCAGTTATGAACTCAGGTTTATAACTGCTTTTTTTTGCAATTCACTCTGATTAAGAAAATGGAATACAGAATCTCCGAAATTACTCCTGAAGAAACAAGACCTCTGCGCCTGCAGGTATTAAGACCAGGCTTTACCCTTGAAGCGGTATGCTTTGAAGAAGATATAGC
>JAYWCR010000266.1:0-7248 GCA_043780395.1 Sphingobacteriales bacterium
AATGAGCCTGGGTCTACCACATCCTTTTTATTATGGATCGGGTCATGACGACATGATCCAGGGCAGGGTAATCAAGGCTGATCCTTACCTATGGCTTGAATGGAGGGTCAGGGGCTCCGAAAATTACCATCTGCTCCAGACGAACCTTACAGGGGTTTACAATTTTGAAAATGTACTTGCTTCCATTGCTGCAGCATGGTTCTATGGACTTGATGCTGAACAGATCAACCAGGGCATCACTGGGTATACTCCTGCAAATAACCGGTCACAGCGCTATAAAAGCAGCCGGAATGAACTTATCCTTGATCTCTATAATGCCAATCCCAGCAGTATGAAAGCAGCTTTGGAAAATTTCACACAGCTGAAGGCAGGGCATAAGCTTGTCATACTCGGGGATATGTTTGAACTTGGTGAACAGTGTATTGCCGAACATACATCATTGCTTGAGCAACTTGCTGAAGCTGCTCCTGACCAGATCATTCTGATCGGCCCTGTATTTTCAGGCCTTGCTGCCTTGCTGCCACAGGCAAGGGTATTTGGCACTACGGCCGCTGCCGCTGCCTATCTTCAGGCTCATGAGATCTCTGGGGCACTCATATTGCTGAAGGGGTCCAGGGGAATGAAGCTTGAATCGCTTGTCGCCTGTCTCTGAAGCCCGACTGTCACTTTTTTCTATAGAATCAGCCAGGAATTGTTTGCAGGATTATCTTTTTTTATAATTGGTTACTAAATGATCCTCTTATGATAATCGGCAAGATCAAAAAGGCCTATACCAGGTTACTCAACCAGATCAGTTCTTTGAAAAGCGGAACTGATATGTTAAGGTCAGAGATCAGTGATCAGAAAATTCTTTCTGCAAGGATCCTGTCAGCTCTTCAGGCTGGAAATACCGGAGCTATCCTTCAGGATATCCAGAAAGCAGAGTTCAAGGTCTTTTCCCAATGGAATGATGACGGGATCATCCAGTTCCTAGTCTCCTATATTGATTTTCCCAATAAGACCTTTATTGAATTCGGGGTCGAAGATTATACCGAGGCCAATACAAGGTTCCTGCTGATGAACAATAACTGGTCGGGGCTGATCATGGATGGTTCAGCCTCTCATATAGAAAAAGTCAGGAATGAGCCTCTTTACTGGCAATGTCAGTTAACGGCGGTAAACGCGTTCATTACCGCAGAGAACATCAATACCCTGATCTCTGATGCAGGTTTTGACCGGGAAATAGGAATTCTGCATATCGATATTGATGGCAATGATTACTGGGTCTGGAAGGCTATTCATTGTATCGATCCGGTACTGGTGATCATGGAATACAACAGCGTATTTGGAATTGATCATCCATGGACAAGCCCCTATGCACCTGATTTCTACCGCACAAATGCACATTATTCGAACCTTTATTTCGGTGCTTCCCTACTTTCTCTGCATGACCTGGCAGAAGAAAAAGGCTATGCATTTATTGGATCGAACAGCCATGGGAACAATGCCTATTTCATTAAAAGAAAATATATGCAGGGCTTGAAGCCCCTGAGTGCAGCAGAAGGGTATGTCGCATCAAAGTTCAGGGAAAGCAGAAGCGAAGACGGCATGCTTAGTCATCTTGGAGGCGCAGACAGGCTTAAGATTTTAAAAGGCCTGGACGTATTCAATACCCGCACAGGGACACTTGAAAAAATATAAACTAATAAAAATATCGGCATGGAAGTATGCAGGCCAGGGCATTAATGCAGGTCTAATTTTTAACGGGCTTCTTCTTTCCCGGTTCGAAACTGCAGTGGCAGTCTTCACCGCATCCACCTTTTTTACCTGGTAACAGGGGTTTAACAAGCATACGTGCAATATATAACAGACAACCTGCAAATAACAGAAGTACAAGATAGTGCTGGAGCATAGGCAAATATACGTTATTTAGAATTATTCCAGTTAAGCTTATTTTAATAACGGTTTACGCTTATTAAAATGCAGAATTGGTAATACCGAACGTAAATGGTATTTTTGCGCTTTCTTTGAACAAAGCACATGCAAAAACTCCGTAACATAGCGATCATTGCCCACGTTGACCATGGCAAGACTACACTGGTTGATAAAATCCTTCATCAAACCAACCTTTTCCGTGACAATCAGGAAACCGGAGATCTGATCCTGGACAATAACGACCTGGAAAGAGAAAGAGGAATTACCATTGTATCCAAGAACGTTGCCGTTCAGTACAAGGATACCAAGATCAATATTATTGATACACCTGGTCACGCGGATTTCGGCGGTGAAGTGGAGCGTGTATTGAAAATGGCCGATGGTGTAATTCTGCTGGTTGATGCTTTTGAAGGTCCGATGCCTCAAACCCGTTTCGTCACCCAGAAAGCCCTGGCCCTTGGTTTAAAGCCGATCGTAGTGATCAATAAGGTTGACAAGCCAAACTGCCGCCCAGATGAAGTTCAGGAAGGTGTATTTGAGCTTTTCTTTAATCTTGAAGCTACTGAAGACCAGCTTGACTTTCCAACTATCTATGGTTCATCCAAACAGGGATGGATGAGTACTGACTGGAATAATGTAACAACAGATATCACAGTTCTGCTGGATACCATTCTTGAGCATATTCCACAGGCGCCAACAGTCGAAGGATCACTTCAGATGCAAATCACTTCCCTTGACTATTCTTCCTTTGTCGGACGAATTGCTGTAGGTCGTGTGGCCAGAGGAACGATCTTTGAAAATCAGCCGGTTTCGCTTGTAAAGAAAGACGGTAAAATAGTAAAGTCAAGAATTAAGGAATTATATACTTTCGAAGGCCTTGGAAAGATAAAGGTAAAGGAAGTTCATTGTGGTGATATCTGCGCTGTCGTAGGTATTGAAGGTTTTGAGATCGGAGATACCCTGGCCGATATCGACGCGCCGGAAGCATTACCGTTCATCAAGATTGATGAGCCAACCATGAACATGCTTTTCACCATTAACAATTCACCGTTCTTTGGTAAAGAAGGTAAGCTGGTAACTTCACGTCACCTGCGCGACCGTCTTTTCAAGGAAATGGAAAAGAACCTTGCCCTGCGTGTTGATGAGACTGAATCACCGGATGCATACCTTGTGTATGGCCGTGGAATTCTCCACTTATCGATCCTTATTGAAACCATGCGCCGTGAAGGGTATGAGTTACAGGTAGGTCAGCCACAGGTTATTGTAAAAGAAATTGACGGTCAGAAACATGAGCCTATTGAAATGCTTATTGTGGATGTACCGGGTGAAGTTGCCGGTAAGGTGATTGAACTTGTCACACAGCGCAAGGGTGACCTGCTGGTGATGGAGCCAAAGGGCGATCTTCAGCATCTGGAGTTTGAAATACCATCACGTGGTATTATCGGTCTGCGGAACAATGTACTTACTGCCACTGCAGGTGAAGCCATTATGGCTCACCGTTTCAAGGATTACCAGCCATGGAAAGGACCTATTCCTAACCGTACAAATGGTGTTCTTATCTCTATGGACAAAGGTTCAACTACCGCATACGCCATTGATAAACTTCAGGACCGTGGTAAATTCTTTATTGATCCGGGAGTAGAGGTTTATGAAGGTCAGATCGTAGGGGAGCATATCCGTGCAGGTGACCTGGTTGTTAACCTTACCAAAGGAAAGCAGCTTACAAACATGCGTGCTTCAGGAAGTGATGACAATGTGCGCCTTACTCCGGCAATCAAGTATTCACTGGAAGAATTCATGGAATACATTCAGAGTGATGAATATATTGAAGTTACACCTGTATCCATGCGGATCCGTAAGATCTACCTGAATGAAGGTGAGCGCAAGCGCAATAGCCATAGATTCGTATAAAGCTGGTAGATTACCATAGTTTCGTAGTATTATTGTTTCTTAGAGTCCATGAATTTCATGGACTCTATTATTTTAGAGTAACCTGCTAACTGATGAAAAAAATACTTCTTGTATTTGGAACCAGGCCTGAAGCCATTAAAATGGCTCCTGTCTATGCTGAACTCAAAAAGCTTTCGGGCTTGTTTCAGACAGCAGTCTGCGTGACAGCACAGCACCGCCAGATGCTCGATCAGGTACTGGATTTTTTCTCTATAGTGCCTGATTATGACCTGAACCTGATGAAGGCAGGTCAGAGCCTGAACGATGTACAGGCTTCCGTACTCATTGCACTGAAGCCGGTTCTTGAAGAGTTCAGACCTGATCTGGTGCTTGTTCACGGCGATACGACCACGACCATGGCTGCAAGTCTGGCTGCCTTTTATGAGCAGATCCCGGTAGGTCATATAGAGGCGGGGCTCCGGTCCCATGATAAGTATGCGCCCTACCCTGAAGAAATAAACCGTCAGGTCACTACCCGCATTGCCGAATATCATTTTGCCCCTACCTTCAGGGCAAAGCAAAATCTGCTTGACGAACGGATTGCCGAAGAGCAGGTCCTGGTGACCGGCAATACAGTAGTAGATGCTTTATTTGCTGGTCTGGAAATTCTGAAAACAAGTGAAAGTGCAGCGATTGAAAAGCTGACACGCTTGCTGGATACTTCAAAACGGATGGTGCTTATTACTGCCCACCGCAGAGAAAATTTTGGGGATGCTTTTGAAAATATGTGTCAGGCGATGCTGGAGATCAGTTACCGTGAAGATGTGCAGCTTGTTTTTCCTGTACACCTGAATCCGAATGTGAGGAACACTGTGTTCCGGATGCTTGAAAAGCGTCCGAATATTCTACTCCTTGAGCCCCAGCCCTATGAAGCATTTCTCTTTCTTATGAAAAGGGCCGCTATCATTCTGACTGACAGCGGCGGCATTCAGGAAGAAGCTCCGAGCCTTGGTATTCCAGTACTTGTGATGCGTGACAATACAGAAAGGCCTGAAGGTGTGGAGTCGGGTGTTGTAAAACTTGTAGGTACAAAAAGAGAAGTGATCGTAAAGGAAGCTATGGCCTTGCTTGATGATGCTGATTATTATACCAGCATCAGTCAGAAAGCAAATCCTTTTGGCGATGGAACGGCCGCTTTTAAGATTGCAGAATTCCTCTCATATAAATTAACAGATAAAGCATGACCAGAATATGTATTGCCGGATTGGGCTATATAGGCCTGCCAACGGCAGCCTTGCTGGCTAACAGGGGTTTCCTGGTTCATGGAGTCGATGTGATCCCCGAAGTGGTAAAAACTATCAATAAAGGAGAGATTCATATTATTGAGCCCGAACTGGATACGTTTGTTCGTTCAGCCGTGCAATCCGGAAAGCTTCGTGCTCATCTGGAGCCGGCCGATGCAGATGTATTCATTATAGCAGTACCTACTCCCTTTAAAGAAAACAAAGAGCCAGACCTTTCATTTGTGTTCAGTGCAGCTGAGGCCATAGCCCCCTTTTTAAAGACCGGCAATCTGCTGATCCTTGAGTCAACCTCGCCGATCGGTACGACGGAAAAGATCCAGGAGCTTCTCAGAAAGAAAGGGATCAGGGTGGAAGACCTTTTCATTGCCTATTGCCCTGAACGGGTCTTGCCGGGTCATGTGATGAAAGAACTTATAGAAAATGACCGCATCGTCGGAGGCCTTACAGCTGAAGCGACAGAAAAAGTGGCTGCATTCTATAAATTATTCGTTTCAGGTGAAGTGCTGAAAACAGATGCGAAGACAGCTGAACTCTGCAAACTTGCTGAAAACTCTTACCGCGATACCAATATTGCCTTTGCCAACGAGCTCTCCCTGATCTCCGATGCTGCAGGGATAAATGTCTGGGAACTCATCAAGCTTGCCAACAAACACCCCCGCGTTAATATTCTGCAGCCAGGAACAGGCGTAGGCGGCCACTGCATTGCTGTAGACCCCTGGTTCATTATTTCGGCTTATCCGAACCAATCGCCTTTGATCCGCACAGCACGGGAAGTGAATACCTATAAGACTGAATGGGTCATTGACCGCATAAAGAACGCTGCCTTCGAAATTAGCATTACAACAGGCAGGGAGCCGGTCATAGCTATCTATGGGCTTTCATTCAAGCCAGATATTGATGACCTGCGTGAATCACCGGCGGTACGTGTATTTGAAGGGCTGAAAGAAGCTTACCAGATACTGGCCGTTGAGCCGCATGTAAAGTCCTATAAACAGATTTTGATGACAGACCTGGATACAGCACTTGAAACTGCAGACCTGCATGTTTTCCTGGTTGCCCACCGCGTATTCAAAAATCTGAATACCGGAAACAAAGAAGTACTGGACTTTTGCAATCTGAACAAATAGCAGATGCTTAAAGTGATGTTCGTTCAGGGAGGGCTGCCTGCTTATTTTAAATTTATCTTAAACCGGCTGAATGAAGTGGATGGCCTTGAGGTCATGGATATCATTCCTTCAGGAAAAGGAACTACCCTTGGTGCAGGCGTAAAGCAGGATCTGCAGGGGGCCAGCTTCCCAATCTTTGAACTGCAGGAATATAAAGCCTGGTATGGGAAGCCTTTTTTCAGGGGTTTTGAAGAAAAAGTATATAGTTCAGGTGCCCGGATAATTCTGCTTGGCTGGCCTTATATGATGTTCTTTGCTTTTAATCCATTTTTATACCGCCGTTTAAAAAAGCAGGGCATTAAAATTATCCACCGTGATATCCCTTTTAATACGCCTGTTGCAGGGCAGGCAGCCAGTTACTACCGCAAGAACCTGAACCGCCAGGAAAATATGAGTGCTCAGAAGAATTCATGGCTGGGCCTGATCCTGTTCGTACTTCTTACCCGGATCCGTAAAGTATACCTGAACATGGCGGATGCACATATCTATTATACTGATGATTCCAGGCATGTGATAGGCAGCTATGGGATTGCCCAGGAGAAGATCTTTGTTTCTGCAAATTCGCCCGATACAGATCTTTTGCTGAATACCTTTGAACAGATCAGGAATGCTCCCTGTCTGCTGCCTGTCAATCCATACAGAATTATTCATGTAGGTCGTCTGGTGCAATGGAAACGTGTAGACCTGATCCTGAAGGCCATGGCCGGAATCGTGGAACAGTTTCCGCAGATCGAACTGGTCATTGCAGGTTTCGGACCTGAACAGGACGCATTAAAAGCCCAGGCTATTGCCCTGGGCCTTGAAAACAAGGTAATTTTTCTGGGTGGGATCTATGAACCTGCCATGCTCGGGCGTTACCTGTTTGAATCTTCGGTCTATGTACTTGCCGGAATGGGTGGTCTGTCGATCAATGATGCCATGTGCTTTGGAAAGCCGGTCATCTGCTCTGAAGCAGATGGAACGGAAAAAAGACT
>JAYWCR010000267.1:0-12267 GCA_043780395.1 Sphingobacteriales bacterium
TGCAGGAAATGACCGGGCGCCCTTCATAATCTTTGAATTCAAGCTCTGCATCTGCGAAACGAAATCCATACTGCTCATGAATATTGCGGATGCGGCTGACCCTTGCTACGTCCCCATTGGCCAGAAAACCTAGTTCCGATTCTTCAGGGAGCCAGAAATAATTATTTCTAACCACCATCACATAGTCATTGGTATTGATCTCCTCTTCGAAACCAAGAATGCGGTTGCGGATGTACTGGTTGAAAAGATTTACCGATTTGTTCGACCTGCAGATGACAAGGGTATCTTCAATGCCTGTTTTCTGATAAGCATCTCCGAGTTCTTCTTCGAGCAGGTCGCCGGTAATGCGGCAAATATCATTAAAGCCGGAAAGCTGGATCTGAGGGTAGGCAAATTCGGCCTCTTCCAGCAGGTTTCGCAGCTGGGTGGAATTTTCAAGAATGCCTGAAAGTGCATTCTGACGTACAACCTCCCTGAGTTCAAACTCACTTACTTTAAGCTGGTAGTTATCTTCGAGATAGGCAGCATCCAGGGCGGGGCTATCGGGCAGACCCACCGGAGGCAACTGGGCGATATCACCCAGAAACAGCACCCGGCAACCCTTGTTATTATAGACAAAGGAGATAAGGTCATCCAGCAATGAGGGTCCCTGGCTGCCTGGCAGGTCTTTATTGACGCCTGGAACCATGGATGCTTCATCCACAATGAACAGCGTACGGGTATGCATATTGGCAGCTACTTCAAATTTTGCCGACGTATAGTTCCCGCGTTTCCAGTAGATCTTTTTATGAATGGTCTGGGCAGGTTTGCCTGAATAGGCGCTTAAGACCTTTGCAGCCCGTCCGGTGGGGGCAAGCAAAACCGACTTTAAATTATAGGTGTTCAGCAATTTAATCACTGCGCTGAGCACAGTGGTCTTTCCGGTACCTGCATATCCTTTCAGGATAAAGGCAGACTGACTAAGGGGGCTTTTAAGAAAAGTATCAAGGCTGCCGAACAACTTTACCTGTTCGGGGGTGGGGGTATGCGGAAAAACTCTGGCAATATCATGGATGTCCATGGGGCAAATGTGACTATTAAATCTGAATTCGGTTTTACATTTTTATTACCCGGGGTAAAAACGGGTGATCAGCTCCAGTCAAAGCTGACTGCCTGATGATTAATTTTCCAGTTAGAGGGGTGCGGATGCTCAAGCCAGTCCAGCGGTTCGGCTACAGGCTGGGGCCTGGCAGCTTTTTGAAAACATTGCCTGATAAATGCCTTTTGCGGAGCTTCCATTGCATCTGGCTGCGCCGAAATAAAAAGGGGGGCACTGCTTTCAGCCAGTAGCTGCATCCACTGTTTGTTCTTTTCCCAGGGTATGGCCCTGGTCAGGCCTACACAATCAGCGTCCATGGCATAAAAGGCTCCATGCTGGGGCATTCTGAAGGCAAGCGTATTCACACCCATTTTCAGGGTTCTTGCCCATTCTTTACCGCTTGTATCATCGCCTGTACGGTTAAGCTCAAAAAGCCCGGCTGATAAATGACCTATTGTATTGCAGCCATTCAGGTACATGCTCCCGGCTGCCTGCCGGATCGACCGGTATAAATGAGTAATGATCTCTGCATTGGTCTTGCTCCTGTCATTAAAACTCCAGCCTGCCGAGGTAAAGCTTTCATTCATTTCAAAGCCCCAGCGCCCTGTAATGTCATAGGTACTGAAATCATGTTTTACAAGGTCATACCCCCAGTGGCGGTAAAGGGTGATATTGGTTTTTATACGCTCAATATTTTCTTCAATGGTTGGATCCAGCACCGGGTTCTTCGGATTATCTCTTCCTGTAATGAGGGGGGCAAGCAATGATCTGCGGTCATTATAACGGGCACAGAGAGGACGCATCCAGAGTCCGGGACGCATGCCCAGCGACTTTATGACAGAAGCCATTTTCTCCATGTCTTTAAATTTTTCATTGGGGCGCGAAAAATCATCCTGCCAGCAACAGTCACCTGGGAGCAGGGGTGCATAGGCTGCCCAGCCGGCATCAATGACAGAAAAGGGACGGTTACCAAGGTCAGGTGCAAGGGCAGACATGAGTTCGGTTTGCTCCCTGATCAGGGCCGGCGAATTGTTCCCGTAGGCATAATACCAGTCGTTAATGCCATATACAGGTTTTTCTGGTAAAAGGGGTCTTTCACACATAAGCCGGCAAAATCTGCGGGCCGTAGCAAAAGGGTTTTCATGATCAACCGATTCAGTGGTCAGAATACTTGCCAGGTGTATGCTCCTGTATCCCGCTTCCACGCCCTTACCCCCTGAATGCGTATCCATGGTAAGTTCAATCCCATCAGTATTGACAGTCCATGAACAGATCGAATTGCAGCCTGTTCTGACCCCAAAACAGGCGGTGCTATGCTTGTCATAAAGCAGCATATACCATGGGTTCTTTATTGCTGAAGGCTGCTTTTTCCAGTTCAGGTCTCCGTAGGTCCGTTCCCATGCATCACCCAGGGATAGGGATGAGGGTTCAATGACCTGTTTCCATCGCAGCCTTATACCGCATAAAGAAGTTTTCGGTGCTCTTACTGTGACGGCTACTGCATTTTTATCAGTCTTAAGTCCCAGCTCAATGTCTCCGGATCTGAATGCCGGGTTTCCTGATGCCAGAAGCCTGAACCATTCCCCGCCCGTATTTGCCCAGGCTTCATCAGGAAGGTTCATGAAAGTATCTTTGTCAAAGGCAGATGTGAATCTGCTAAACAGCATGCTGGCTGTGGTCACAGCAGCAAGGCTGATGAAATTTCGTCTTTGCATGAGCGTTCTGTAAGTTCAACAGGGGTACTGCTCATTGAATATACAGAATATCGGAGACCAGGGTATTATTTCAGGAACGAAAGGTTTCTTTTCAATCCGCTAAACTTTGTGCGTTTGACTGCAGAGTCTTTAAATAACTTTTTGAAAACTTCTTCAGTGATCTCTTCCCAATCATTTTTACTCATTTCCAAAAGGCCTTCTCCAGGCTTGAAGGCGGGCTCATGATGGGGCACGGAGAAGCGGTTCCAGGGGCAGACCTGCTGGCAGATATCACAGCCAAACATATTGTTCTCCAGAAGCCCTGAAAACTCTGCAGGTATTTCTTCTTTAAGCTCAATGGTCAGGTAAGAGATGCATCTGCCTGCATCCAGAATATAGGCATCTGTGATGGCCTGGGTCGGGCAGGCATCGATACAACGGGTACAGTTGCCACAATGATCGGCTACAGCATGGTCAGGGTCAAGTTCGAGGTCAAGGATGAGTTCGGCCAGAAAAAAATAAGAACCTGATTTTTTATTGATCAGGTTGGTATGCTTTCCAATCCAGCCCAGCCCGCTTTTTTCGGCCCAGGCCTTGTCCATCACAGGGGCTGAATCAACAAAGGCCCGCCCGTTCACCTCACCAATGGATGCCTGCATCCAGGCTATAAACTCATTGAGCTTTTCCCTGATCACCAGGTGATAGTCTTTGCCATAGGCATACATGGAAAGCAGGGGGGCAGCGGGATCGGCCTGCCCTGAAGCAGCATAATAGTTCAATGCCAGAGAGACCACTGAGCGTGCACCCTCAACCAGGAGCGCCGGATTCAGGCGCTTGTCGAAATGGTTCTCCATATACGACATTTTCGCATTCCTGCCTTCCCTGAGCCATTTTTCAAGCCGGGGTGCTTCTTTTTCCAGAAACTCAACCTTTGAGATGCCACAAAAAAGAAACCCCAGGGCCTTTGCTTTTTCCTTGATCAGGCGGGAAGTTTCTTGCGTATCCATTTATTTAAAAAAGGGTAGGACCGGCACCGGGGCTTCGGATCCGGCCCAGGTGCTTGTAAGCAAGATCGGTACACTCGCGCCCTCTTGCCGTACGCATCATATAGCCCTCCTGGATCAGGAAAGGTTCATACACTTCTTCAATGGTTCCTTCTTCTTCACCTACGGCAGTGGCAATAGTTTTCAAGCCTACCGGACCACCCTTGAATTTATCAATAATGGTCTGCAGGATCTTATTATCCATCTCATCAAGCCCATGTTCATCGACATTCAGGGCATTCAGGGCAAACTTGGCTATAGGATTGTCAATAGTTCCATCACCCTTGATCTGGGCAAAATCACGGGTCCTGCGGAGCAGGGCATTGGCAATCCGGGGCGTACCCCTGCTGCGCCTGGCGATCTCATAAGCAGCCTCTTCAGTAATGGCTGTTTTAAGAATTCCGCTTGAACGGATCACAATATCGGTAAGCAGTTTGGCATCATAATATTCAAGCCTTGAATTAATTCCAAAGCGGGCCCTCAGGGGTGCTGTCAGCAGACCTGAACGGGTGGTGGCACCAATCAGCGTGAAAGGATTTAATGAGATCTGCACGGAGCGGGCATTCGGGCCCGATTCAAGCATGATGTCGATCTTATAATCTTCCATGGCCGAATACAGGTATTCTTCAACCACAGGGCTAAGGCGATGGATCTCATCAATGAAAAGAATATCCCCTTCTTCAAGATTGGTCAGCAGCCCTGCCAGGTCGCCTGGTTTATCAAGCACAGGGCCAGAGGTGATGCGGATGTTTACACCCATTTCATTGGCAATAATATACGAAAGAGTTGTTTTTCCCAGACCGGGTGGGCCATGCAGCAGCACATGATCGAGTGCCTCGCCCCTTAATTTTGCGGCTCCGACAAAGATCTTCAGGTTGTCAATAATCTTGTACTGACCTGTAAAGTCATCGAATGCCGATGGCCGGAGAACTTTTTCAATATCCTTGTCAACGGGGTTCAACCCGTCTGCACTGGCATCAAGGTTAGAATTCTGCATAAGTTTTAGTTAGTATTTTCTGAACCAGCTTAAAAGCTTCATCTGAAGAACGCCGATCACAGCTTCCTTAAATATACCCTTGGTCATCTTTGAGGAGCCTTCACTTCTGTCGGTAAATATGATAGGTACTTCAACTACTTTAAAGCCATGTTTCCAGGCAGTGAATTTCATTTCAATCTGAAAAGCGTAACCAATGAATTTTATTTTATCAAAGTTAATGGTTTCAAGTACTTCCAGTCGGTAACATTTAAACCCTGCGGTGGTATCCTGGATCTGCATGCCTGTAATGAAGCGCACATAGACAGAAGCAAAATACGACATCAGTACCCTGCCCATGGGCCAGTTCACTACGTTTACCCCTTTGATATACCGCGATCCAATGGCAAGGTCGGCCCCGTTCACGCAAGCTGTACGCAGTTTGACCAGGTCATCGGGATTATGGGAGAAATCGGCATCCATTTCAATAATGAACGGATAATGTTTTTTAATAGCCCATCTGAAGCCATGGATATAGGCAGTACCCAGGCCGAGCTTACCACTGCGCTCTTCAATGAAAAGCCGGTCAGGGTATTCGTTCATAAGGTTTTTAACGATCTGGCCGGTACCGTCCGGTGATCCGTCATCTACGATAAGCACGTCAAAGGGCGTTGAAAGGGAAAAAACCTTTCTAAGGATCTTTTCAATGCCCTCTTTTTCGTTATAGGTAGGAATTATGACAAGGCTATCAGACACGTCTTGTATTTCTGGCCATTAACGTATAACAATTGATTAATTTCATAAGGATTCGGCAAGATAAGTTTTTTCCTTAATATAGGGTGAGACCAGGATATATACCAATAAAAAGGCAGTGATGATCCCTACAAACAACCAGTAATAGCTTGCACCTGTAAATCTTGCGAAGATACCATGATTGGAGATGCTATGATTTACGAAAGCAGTGAACAGATTTCCTGCAGCAAGTGTAAGCCACCAGATCGCGGTCATTGTACTTTTTAACTTCGGTGGCGACTGGGTATAGGCATATTCCAGAAAGGTTACGGATACGAGCACCTCACTGAAGGTGATCAATAAATAAGAAAGAATCTGCCACCAGACACTTGGGTGCTGTCCATTATCAATTCCTGTCTGAATCAGGGCGATGACACAGAAAGACAGAAGACAGAAAAACAGGCCGGATCCGATCTTTCTTAAAGGGGTACACCTGAGACCCTGCCGTTCAAGGAAAGGGTAGAGGCCATAGGTGAAAGCAGGAATAGTAGCAAGAATGAAAAATGGATTAAAACTTTGGACCTGGGCTGGCAGCAGGGTATAACCAAACATGTGCCGGTCCAGTTTTCCTGCCTGCAATACCCATTCAGAGAGGCTCTGGTACCACATAGCCCAGAAAATAGGAATAAAAACAAGTACACTTAACAAGCGTCTTACTGCAAGAACACCTTCTACAGCCTCTGCTGAAAACTGTTCTGTAGTACGTTCCATGATGGTCTTGCCCGTATTTGATATGAATAGGTTCGATACCATAAAATACAGAATAACAATGAAGTTATCTTTGCGGATCCCTGAAGGAGCCACCTGCTTGTACTTGTTATGACCACTGTAAAATACAAGGGCCGCCAATGCCATGAAAACTCCTGGTATTCCAAAGGCCCATTGCGCCCCATAATAATGGTAAACAAGGGGAATGGCGACAGTGGCAAGCACAGAACCTGTATTGACCCCAAAATAGTACCAGCCGAAAACCTTTGACATCAGGTGCTGGTTACCGCTGGTGATCTGATCGCCCAGAATGGCCGAAACATTAGACTTGATACCCCCTGCTCCAATGGCAATAAAGATAATGCCGCATTCAAAAAGATTTAGCTGTGTATCAAAGAGGGCAAGCATCAGGTGGCCTGCACAGTATAAAAATGAGATATAAAGGATCACCTTATATTTACCAAAGAACCAGTCGGCCAGAATGCCTGCAAGCAGGGGAATAAAATAGGCAAGGGTCACAAATAGATGGGTCAGTTCATTTGATCTGGCCTCTGCTACATTCTGCAGGCCTGCTATTGCATGGGGGTTAAAGAACTGATCTACAAGAAAAATCGGTAGAATACCGCTCATCCCATAAAAGCTGAACCGTTCTGCAACTTCTGTTGCTATAATGAATGGTATGCCGCGCGGAAAACCTGTTTTTTTCTCCTGTACTGTTTCAATCATTAAGGGTGAGTTTTGAAGTAAAGGAATTAAATGAGGGAAATGATATTAAATAATCAGGCATAGGGCCTGCGTCAGGCCTGAACTTTTCTGGCTGCCAGCTATGCAATATCAAAAAAAAAAGCGAAAACAGAGACGCCCTGAGCGCTTTGTAATGATCCTTGCGCTTCTTTATTTGCGCAGGTCTCAGAGAGATGCGGTTTTACCTGATCACAGGAGCCTTGTCAGGCGTAATGAATTGTTTATCCTTTTCAGATTCTTCATTCGCAAGATTTACATTTTCCTGCAGGTTCCAGACCTGTCCATCGAACCGGAGGTCATCGTAGCTCAGGTCGGGACCATATGAATCGAACCTCCCTTTTAACTTTGCATCAGGCGGGGCAAGATGATCGAACACGATCAGGTTTCTGGCAGGCAGATACCTGAGCATCATGGAGGCCTGGTGCGTATACCTGAAGATGATCCGCTGCTGGACCTTTCCACCCAGCCTGAATAATGGAGCTCCGAAAACAGGTTTGCCTGCCTCAAAATGAAGCACGTCTATGAGTCGTTCGGTCATCTCGGATGAATACCCTTTCCAGCCCAGCAGTACATAATTACCCTTAGAATCGGGCGGCAGTATGGAATAGTATTCTGCACCCAGCCACTTCTTTGGTGTCAGCAGCGTATCTTCAGGCTTAGTGATGGTTTCAGAAGCATCGATCAGTGGAAAAAGTTCCAGCCTGCCAGGAGTATTCATCTGTATAGCTCCGTAAAAGCGGTAGGCTATATCATTTATATTTACAAACCAATTAAAGATCCTGAACCTGCGGTCGGGGGAAACAGTGATGCGGATGGTCTTCACGGAATCAAAAGGGTACTCAAAAGAACCTTCAATTTTAAGTGCTCTGACCAGCAGGGGGATGAATTTATAGGTCGCAGCCCTGCGGTCTGTTTCATCTTTTCCGTTCACGATGAGTTTACCAAGCTTTTTCAAAGAATCTTCATAGACCTTAAGTTTCAGGCTGAAAGGCTTCATCTGCCTGTTCGCCTGGCAAAAGCATGAACATGCAAAGCATATAAATAGCAGGGTGCAACTTAGTTTCTTAAGCATTTAGTAAAATTAATAGTTCAGGTTTTCAATCACGATGGCTGATGCCCCGCCGCCGCCGTTACAAATACCGGCTACACCGATCTTTCCATGACGCTGGCCCAATACAGAACAGAGGGTGACCAGAATCCTTGCCCCGGAACAGCCGAGCGGGTGGCCAAGGGAAACAGCCCCTCCATTTACATTCACTTTTTCGGTATCAAGGCCCAGGATCTGGTTATTTGCAATGGACACTACTGAGAACGCCTCATTGATCTCGAAATAATCTACATCTGCAAGCAGTATTCCTGCACGTTTAAGGGCCAGGGGTATTGCTTTTGAAGGGCTGGTTGTGAACAGCTCAGGCGCCTGCTGGGCATCGGCATATCCACGGATCCGGGCAATGGGTTTAATACCCAGTTCTGCGGCTTTGGCAGCACTCATGATGACCAGGGCCGCAGCTCCATCATTCAGGCTTGAAGCATTGGCTGCTGTGACCGTTCCTTCAGCACTGAAAACAGGTCTCAGGGTGGGGATCTTTTCAAATTTTACGGCATCGGGTTCTTCATCCCTTTCAAACACTTGTATTTTACCTTTTACCGTAACCTCTACGGGTGTAATCTCCTCTTTAAATAAACCGCCGGCAATGGCCTTCTGGGCTCTTTTATAAGATTCAACAGCGAATTCATCCTGATCCTGGCGGCTGATTTTGCAGGCAGTAGCGCAAAGATCGGCTGCACTCCCCATATGATAATCATTATAGACATCCCATAATCCGTCGCGGATCAGGCCATCTGTAAACTGACCATGTCCAAGTTTATACCCGCTTCGCGCCTTCTCTACATAATAGGGAGTGTTGCTCATGCTTTCCATACCGCCGGCAACCACAATTTCATTTTCACCCAGCGCAATACTCTGGGCAGCCAGCATCACGGCCTTCATTCCGGAGGCACATACTTTATTGATCGTTGTGGATGGTATCGTAGCAGGGAGGCCTGCAAAAATAGAGGCCTGGGTGGCAGGTGACTGTCCAAGCCCTGCAGAAAGCACATTACCCATAAATACTTCCTGGACCGCTGCCGGGTCAATACCCGCCTTTTTTACTGCCGCAGCAATGGCGACCGCTCCCAGCCGGGTGGCAGGAATACCTGATATAGAACCCATAAAGCTCCCAATCGGAGTACGGGCTACAGATGCAATGACTACCTCTATCATTTATCAAAGTAAAGGAATGCTTTATTCATTTTCAAATCACTTTTATAGTCATTTAGCAATTGATTATCGGTTATCACGTGCCGTTTCTCTATTTTTGAGAACATGTCAAGATTCTGGAAAGTAATGAGCCGCCGGTACGCAATGCTTTTTCGCATTGCACTCACATTATGCTCGGTAAGTTTTATTCTGCTTGTACTTCCAAAGGGAGGGAGGTTTAAATTTGAGTATGACAGAGGTAAGATCTGGATGCATGCCGACCTGTTTGCGCCTTTCAATTTTGCCATACTGAAAAGTGAATCTGACATAAAAAAAGAACAGAAAGAGATCAGGGAAAGCATTATCCCTGTATATCGCTTTGATCCCAAGGTGCAGGTCATTAATCTGGAAGCATTCAATAAAGATTTTGATGTGCAGTATGGAGCAAAGGTAAAATTGCCTGCCGCCGTAGACCAGGCAAGGCTTTTTGCCAACCAACTGCTTTCAGAGGTCTATAAAAGGGGCGTCATGTTTCTGAGTACAGTGTATCAGCGCCCGGCTGCTGATTATGATATTCAGCTGGTTGAAAATAATATTTCAACGGGCGCAAGTACCTCTAACCTCTTTACCCCCGAAAGAGCGATTCTCTATTTCAGGTCGCAGCTTGCAAAATCTACTCTTGCCGAAAAGAACCTGTTGCTTGCATTGATGGAAAATCATCTGCAGGCCAATGTAGTTATTGACGAGGGGCTTACCAGCAATCTGGAGCATGAAGGGCTGAGCAATATTTCTATTGCCAGGGGTATTGTACAAAAGGGAGAGCTCATTATCGGCAAGGATAATATAGTCAATGAGCTGGCCTACCTGAAACTCGAATCGCTGAGAAAGGCATACCTTGAAAATATAGATACCCGCACAGATTTTAACCTGATCACTCTGGGCCAGTTTCTGCTGCTCTCCCTTGTTATAGGCCTGATGATGACCTTTCTGAATATCTTCAGGCCTGATATTTATAAAAATAACCGCAAGCTCGTGCTCTTGCAGCTTGTTTTTGTTTTCATGCTGGCCGTACTCAGCTGGGCCATCCGCATCAGGCTGCCAAGTTTATACTATATCCCTTATTGCGTAGTACCCATTATTGTGCGATTGCTATTTGACAGCAGGGTAGCCCTGAACATACATCTGCTGGTGGTGCTGATTGCCGGCTTCTTCGTACCCAATGGGTTTGAATTTGTATTTCTGCAGGTCACAGCGGGCATGGTTGCCATCTACAGCATCCGTAACCTTACCCACAGGTCACAGTTCCTTACCTCCGCAGTCTTGCTGCTGCTGACCTATTTTGTTGCCTATGTGGGCATTTCTATTATCCATCAGGGAAGTTTAGGCGCTGTATCGCTTATTGATCTTATTCCTTTTGTGGTCAGCACCGTTTTATCCCTGCTTGCCTATCCGCTGATTTATTTATTTGAGAAGCTTTTTGGCATTACCTCAGACCTGAGTCTGATGGAGGTCACCAATACAAACAGTCTCTTGTTGCGTGACCTTGCCTTCAAGGCTCCCGGAACTTTTCAGCATTCCATGCAGGTAGCCAACCTTGCAGAGGCTGCTATTTATAAAATAGGAGGCAACAGCCTGCTCATCAGGGCAGGTGCCCTGTACCATGATATCGGCAAAATGAAGAATCCTGAATTTTTTGGCGAAAATCAGAATAAGGCAGGGTTCAACCCGCATGACAAGATCCCTTATGAAGAAAGTGCACGCATCATTATCAAGCATGTCACTGATGGAGTTGAACTGGCCCGTAAATTTAACCTTCCTGAAAATATTATTGATTTTATCAGAACCCACCATGGAAATACACGGGTTGATTATTTCTACCAGTCATTTCTGAAGAACTATCCCGACCGGGAAATGAATGAAAAGATCTTCCGTTACCCGGGTCCGATCCCTTTTACCAAGGAAACTGCAGTACTTATGCTGGCCGATTCAGTCGAGGCAGCCTCCCGTACTCTGAAGGAACCAGATGCCGAAAGTATCTCCATTCTTGTCGACCGTATTATCGACTACAAGCTTGAACAGAAGCAGCTTAACAACAGTGATATCTCCCTGAAAGACATTAACCGCATCAGAAAAATCTTTAAAGAAATGCTTATGGGCATCTACCACGTAAGGGTGGAATATAAATTAAATGAGCTCAGTGAAACGCAAGTTTAAAATATATGCCTTCACATTAAAGGGGAATGCTATATTTGCAATCCTTAAACGGAGATGATTCTATCTTAAGCATCATTTAATTTCAGCCCGGAGAGATGCCTGAGTGGCCGAAAGGGCCGGTTTGCTAAACCGTTATACGTAGAAATATGTATCGAGGGTTCGACTCCCTCTCTCTCCGCAAAAGACCCGCAACAGCGGGTTTTTTTGTTAAACCTGGTGTTTATTCAGGTATAGTTTCTTAGTTTTAATTTTTCGGAGAGATGTCAGAGCGGTTCAACGTGCTTGTTTCGAAAACAAGTCTACTGTTAAAGGTAGCGGGGGTTCGAATCCCTCTCTCTCCGCCATTAAAAATGAATGCCCCGCAAGGGGCATTTTGCATTCAGGCTGCGTCAGGCCTGCTTGTAAGCAGCTGTAATGCAAAATGCAAAGGCCCGAAGGGCCGGGTATTCACTTTTGATGAAGCCACCCCTTCGGGGATCAGCGAAGCTAATCCCTCTCTCTCCGCCATTAAAAATGAATGCCCCGCAAGGGGCATTTTGCATTCAGGGCTGCGTCAGGCCTGCTTGTAAATTTTGAATTTCTTTATGATCCATTAAACTGACCTTTCTGCCCATCTTTTTCTGGATAACCTCAAAATGAGCCAGCTCACTGACGCTAACCAACGAAATGGCATCGCCAGCAATCCCTGCACGGCCGGTTCTGCCGATGCGGTGAATATAATCTTTAGGTGACCGTGGCAATTCATAGTTAATTACATAAGGAAGAGCATTAATATCAATTCC
>JAYWCR010000268.1:0-19147 GCA_043780395.1 Sphingobacteriales bacterium
CGTGACTACCTGAGCCTGACAGATAAAAAACTTAAAGGTTATACCGAGCTCGGTGAAGTGCTGGATTTTATGGGCAGTGATGATCCTGCAAGTAAAAATGAAGACGGGGAGAACTATATGCCCACGCGTCGTTTCAAATTAAGCATTGACCCTGCCGACGTACTCCGCTCGGGTACCGTGAATGCTTCAGACCGGAGCCGGATCGTGCCTGCCATGGAATGGACCTTCAACCATAACAGCATCTCTAAAGGGCAGATGATCATTCTGGATATTCTGGTGCATAATAAATGGAAGAGACCTGTCTATTTCTGTGCCACAATGGGCTCGGATAGCTATATGGGTCTTGACAATTACCTGCAGCAAGAGGGCATTACATACAGGCTGGTTCCATTGAAAAAAACAGGTAAGGGCAAGGCCACTGACTATGCCGTAAACCGGCCGGTCATGTATCATCATATGATGGATCTTTATCATTGGGGCAATCTGAACGGAGATATTCATATTGATGACCAGACCAATAGCTTTGCAGGCTCGTTCAAAGATCTTTTCGTACAGCTCGCCGCTGACCTGTATGCAGGTCACAGGATCGATTCCTGTAAAAAAGTTCTGGACCGTTGTTTGAAAGAAATTCCACCCTTGCCTCCATTAAATTCCCAGCTTGGCGATGAGGATTTTACAGACCTGAGAATGGCTGAGCTTTATTATCAGTGCAATGCCCCGGAGCCGGCAAATAAGATCATGGAGCGCCAGCTCAGGCATATCAAAGAGGAAGTGATCTTTGCAGAATCTGAGAGCAGGCCCACTTTCAGATCCTCTTCCAGGGAAACTATACGTGATAGCAGGGCCCTGCTTGAAGAAATGGACAGGCTCAGCAAAACCTATCGCAAGAATGCATTCTCAAAAGATATTCATACCCTTGAGCAGGGTGAATCAGGCATATCTCCAGAAATACGCTAAAAAAATGCCCCCAAATAGTGTCTGACTTTTTGGGGGCAGGGCAGTACGGGTCCGGGTTAAATTATCCGTTTACAGGAAGATCATTCACCACTCCCATAGAGGAGAATTTATTAATCCGTTCAGCGATCAGTTTATCGGTCTTTTTCTTTTTCAATTCAGAAAGATCAGCAAGGATCTGATACTTGATGGCAGTAGCAGCCTCAGCAGGGTTATAGTGTGCGCCCCCTAAAGGTTCTTTTATAATTCCGTCGATCAGCTTGTTGCCCAGCATATCATCGGCCGTTAATTTGAGTACCTCCGCTGCTTTTTCTTTAAAGTCCCAGCTTTTCCAGAGAATAGAAGAGCATGATTCCGGAGAGATCACTGAGTACCATGAATATTCCATCATATAGACCCGGTCACCTACGCCAATGCCCAGGGCACCGCCAGAGGCTCCTTCGCCAATGACAATACAGATTATGGGAACCTTTAGTACAGCCATCTCCATCAGGTTTCGGGCGATAGCTTCACCCTGACCACGCTCTTCTGCTTCAGGCCCATGATAAGCACCCGGGGTATCAATAAAGGTAACCACAGGTTTTCCAAATTTCTCAGCCAGTTTCATCAGGCGCAATGCCTTTCGGTACCCTTCGGGGTTAGGCATTCCAAAATTCCTGAACTGCCTCATTTTGGTATTGTTTCCCTTCTGGTGTCCGATAAACATGACAGATTCACCATCCAGCATCCCAAAACCGCCGACTATAGCCTTATCATCTCTGAAATTGCGGTCACCATGGAGCTCAATGAAATCAGGGCATAAGTATTCAATATACTGAAGGGTTTTCGGGCGGTCTGCATGCCTGGAGATCTGGACTTTCTGCCAGGGGCCCAGATTGGAGTAGATCTGCTCTTTTTCAGCAGCAATCTTAGCTTCAAGTTCCCTGAGAGTGGCTGAAACATCAACCTTGCTTTTTTCTGAAACTAGTTTAAGTTTTTCTATCTGGTCATATAATTCGACCAGTGGTTTTTCAAAATCAAAACTTGCCGTCATGAAATAACTATAAATGCTGGATTAATTGTACTAAACAATGAAGATTGCAAATGTAATGATATTACCCGTTCACCCATGTTTAAATCTGAATACGAATAAAGGTAGTTATCCCATTTGCATTGTCAGTGAAACAATTGAACCTGGATCGTATATTAGCATTGTTAGAGATGATGCACGACAAATTTTCCCAGATTACCATATTCAAGAGGCAGAAAAACACAATTCTTTTCCTGTTTATTTTCTTCAGCCTGATAAGACCCCTTCAGAGCAAGGCTCAGTCAATTAATTTGATTGCCGCTACAGATTCTTCCTGGGCTCCTTCATTTTCTTCTGCTGGACTGGGGGCCGATATTGGATTTTCTTCCGGAAATACCGATCAGCAGATCGTACGGTCATTTAATAAATTTGCTGCAGGAGCAAGTGTACAGATGAACACCTCTGTGCTACTCACCTATTTTCTTCATCAGAGATCACATAGACTGCGCATCGGTGATTATTTTTCAGGCAGCCTCGGACTGGGTGGTCTCCAGGAAAACCTTGGGGGCAGACATATTCCCGAACTCTGGGCAAATTACCGCTTTCAGGTAGGTATGCAATCTACTTACGAGATCTGTTCAAGGCAACGTCTTGGGCTAAAATTAATTTTTCTTGATTTTTCACATAACCAGTTAATTCAGAATACGTCTGGCTCTTCTATAAATATTTCTTACAGAATCCAGAGAGCCGAGCTTAGCATTGCTGCAGGAGCATTGAGAGACAGGTTTGCCGGCTGGCTGCAAATCCCGGCAAAGCTCAATACGCTTCCTCATTTTTATTCTGTAGAAGGCGCGGTCTACCTGAACCATAGGCAGAAGGCCGGTTTAAGGGAAGAATGGTTCTCAAACAAGGCATTCAACAATGCCGACCTTGCTACAAACCTGAACACAAGACAATTATTTTTAACTCATTTTTATTATGCCCTTTTGTTTTAAGTGCATCAAAACAAGCCAGGGCATGACCAGCTCCAGAAAATTACTTGTTCTGCTATTGATACTCTGGCCTGCAATTGTACATGGAATAACCTCCATCCCTGGCGACAGTACTAAAAAGAAAACGCATTGGAAGGTAACTGAAAAGGGTCTTTTAACCGGTTACGGCATTGGCATCAATCAGTTTAGTCTGCCTGAAGGAAATTATAGTCCTTTATTTTTGATGGGTCAGCTGGGTGTTCAATTTCCGTCATTACTCGGGCGCATTCATTCTCCAGGCCCTGTAAGCCTTTTCTTTGAGCCCCAGTTCAACCTTGTTCTTCTGCGCAGCCCGGCATCTGTCCAGAGCCGGTATGAGCTGGGCATCGGGGTTGGTATCCAGCAGGTCTTTAACTTATCTGAACGGGTGAAGCCCTTTATCAGGCTGGTTGTAGGGCCGCATTATATCAGCACACATTCAGCATTGCAGCATACTGGTTTTATTCTTTCTGATAATGCTGCCGCAGGTTTCTATTATTATTTTTCCAGGACCTTTGCCCTGCAGGCCCAGTTCAGGGCCAGGCATATGTCGAATGCCAACCTTCAGCTTCCCAACCATGGCATTAATACCTCGAACTTTATGATCGGCTTCAGCAGGTTCTTATATTAAAAAAATGCCGGGCCAGCCTCCCCCAGATTAGCCCCCCCCGGTTATTAATTCTTATGAACAGGTTGCAAGGCCTCTTCCGCATTCACAAGATAGACCATGGGTGCATTCCAGTTAATGGCGATCTCATTGCAGGCATAGGCCTGGTCGTTATCTGTATAAGCCGTTTCGGCTTCTTTCAGCGCATAAGGCTGTCCATCCTGCATACCAGGATTGGGGCCACCTACCAGCAGACCAGGTACTGGTTCAGGGACCCCATCAGCGATTGAGGGCCTGTGATGCGGATGCATGGGTGAATGTGTTCCAAACCCGGTCACAAAACAATAACCGGTAGCATTTCGCCCTAGTAAATAATCAAGGTTAGTGAGAGACGACTGCAGAAATTTCTTGTCTCCGCTGATCAGCCATGCCTGGATCAGCACAATGGACTGGTTTGCGGCAACAGCATTGCTGCCCCAGATAAAATCTTTGGCTGACTGGCCCATCACAGCATAAAAAGCCGTGGTTTCAGGATGTCCGATAAGTTTACCGGCAAAATCCAGTAAATTAATTTTCAATCTTTCAACCAGATGCGCTGCCGCAGCCGGCAGGTAAACGTCTTTATGGAGCAGGGCATACGTACCCAGCATCCGGACATTACCCCAGCTGGGCACAGATGCCTCTACATTCATGCCTTCCTGCACATACCTGTAATACCGTTCATCGCTGGTGCTGGCATATAATTCAGCGGCAGCCCAGAAAAATTCATCCGTAAAATCTGTATCCCCATATGCACCGGTCATAACCTTTGGGCTGAATTCTTCATTCATCCTTGTCTGATCATAGATTATGCGGGGATTTGCAAGCGCCCAGTTCCATGCCTTCACAGAGGCCTGCCTGCAGCTATCTGCCAGGCCGGGAAGCTCTTTATGAAAGGCCTTAAAGATCCTTGCTCCCTGGGCCATGACAGCCGCAAAATCAAGGGCTGCAGCAGTACCTTTCTGTACGACAAAGCGGGGCTGAACAGCCGCCGCGGGCATGATCATCTTATCAAATAAAGCATTTGTACACTTGTGGTACACGCCTCCATCTGCCGGATCCTGCATGCTCAGCATCCATCTCATATTGTAAATGGCCTCATCCAAAATATCAGGTACCTGGTTCCTGCTTTCAGGGATCCCCGTTTTTAAAAGCCTGAAATAATCAGGGAAATCTTCATAGGCCGATAAAAGGGTCGACGTACTGATGCCACTGTTCACTGTATATTTATTGTAATCACCTGCATCATACCAGCCCCTGGAGCTGGAAATTTTGCTTCCTGCAGGGCGGCCGGCACCTGCAGCAGAGGGATGAATAAAAACTGCCGAATCGGGATGGCCTGCAGCCCTTGCCCATTTCCCGGCATAGGCTGGAAGCAACGCCATGGAGGCACGCTGATAATAAAAGCCTTTGATCAATGCAATGCCCAGGGACTGGTATACATCCATGCCGACAGGAAAAGCCGGGGAATGCGCATAACCAGGCACAGCCATATAGTAAAGACCCTTCTTTCCGAAGGCTGAGAAATCAGCCGGCCTGGTACTGGCAGAAGAATTTGAAGAATTCCGGTTATCACCCAGCATGCCCCTGAATACAGTATCCTGACTGTGTGCTTCAAGAATAAAAAAGGGCAGCTGGCCTGGGCTGCCCGTTATGGCGGCAATCTTTTCTTCAGCCGCATAATAACCCAGCTGGTTCAGCATAATAGCGCCTGGAGGGGTAAAAGAGCAGCAGAACATGCCTGCCCATAGGATCAGTAGTTTCATCAGGGAACTAGTGTAGAGTCCACAAAAGTCATAGGAAGCATATTAAAGGCAGATTTAAACGATTTTGAAAAGTATTTCTGGTTCTTGAAACCCACCTCCTGACAGATCTGCAACAAGGTAAGTTCACCACTTTGCAAAAGACTTGCTGCTTTTCTCATGCGCATCGAACGCAAAAATTCAACAGGGGTTTTTCCAGTAAGCTCAAGTAATTTCTTATGCAGGGTATGGCGGCTCATACACATTTGTATACTGAATTCTTCTATGGAGAATTCAGTATTTGAAAGGTTCTCTTCTGCAAGCAAAAATACCTTTTGTAAAAACAGGTTATCGGCAGTTACCTGCGTATCTCCGCATACATACATATGAGGATTCCCCCGCAAATTCTCCTTTATGCCATCATCCTTCACGAGTAGATACCTGATCCTTGACCGGAGCAGCTGCAGGTTAAATGGCATAGAAAGAATATTGGATGCGCCAGGGGCTTCCAGCCTGGCTGCTTCCTCAGGCAGAGCAGCCAAAAGAAGTACCTTCAGATGACTTGTTCTTGGGTCATCTTTCAGCTTCAAGTAAAGGGCAGTACCGCTGGTTCCGCAGAGCTGAAGATTCAGAATGATCAGGCAGGGATCGTAAGCCAGTGCTTTTTGCCATCCTTCCTTTCCATCGCTTGCCTCCAGTACCGTTAGCTCATGCTCCAGGTTAGCTTTCATGTAGGGCCGCAGATCGTCATTGCTCTCTACGATCAGCACAAGGGGTTTAAGTGCCTCTGTAGAGCGGGCCAGTTTCACGCCCTGGTATCCGGGCAAGATTTCAAGGATCATTTTCTCCGCTTCCAGGTGAACAGGCCCCGGAATTTGTTTAAACGGAAGAGAGATACAAAAGCAGGTTCCGGTTCCCGGTTCACTTTTCACTGAAATAGTTCCCTGTTGAATTTTCACATAGGCCCGTAGCAGGGGAAGGCCGATTCCGCTGCCCTGACTGACGGCAGGCATCTCGTTTTGAAAAAAAGGTATGAATATGTTCCTGAGCGTATCGGCAGAGATTCCGATTCCTGTATCGATCACATGGATTTCTAGCTGTGCATTCCCCATGGCCGGTTCTTGTTTCAAAGACAACAATACGGTGATGCGCCCATTTCCAGGAGTGAATTTATAGGCATTAGACAATAGATTGAGCATAATACGCTCGATCTTGGCATGGTCAAAAAAGGTATAAAATTCGGAAATTTCAGAATCAAAGTTCAGGCAGATCCTGTCGTTCTCCTTATGCTCTTTAAAGGACAGGGTGATACCTTCAATATAAGCCACCAGGTTACCTACGGTTTTATTCAAATGCAATTCATCGCTTTCCATTTTCCTGAAATCCATGAGCTGGTTCACATGCTCCATCAACTGCTTTGCATTACGTCTGACCAGGTTAAGTTCAGTACTTGACTCCTGGGGTGGAAGATTGTTTAAAAGCTTTTCAAGAGGAAAAATGATCTGGGAAAGGGGATGCTTGATCTCATGGCAAATGGTGGTTAAAAACGTATGCTTCAACATGATCTGCTCACTTTTCATGAGGGCACTTGCCTGTTCTTTTCCGGCATCAAACCGGGCTTTGAGCTTCCCAATATTCCATTCCCGGAAGATAAGGAGCAGGCTTAAGATTCCGACGGAATAGATCAGCCAGGCCAGCGGAGTATGCCAGTAAGGGGGCATGATCAGCACACCCATACTAATCATTGTCGCTTCCAGAGAAGAATTATCAGCTGCCCTGATACTTAGGGTATACTTTCCAGGATCAAGATTCGTATAGCTTACTTTTTGAGAATCATCATCAAAAAATGTCCACCCCTTATCAAAGCCTTCCATTTTATACTGATAGCGGATCTTTTTCTTATTTCGATGGGAAGGACCGGCAAAGATAAATGAGAATACATTTTCATCATGTTTCAATGAAACCGATCGCAACCGGGTCAGGGAAACAGGAAGTACCACACGCCCGTTTCGTTTCAAACCCGCAGGTATGGGTTCATTAAAGAGCCTGAACTCTTTGAAAAAGAGTGCTGAATCTGCCTGTACAAGTACAGAAGGTACCCCCTGAGCCCTGACAGGCACATAAACAGAGGCAAACAGAAAGGCGAGCAGGAATATTTTATTCCACATAAAAAGTGGCAGATGGATTTTTCGGATTGAATCTACAACTATTATTTTAAAAAGTACCCGAATCAAACTATGGGATTCATCTTTTTAGCATTAAATCCATAGGGCCACCTGAGACGTGAACTCAGGCCTGCTTTTTCAAAATGATCTCTTATGGTGAGGGCTGATTCAGTCAGGTGGTTCCAGCCTTCAAAATGAAGGGGTATGATCTGGGCATTTTCAAACATTGACGCAAGCTCAATGCAATCGTCCGCATTCATAGTCTGCTGCTGAGACCCACCTTTACGGGTTTTTGCACCACCCAGAAAAGGAAGAACCAGCCGCACATCATAACGCCGGGCCACCTCTCTCAGGCCTTCACCTAAAAGGGTATCCCCGGTAATATATACTGCGCCCGCTGGCTCATCCCTGAAATAAAGGAGAAAGCCGGTTCCAGATTCCCCGGTTTCATCAGGCTGATGGCAGGGAGTTCCTACCAGGATCACCGTGCGCCCGTCCTTAGTTTCCAGCTCCATAGACTGCCAGGGTTTCACACCTACTGAATTTGCACCAAGGCGTAATGCAGCTTCAGGCATTGTGAATACATATTCTACATAATTCAGGTATTCCCTGCCTGTATGGTCAAGATGATCAGCCTGCTGATCCTGACTCAGCAGCACAAAGTCCATCTTGTCAAGCTGCTGGGGAGCGATCAGAGGGCTTGAAAGTTTTTCCAGGCCTGGGCTTTCCGTATAGCATGTATTTTTTTCATCAAATGTCGGATCGGTAATAAATCGCAGGCCTCCTATCTGGAGCAATGCTGTGGGGCCGCCTATATAGCGAATATTGATTTCGTCTGATAACATGAGCTGATCGTTTAAAGGGTTGAATACGGGTCGAGAGCAATAGTTGGCTTTCCGGTATTGTCAAAAGCACCCATAGAATAACTCTGCCAGTTATAACATTCAGGCTCCCAGTAAAAAACACCGAGTCCATTTCCACTGCTTATCGCATTTGTCTTCAGCATGATATCCGTTAAAAAAGCCTTGCAGGCAGCGGGTGAATTCACATCCATGCCCACCTCACAAACCATGACCTGCTTGCCATAGCGCGAGATCATATCATTCATATTAGCCAGGCACTGGGTATCCAGAGCCGCATAGTTCGAAGCCGAGGGATAGAGCGACATCCCGATGATATCATATTTTGCCCCGTTCTTTGTAAGCCCGTCAAACATCCACCGGAACAGGTTATTGTCGTATCCATTGGAAATATGGACAATGACCTTCGTCGTGGTACTTACTGCTTTTACAGCACTATAGCCGCTGGTTACCAGGCTTGCAAAACCGGCCATGGAAACCGAGGCCCTTCCTTCTTCCCAGAGCATGCCATCATTGGTTTCATTGCCTACCTGTACCCATTCAGGCACAATACCTGCTGCATTCAGTGTATTCATCACATCCAGGGTATGAGTATAGACCGATGTGTTCAAGGCAGAAATGTTCTGACCTGCCCAGCTTGCGGGCTTAGTCTGCTTTCCTGGATCAGCCCATGAATCACTGTAATGAAAATCAATCATGATACGCATGCCCAGGGCATGGGCACGTTTTGCCTTAGCCAGTACATCTGCTTTATTGGACCAGCCGTCAGCCGGGTTTACCCAGACCCTGAGCCTGATTGAATTCATGCCTTTTTCTTTAAGCAACTGAAAACAATCTTCAGCAGCTCCGGCAGCCGTATAAAATTTATACCCGGCACCCTCCATCTGGCTTACCCAGCTGATATCCGCACCCTTTGCAAAGCTGGCTGAAAGAACGGAAGATTTAACAGGCACAGGTTCTGGCACCGAGACGGTTGTTGAGGTGCTGACAGCACTTTTGGAACAGCTGGCAATGCCTGACAGAACAAGGCAGGCAGCGGCAAGATGAGCTGATTTAAAAAAGAACATGCTTAATTTAATTTTGAGGAGCTGTAAATATGATATTCACCCGCATTCAGGGTCATTGAATAGGTATTGGTTGGTATATTGATGGTCGCTCCCGACATATAATCAATATAGGTTCCTGCTGAGGGAAAAGTCACAGAGGCCGTCTGTGTCACGACATCAAAGTTGCCTGCCACGACCACATTCATGCCGGTACCCATAAGAGAAATTGATTTCAGCGCTCCTGATGACGTATACTGCAGGGTGCTTGTATTGAAGACATCATTCCTGATCTTCATTTTTATCAGCGTGGCAAAGACCGAATACAGATGTGCCCTCAGCGGATCGTTCATATACTCCCAGTGAGCAGGCTTGTCACTGAGCCTGTCTGTATTGTTGATGCTGATATCATAGCCTCTTTCCCCAAACTGCCAGAGCATTTTCGGGCCCGGTGTGGAGAACAGAAAGGCGGCTGCGGCTTCCTGCCGCTTGAGGCCTGTGGCCAGGTTTTGAACAGAATAGGATCCGCTTTTATTTCCATACTGTTCATTCTTAAACATCAGCCGTTCTTCATCATGACTTTCCATATAACTTACCAGGTTATCTGGCTGGGTGAAGGTATGGGAATTAAAGAAAAGGCCTGACAGGTCAGACGTAGAGATCCAGCCCATGGTTGCCTCATTAAAACTATAGTTCATATTATTCCAGGTCATCATGCCATCGTCAGCCAGTTCTTTCTCTTCCTGGTTGGAGGCAAAATCTTCAAGGATCACATAGAAATTATTGGGGTCAACACTGGTGATAAAGCTCATATAATCTTTCCAGATAGCTACCCGGCCAGCATCATAAGCACCCCAGGCATTGACCGCTGCATCCGTAGTTCCGTAATTGGTCTGTGTAAAACCCTTGGCCAGGTCAAACCGGTAGCCATCGATCTTATACTGCTTCATCCAGAACTGCATCACATTTTTCACAAAATATTTGGTGGCAACGCTTTCATGATTGAACTGGTAGCCTACATTATAGGGGTGCGTAGGGGTTACATTATACCAGGGATTGGTAGCCAGGGGCTTCTGAGCCGTCTGATCAAAATAGAGCTGCACCATGGGCGATGACCCGAAAGAATGGTTCAGCACCATATCCATGATCACGGCTATTCCCCTTGTATGACAGGCGTCAATAAAGGCTTTCAGGTCGTTCTTGGTTCCATAAAATTTGTCAGGGGCAAAATAGAAGGATGGGTTATACCCCCATGAATCATTGCCTTCAAATTCATTGACCGGCATCAGCTCTATGGCATTGATCCCCAGCTTTGCCAGGTAACTGAGTGAATCCTGGATACTCTTATATGAATGGGCAGCCGTAAAATCGCGGATCAACAGCTCATAGATCACAAGCTTCTTTTTATCAGGCCTGGTAAATGAAGTGTTTACCCAGTTATAGGCCGGCTGATTGGCTTGCAAAACACTGACAATTCCTGTCTGACCTGCAGGATAGGCCTTCAGACCCGGGTATACAGAAGCTGGAATTCCTGCATCATTGGCCGGATCCAGAATCTTCTCGCAATAGGGATCTGCGACCTTAAGCACGCCGTCTACCAGGTACTGATAGGCATATTCTTTTGAGGCATCGATATTATCGATCTGCACCCACCAGCGGTTTCCATCGGGTGTCTGGGTCATGGTAGCTTTTGAATCGGCCCTCCAGCTGTTAAAATCACCGATCACCGAAACTGATTTCTTTCCCGGGGCATAAAGATTGAAAAGCACAGAAGTACCCGAATTCAGGTAGGTGACCCCATCAAGGGCACCGGCAGGCAGGGCTTTCCCTGTGGTAACCACAGGAACGGTTGTCTGAGCTGAAGGAACTGCTTGTTTACTGCAGGAGAGCGTTACAACCAGCAAGCCTGCAATTGCCATTGAACGGAAGATGTTCATCATTTTTTAAGTTCTAAAACCAGGGTAGTATGAGAGGGGATATCAATCGATTCTAAAGGGATTTCTTTGCCGGTGATCAGGTTAATGCCTTTTGTAAAGCCGCTGGTACGCTCAGAAAACCGTTTTGTTTTAAGTTCTGATGCCACCGGATTACTATTATAAGCAATCATGACCGTACTCCCGGCATCATACCTGAAATAGACATAGATACCCTGTTCAGGTATAAACTGCATCAGCTTTCCGGTTTGCAGGGCTGAACAAGTTTTACGGTAATTAGCCAGGGTCTTTACATAGGTAAAAGCAGCCTCTTCTTTTTCCGTACGGCCAGCTTTTGTAAACTTGTTGAGCTTGTCCCCCGGCCAGCCCCCGGGGAAATCTTCTCTGACCAGGCCGTCGGGGTTGGAAAAACCTTTCATCAGAATTTCATCGCCATAATAGAGCTGGGGAATGCCGCGCATGGTGAGCAGCAAGGCCATACCTGCCTTGTACTTCTCAAAATCTTCACCCACCACTGAATAGAAACGGTTCATATCATGGTTATCAAGAAATACGACGTTGCGCGTGGCATCCTGGTACAGGAAGTCCTGGGCAAGTACAGAGTACAGGCGGTGAACACCCTCTGTCCATCCATCCTTTACATTCAGCGCATCCGCTATGGCATCTTTTACCTGGCCGTCGGTAATACCTGGTAAATGGGTATCAAACCCGCGGTTTACCGTATTCCCCTGGGTAAAGAATGCCTGATTGGCCACCGACCAAACCAGTGTCTCGCCATAGATAGAGAAATGGGGGAATTCTGCCTGGATCTTCTGAGCCCAGTCGGCCATATAGGCGGCATCATTATACGGATAGGTATCAAGCCTGAACCCGTCTACCCCGGAATATTCAATCCACCAGAGATGATTCTGGGTCAGGTAGTTCTGCACGAAAGGATTGCTTTCATTGAGATCTGCCATGCGGTGATCAAACCAGCCGTCGAGCATGATCTTGCGGTCAAGTGCTGAGCCATGCGGGTCCATGACAGCAGCATCCCTGAAGTTTGACTGCGTATAGGAAGGCCATTGATGCACCCAGCTCTTCATAGGCATATCCTGAATAAGCCAGTGCTCGGTACCTGCATGGTTATGCACCAGATCTTTGATTACTTTCAGGCCCAGGGAATGGCATTTTTCGACAAAGGCCTTATAAAGTATATTCGTCCCAAAGCGGGGATCTGTTTTATAGTGATCGGTCACCGCATAGCCATGATAGGAGGCATGAGGCTCATCATTTTCAATTTCGGGAGTCAGCCATACGGCTGTCACTCCAAGTTCTTTCAGATAATCAAGGTGATTCATGATCCCCTGAATATCCCCTCCATGACGTGAATACATGGAATCGCGGTGCATTCCTTTTTCACGCATAGAAGCGTGCTTATCATTTGAGCTGTCTCCGTTTGAAAACCGGTCGGGCATCAGCAGATAAATAAGGTCTTTACTGGTTACACCCTGTGCCCTTGACGGGGAATGATCGCGCAGTTTAAGTTCATAGGTAAAGGTCAATGGCTGCATGCCATTTTTTGTGAACAGGATCGTGAATTTCCCTGGCTTTGCAGCCTTTGAGATCTCCAGGTCCAGGAACAGGTAATTAGGGTTCTCTACTTTATTGATCTTTCGCAGCTTTACACCTGGGTAGGAGAATTCCGCATTTCTGGATGCGATATCATGGCCGTGAACGACCAGCTGTAAGGCTGGATTCTTCATCCCTACCCACCAGAAAGCAGGTTCTACGCGTTCAAGCGGTGCTATCTGTGAAAAGGCTGCACTGCAGAAATAAAGAACAAAAACAAGGAATAAGGAGGTATGTTTTTTCATGCATCAAAAACTAAATAAGGCCATAATATACCAATTTTATAAAAAAAAAGCCTGACCCGCTTTCACAGGTCAGGCTTCATGATCATTGGTTATTTCTTTGTAACCGTATATAAAGCTGTAACACCAGAAAGGTCTGCTGCATTCAGCTGAAAGGTCACCTGATAGTTCCCTGAAACAGGAACAGTCATGTTAGCTCCGCTTGATGAAGTAAGTGTCATGCCATCAGCAGGTGAAATATACCCATAGCTTGTTCCCCAGTCATGATTTCGGCGCACCTTGAAGCCTCCGTCAGAATTCAGGGCGGCAGTAACGTTCCAGCTCTGGGTACCGTTATTGTACTTCATATCGGTATCACCACCCCAGCCCAATGCTGTGGCATTACCAATCAGGCTGTAATAGTATTTTACAGGAGTATAGGTAATGGTCATGGCATTTATATCCAGCGTAACCCAGGTCAAACCCGCTGCAGGTGACCAGCAATTACCACCACCATTATAGATTGCTGCATTCCCATCACCCTGGCCATAGGAATTAACCCAATTCTTGGCAGGAGTAATTTTAAATTTTGAATATGCAGCCGGAAAATTGATCATGGCAGTATACACTCCGTTGCCTGTCGCAGAGATCAGACTGTCAGCAGAGGCAACGTCCCAGCCTTTCGCCTCATATTCACCAGGTATATACATAAATGAAATAAGTGCAAAAGGGGTAGCTGTGATCGTGCTTACATTTGAATATACCGGAGCAAGGCCTGCAGAAACGGTCGACATGATCCTTACCATCACTTGAGAAGGTTTTCCCGTAGGAAGGTTCAGCTTCAGCAGCAGTGTATTGAAGTCAGCAGTTGAATAGCCTGCTTTCAGTACATTGGTTGCAAGGGTAGATGAGCGCGGATTAACCCAGTTATCACCTGCAGCATCGATCTGCAAAGTATTGGTTACAGCAGCGCTATAGCCAAAGGATGGTTGTATAAAGCTGAAACTGATAACCTTGGTAGTATCGGTTAAATTTGCTTTTGAGAGCACAAGCGTACTTGCCGATGCAGTCAGGGTACCTGAAACACCGCCATTGGTGGTTACCAGTACGCCTTCTTTCTGGCAGGAGGCCAGCAGCAGCATGGCCATGCTGCCAAGGGCAAAGAATTTATTTATAGAATTTTTCATCGCTGTATGGGTTGACAGGCTTAATAGCCTGGATTTTGTTTCAGGTTGTGATTTGCATTGATGTCGTCAGAAGGAATAGGGAACAGATTCAGGTTTGCAGAAACACCTGTACCTGCTTTAATTCCTCCTTTGAAGGGCCATAGAAAAGAGCCGTCGGTGAATTTTCCAAAACGGATCAGGTCGGTACGGCGCTGACACTCCCAGTAGAGTTCACGGGCACGTTCATTCAGAATAAAATCCGTGGTCAGGGCTGCAGCAGAAATATTGCCTGCAGCATTACCCGCATAAGCCCGGGTACGGATCAGATTCACGTAATTAAGAGCCGTTGTCGCATCTCCACCTGTTCCTCCACGAAGCACAGCTTCAGCATAGGTCAGGTACATCTCTGAAAGACGGAATACAGGAAAAGCAATATCGGCGAAATCCTTGCTCGATCCGGGAGCACCGCTAACTGTTACATTTCGAAACTTGGTTACGGCATATCCCCCACCTGTGAAGGTGGTCATATCTGAAACATTCTTAGGCTGTCCATCTGTCCAGAATTCAGCACGGGTATCCGGATTTCCATTATTAGGAAATGAAACTCCAGGATTAGCAGGAAAAAGATTGGAAAGGGCCTGGGTAGTTCTCATACCACCCCAGCCACCATTCAGCCCAAACATAGCAGGGACCATCGATCCGCCAACAGGTGCATGGGTCATAAAGGTCATACCTCCGTAACTGGTGGTGTTCTGACCATTATAGTTAATGGTCCAGATATTCTCGCTCGTATTCTTGTTATTATCTGCAAGCAGCAGGTTATCATAATTGGCGATCAGGGAATAACCTGCGCCAATTACTTTCTGTGAATAGGTAATGGCATCTGCATAACGCGCAGTTCCGGTATAAACCTGTGCATTCAGGTAGATACGGGCAAGCAAGGCCCATTCAGCTGCCTGATCTACGCGACCAAATTCATTCTTTTTAGGAGCTACGAGCCCACCGTCTATGGCCTTTAGTTCCTTTTCAATATAGGCAAATAAGGTTTTTCGGTCTGTCTGCGGAGGCAGAATACTTCCTACAGCATTAGCATCAGTTACAAAAGGTGGATTCCCGTAAAGGTCCATCAAGATCGAATACTGGTAGGCACGGATGAAACGTACCTCATTTACATAGGCACGGATATTTGCCGCATCAGCAGCAGAGAAACCACGTTTGGCAATATTGGCATCGGACGATTGTCTGATAAAATCATTGGCCAGGGTGATCTGGTACATACTGCGGTAATACAATCCTTTGAGGAAATTATTAGACGAAGTCCAGTTCATATTATGGAAATCAGCAAGTCCGGGATCTCCCCAGTTGGTGATAGCCTCATCGGTGGTCAGTTCCTGCGCAGTCCATAGGGTACGGAAAAAATCAACGTTCTGCCCTTCATCTCCGATCGGAAGATCGGGGTTGCCGGCAGCACCCTGGTTACCGGTTAAGGCCATGGCACCATATACTTTTGCAAGCGCTTGTTTATAACCTAAAGGAGTACTGTAAACGACGGCAGTGGTAATCTGGTCGTTCGGGGTCAGGTCCAGGTTCTTGTTACAGGATAGCAGGCTGCCTGTGATCAAGCCTGTGACCAGGAGTATGTTCAGTGAATTCAGTTTCATTTTATAGTTTTTTTCTGGTGACGGATAGGGTCTGTTATCTGATACTTAGATTTAAGCCAAGCACAAAAGTTCTTGGTCTTGGATAGAAATTATTATCTATACCATTCGAGATCTCAGGATCCGCTCCCGTGTATTTAGTGATTACAAATGCATTATTCACATTGGCGCTAACTTTCAGGTCACAGGTATTGTTGAATAACCTGCCGAAACTATAGCCGATATGCATATTATCCATGCGGATAAAAGAAGCATTCTGTACATAATAATCTGAAAGGCGGTCATTGGCTGTATTACCAACCAGGTTACTTTTCAGCACTGCAGAAGAACCGTTATTGATATACCCGTTTGAATAGGTCTCAAGAAAACTGCTGGTAATACCTGAACTGGAGGCTACGTTATTGTATACATAGTTCCCAAGGCTGGCGCGGGCAGAAAACCCTGCATTCCATTTCTTGTACGATACATTCGAGCTCAGACCGAAATAGGCCTTTGGATCAGGACTTTTGTAGAAATAACGGTCATGGTCGCTGATCTGTCCATCTCTATTTCTGTCAACGAAAAGGTTATCGACGGGCATCCCTTTTTTATCATACACCTGCTGATAGACCAGGAAAGAGTTCACCGGATGACCAACCGTAGTCGCCTGGATCGTAGATCCTGTTCCTCCGGAAATACCACCTGATGGAAGACCCGGATAGGCAACCCCATTCAGGCTGGTTACATTGTTCTGATTCACGGTTACATTGAAATTCAGGTTCCAGGATACATCACTGGTCTTAACGATCAGTGAATTAATACTGAATTCAATTCCTCTGTTATCCATATTTCCCACATTACCGGTGATCTGGTTAGAAAAGTTTGATCCGGCAGCCTGGCCGATCACGGCAAGCAGGTTTTTGGTCTTGCGGTCAAATACATCTATACTCCCCGAAATACGGTCATTCAGGAAACCAAAATCAAGGCCAATATTAGAAGTTGCTGTCTGCTCCCAGGTACGTCCATAATAATAGGCAGCAGGGCGGTATCCCTGGTAATAGGTATTTCCAAACTGATAGGAAGCTGTAGGTGTGCTCAGGCTGTAATCAGCCAGGTAATCATAGTTACCGATCCCGTCCTGATTTCCGGTTACTCCATATTCTGCACGCAGTTTCAGGGTAGACAGCACTTCAGAATTCTTCAGGAATGACTCCTCATTGATCTTCCAGCCAAGGGCAAGGGAAGGAAACGTTCCATAACGCAGACCCGGTGCAAATTTGGACGATCCGTCGCGACGTACCGTAGCAGTCAGCAGGTATTTGCTGTCATAGGCATAGATCAACCTTCCGTAAAATGAACGCAGGCTGTTCTGCTGGATAGAAGAAGCAAAATTAGGGGTTGAATTTGGCACCTGAACTTTATCAGCATAATAGCCGGGGAAATTAAAGTTTGTCGTAGAGAAAGCCTGGAAAGAATAACCAGCCACTGCATTGAAATGACTCTTAATGCTCTTTACTTCGGTGTCATAGTTCAGGAAACCTTCAAACAGCTTGTTTGAATTAGCCTGACGGTAATGATTGTTCTGACCACCATGGTACACTCCAGCAGGATCTTTATAATTTTTCAAGTAGCTGGAAGCTGCACTGTCGGTAACATAGTTTGTTCCTTTTCCGGCTGATCCATCATAGGCCACATTTACATTGGCGTGCAGGTCTGGAAGAAAATGGAATTTATAGTCTGCCTGTAGGTTGGCAATGGTGCGGTATACCGTACTGCGGTTATCCTGCTGGTTGAGCAATCCTACAGGATTTTTAGGTGGATTGGTCTTCAGGTAGGTAGGTCCGTTATTTGGATCTGTCCACTGCCAGTAACCCCCGTAATTTTTATTGCCTGAATAGACAGGAACTGTAGGGTTCATCGATATGGCAGAACCAATTGCACCTTCATTGGCAAAACGTTGTTTTACCTCAGCACCATTGGCATTGAAGTTCAGTTTCAGGTGATTTGTAAAAAGCGAAGGGCTCAGGTTTATAGCAGCCGTATAGCGGTTCAGCTCACTGGTCTTCAGAATACCATTTTGATCGGTATAGCCTGCAGAAACCCTGTATGGAAGTTTACCTGCTTTGCCTGACAGGCTCAGGTTATTATTGGTACTGTATGAAGTCTGGAAGATCTGCTTCTGCCAGTCGGTATTGGCCGTACCCAGGAATTTCTTATAATACCCGTTACTGGTGGTATCATGGGAATTGATGAAAGAGCGGAATTGGGCAGGTGAAAGCACAGCCGCTTCTTTTGGAAGGCTTGCAATAGAGAACTGGGAGCTGAAGTTCAATAAAGGTTTCCCTGCCATTCCCTGTTTGGTGGTGATCAGAATAACCCCGTTTGAGGCTCTGTTTCCATAGATGGCTGCTGAAGATGCATCCTTTAAGACAGAGAAAGATTCAATATCATTCGGATTGATCATATCCAGGGGATTTGCAGCTCCTGCAATACCATTATTGCTTAAAGGTACTCCATCCAAAACGATCAGGGGATCATTGCTTCCACTGATAGAGGCACCTCCGCGGATGCGAATCCTTGATCCTGAACCCGGGGCTCCACCATTGGAAATGATAGAAACACCGGCTACTTTACCCTGGATCAGTTCTTCTGGAGTAGTAACGGCTCCCTGGTTAAAGTCTTTAGACGTTACTGTAGCCACGGAACCTGTCAGGTCACGCTTATTTACAGAACCATACCCTACAACAACTACCTCATTCAGGTTCTTTGCCGCAGTTTTCAGCTTTATATTCAGCTCAATATCTGAATTGGCAAGGGTTACTGTATGCTTCTCGGAGATATATCCGATAAACTTTGAAACCAGGGTATACGTACCAGGTTTTAATCCATTGAGGGTATAGGATCCATCTGCGTTTGAGGAGGCACCCGTAGTGCTACCGGTTACAAGTACCGAGACTCCGGGAACTGCCTGGTTATTCTCATCAGTAATTCTTCCTGTGATTCTTGCTGATTGCGCAAAGGCCAGACAAGGCAGGAGAAATATGGCCCATACGAGCACATACTTTTTCAGGTAATTAATTCTCATAAGATGTATTGTTTTTTACAGGTAGTAAGGATTATTTATTGGCGATTTACTATATTATACTTTA
>JAYWCR010000269.1:0-4646 GCA_043780395.1 Sphingobacteriales bacterium
CATTTAAAGATAAAATAAAAGATCAGCCTGACAACGTAAATGCAGGACTGCTCACCTATCCTACCCTGATGGCAGCTGACATCTTATTACATCACGGTACACAGGTACCCGTTGGCAAGGACCAGCAGCAGCACCTGGAAATGGCCCGTACATTTGCCAACCGCTTTAACCGGCTATATAAAAGTGACTATTTTAAAGAGCCCCAGGCCTTTAATTTCGGAAAGCAACTGGTCAAGGTTCCGGGCCTTGACGGCAAAGGTAAAATGGGTAAATCTGAAGGTGAGGGGAACGCAGTATTTCTGGCTGACAGTCCCGAAATAATTCGAAAAAAGTTAATGAAAGCTGTAAGTGATAGTGGGCCCACCAGCCCGGGTCAGGAAAAATCAGACGCGGCCAAAAACCTTTTTGAACTGCTGACGCTTGTTTCATCGGCTGATACGGTCAACTTTTTTGAAACGGAATATAATAAGTGTAGTATCCGCTACGGTGACCTGAAGAAGCAATTGGCCGAAGATATGATCATTCATAATGCGCCAATTTATGACCGTATTCAGGAGCTGAGCGGTGACGCCACTTATGTGCGTGAAGTAGCCAGGATGGGCGCAGCAAAGGCCCGTAATTCAGCACAAAAAACAATTAAAGAAGTTCGCAAGCTTATTGGTTTCAAATCATTTTAATATGCATCTAGCCATCGTTGGTAATATCGGGTCAGGAAAAACTACCCTCACAGGCCTGCTTTCAAATCACTATAATTGTGAAGCCCTGTATGAGACCGTAGAAAACAACCCCTACCTTGAAGACTTTTACATGGATATGAAGCGCTGGTCTTTTAACCTGCAGATCTTTTTTCTCAACAGCCGGTTTCAACAGGTAAGGCAGATAAACCATACTAAATCACTGATTATCCAGGACAGGACCATATATGAAGACTGCTATATTTTTGCAGATAATCTCCACGATATGGGTCTGATGACCACCCGGGATTACGAAAATTATCATTCGATCTTTCAGTCTGTTGTTCATTTTGTACGCCCTCCTGATTTGCTGATTTATCTGCAGGCATCAGTCCCAACGCTGGTAAGTAATATACAGCGCCGTGGGCGGGAATACGAAACCGGTATCCGCCTTGATTACCTGAGTAAGCTAAACGATAAGTATGAGCACTGGATTAAGAATTATCAGGAAGGAAAACTGCTGATCATCAATAAGGACAAGATCAACTTCGCAGACGACCAGGAAGACCTGGGTTTTGTCGTGGAGGCGATTGAAAAAGAGATTCACGGCCTCTTTTAGTTCCTGCTCTGAGAAGCAAAAAGCCGGACACCCCTTTTAAAGGTGTCCGGCTTTTTTGTGGTGCACCCGGCAGGGCACACTGTTTGGCGTTAATCCCTGTAACCTGCTCACTCAGGCCCGTGGCCTAACCCTTTATTTAACTGAAGCAGCCCAGGCATCCATCTTCTTTTCGACGATAGCCAGCGGCATGCAACCGTCTTTCAGGAACTGGTTATGAAATTCAGCCAGTTCGAATTTTGTTCCCAGCTCTTTTTGATATTTAGCACGCAGCTCCCTGATCTTTAAGGCACCGATTTTATAAGATAAAGCCTGTGCAGGAATGGCCATATAACGCTCAATTTCTGCTGTTGCTCCGTGTTCATCAATGGCCTCGTTTTCCATCATATAGGCAATTGCCTGCTCTCTTGTCATGCCTTTGGTATGAATGGCTACATCTACAACCAGTCTGATAGCCCGGTGTACCTCATCACCTAATGCTCCCATATACTGGTATGGATCGGTGTATAGGCCAAGTTCCTTACCGAGAGACTCACAATAAAGGGCATACCCTTCTCCATAGGCCCCATACCAGCTAAAACGCCGGAACTTCGGCAGATTTTTGTTTTCCTGTTGAAGTGATATCTGGTAATGATGGCCGGGAATAGCTTCATGCAGGAACAATGATTCCATGCCCGAGGTTGTATTAAACTTTGTAGCATCAAGGATCGGGACATAAAAAATTCCTGGCCGCGAGCCGTCAGCAGTACCCTGCATGTATTCGGCACTGGATGATGCTGCACGAAAGGCTTCTGTCTGCCTGATCTCAAATTTTGTAGCAGGAACATGGCTGTAGAGTAACTTGAGCTTTGGTTCCATTTTTTTATGAATGGCGTCAAAGGCAGCCAGCACCTCAGCCGGTGTCTTATAGGGCATGAAACGCGGATCATTTTTCATGTATTCAAAAAAGGCTTTCAGGTCACCTTTGAAGCCGACCGCCTGGCGCACACTGTCCATTTCAAAGCGGATACGTTTGACTTCTTTCAGTCCTGTCTGATAAATCTCTTCCGGACTTTCCGTTGTCGTTGTCCAGGACCGGACCAGGTAAGCGTAGTCCGACGGCCCTCCCGGGATAGCTGAGATACCAGAAGTAATCCGTGCTTTCGGCAGGTATTCATCTTTCAAAAATGCAGCCAGCCTGGCGTAGGCAGGAACCAGCTCAGTTCTGATAGCTGTTTTATAGGCTTCAGTCAACCTCTTTTTATCGGAAGCGGAAAACGAAGCGGGAAAGCGATTCACCGGAGCATAGAAGAGACTTTTTTCAGGATCAGCCACTACCAGCGCCTGAAGCTGGGGAATAATCTTAATTACCAGTGATTTTGGCAACACCACTCCTGCTGCAATTCCCTTTTTTAAATTAACGATTGAAGAGTCAGCCCAGGGTGTAAAGGATTTGACCCTGCCCAACCAGTTTTCGTAATCGGCAACTGTTTTAAAGGGTTGAGCACCTTCGCCCGAGCCCAATTGCCCCATAGTGATCGGCAAACCCCAGAACTGCTGGAATGGAATCATCCAGAGGTTAGTTTTAAGCCCCTGAAGTTCCATCTTCATATTATAGGCAAACATATCATAGCTGATCTTATCGTTTTCATTCAGGTTTTTATAGTCGAACCTGTGTAGACCGTCCAGACTTGCCTGGTAAAACCTGGCCAGGGAATCGCGGAAACCAGCCCGCTGATCGTTCGGTAGCAGGTTGTTGAACCGGTAGTCACCTTCCTGAGTTGCTTCGAGTGGATTGAAATGCAGATGTTGGTCCCAGTATTTTTCAAAAAAAATGGCAAGGTCTTTGTTATCACTTTGATCAGGAAGGCTCACAGGCTGTTTACATGCGGTTAAAATGCCTAAAAAAAGCATTAAACCTAATAGTTGTCTTTTCATGAAATAATTAATCTTAGAGTCGCAATTAAGCATTTTTAAGTTAATATGTCGGCAAAATTATTGATTATCGTACACCACTTTTATTTTACATACCGGCCAGAATTAATTACCTACACTTGACTTATTTAACTACCAAACAAATGAAAACATCGACTAACCAGACAAACAGCCATAACGTGAAAGATATTAACCTTTCAGGAGTTGAGTCAGCAACTCAGTTACTAAATCCTCTTACAGTTGCTACAGAAACACAACCGGATAAGGTCGCATCAACACTCTCAGCCTCAGAAATAAGTTTTTTAAAAGTGTTGATAGGTTCAGGTCAGAAAAACGACTGAAGCATAAATTTGTTCAAAAAAGCCTGATCATGCACGGTATGAACAGGCTTTTTTTATGCCCTGATAGAAGCCATAATACGGTTAAATACTAAATATATTAGTAAATTTACATATGGATTTTGAGAGAGTATCAGAGAAGCTGGCTATTCTGGCCGATGCGGCTAAGTATGATGTTTCATGCGCATCAAGTGGCAGTAAACGAAAGAATACGGATAAAGGTCTGGGAAATACAGGAGCTGGAATCTGCCATAGTTATACGGCAGACGGCCGTTGTGTATCATTGCTGAAAATTCTTCTCACTAACTTTTGCATATTTGACTGCGCCTATTGTGTTTCAAGAAGCAGTAATGATGTTCAGCGTGCTGCTTTTACTGTCCAGGAAGTCGTGGATCTGACGATGAATTTCTACCGCCGTAATTATATAGAAGGCCTTTTTCTGAGTTCCGGTATCTTTAAAGATGCTGATTATACCATGGAGCGGTTGGTAAGAGTAGCAAAGAAGCTTCGGCTGGAGCATCAGTTCAACGGATATATTCACCTGAAGACTATCCCCGGGGCAAGCGACGAACTGATGCATGAGGCTGGGCTTTATGCCGACAGACTGAGCGTTAACCTCGAAGTACCAACCGAAGCCGGACTTAAATTACTCGCACCTGAAAAAAACAGGGCGGATATGGTCAAACCCATGACGTACGTGGCAGGGGAAATTATCAGGCTGAAGGATGAAAAGAAATCGATTGCCAGGTCACCCGTTTTTGCGCCGGCTGGCCAGAGTACCCAGATGGTAATCGGGGCATCAGGGGAAACAGATAAAGATATTCTGTATACAGCTGACTCTTTTTATAAATCACACCAGCTTAAAAGGGTTTACTATTCAGGTTATGTGCCTATCTCAACTGCTGGCCCCCTGCCGCTGATCGGTTCTCTGGTACCTATGGTTCGTGAAAACAGGCTGTACCAGGCAGACTGGCTGATGCGTTTTTATGATTTCAGCATTGATGAAATTGTCTCGGAAAATGATCCGCTCCTTGACCTGGAAATCGATCCGAAGCTGAGCTGGGCGCTAAAAAATATGGCTTGTTTTCCCATGGATATCAACAC
>JAYWCR010000270.1:0-2608 GCA_043780395.1 Sphingobacteriales bacterium
TGGGTGGCCTTTTTGGGAAAGGCCTTAAGTGAAACAATGAATGTACGGAAAGACCGTTTTAGTACCATCCATATTACAGAACAGATTAATGATGCATAAGAAATTTATAGTGCTGAGCTTTTTACTTTGCGGGTTTATATTTCCCTCCTGCTCGGCCAAACCTGCTATTGCTGATCCGGGCAAGCTAAAACCTTTGCCCGAGCATACGGTCATTGCGCAGACACTTACCAAGGCAATAGAAATATATCATTACAAGAAGCCCAAGCTGAACGATTCTCTATCATCCGTTATCTTCGACAGGTATTTCAAAGACCTTGATCCGAACAGAATGTATTTTCTTCAGACAGATCTTGATGAGTTTACTCCTTTCCGTACCCAGCTATCAGCTTTTCTGGAAAATGGGGATATGTCTGTACCTTTTGCTATCTATAACAGGTGGCTTGACAGGCAGCATAACAGGTTCAATTTTGTGCTGAACCTGCTCAATAAAACTGCCGATGCTCCTAAAAGTGAATCTTTCCAGTTCAACCGCGAAAAAGCAGGCTGGATAAAAGATAGCCTTCAACTTAATACATACTGGCGGAACAGGTTGCTTTTTGACCGTCTTTCTCTGGGACTTGCCCAGAAAGACCAGGAAAAAAATACTGCAACGCTTAAAAAAAGGTATCTGAACCTGAATAAACAACTGGGTAAAGTGAATAGTGAAGATGCATTCAAAGCCTTCATGGACGCTTTTGCTTTCTCCATTGATCCGCATACTACCTATTTCAGTCCACAGGGAAAGGCTGACTTCAATATTGATATGGCAAAATCTCTCGAGGGTATAGGTGCCTTGCTTGGATCTGAAAATGAGTACATCAAGATCGCCCAGCTTACAAAGGGGGGCCCTGCTGAAAAAAGCAAGAAGCTCTTTCCTAACGACCGGGTGATTGCTGTTGCCCAGGGAAAGACAGGAGAATTCACAGATATAATTGGATGGAGAACAGATGAAGCTGTCGGCCTGATCAGGGGTTCAAAAGGAACTATTGTAAGACTGAAGATCATGTCTGCAAATGCATCCTCGGCCACACTTCCTCATATTGTTGAACTTGTCCGGGAAAAGATAAACCTGAATGACCAGAGAGCTTCCAGCAATGTAAAGGAGATCGATCGTGACGGCCATAAATACAGGATAGGAGTGATCACTCTGGGCGACTTTTATATGGATTTTGAAGCCGCTTCCAGGGGTGTTAAAAATTACAACAGTACTTCACGTGATGTGAGGCGCATTCTGGATAGTCTGAAGCTTGTAAAAGTAGATGGGGTTGTACTTGACCTGCGAAATAACGGTGGTGGTTCATTAAAAGAGGCTATTGATCTGACCGGTCTGTTTATTACCCAGGGGCCGGTGGTTCAGGTGAAAGATTTTAAAGGCGGCATTGAAGTAGATTCAGACAAAGACCCTGAAGAAGTATATAAAGGACCTTTTGCCGTATTGATCAATAATTTCAGTGCATCGGCTTCTGAGATCTTTGCTGGTGCTATTCAGGATTATGGGCGTGGTGTGATCATTGGAGAACAGTCCTATGGAAAAGGTACGGTGCAGACCGCTTTTAACATCAACGATATGATCCCTAATCTCGACAAGAAGCTGGGTCAGTTCAATATGACAGTTTTCAAGTTCTACCGCATCAACGGAAGCAGTACGCAGCGTAAGGGTGTTGTTCCTGATATTCTGTATCCAAGCAAGTTTCCTTCAGAAAAATTTGGTGAAAGCTCTGAGCCCTCTGCCCTTCCCTGGGATATGATCGCCAGTTCAAAGTTCCAGATGATGGGTGATGTGCCTGCAGAAAAAAACACACTTGTTCAGAATCATTCAAAGCGGATGCAAAACAATCCTTTTTATCAGGAATGGCTTGATGATATCGCTGATTTTAAAGAAACCATGGCAAAGACCACTGTCATACTCAATTCAGACAGCTTGAAACATACTCAGGATCTTGAATCAAAGAAAGACCTTGCCAGGTACAATACCCTCAGACTTCTGAATGGGTTAAAGCCAATGCCTGTGGTTGCAGATAATGTGAAACAAACTGAAGGGCCAGATCCTAAAACTGCAATAGGTGCACATCCGGCCTCCAATTCAAGGCTTGCCATTGACCCTGAACTTTTGATAAAGCTTGAAAGTTACCAGGTCATTGCCGATATGGTAGAACTTGCAAAAGGAGCAAGAGTTTCAATGGTAAAATAATTCATCTGCCGGCCCGGCATATATTATTTGCCGGGGCCGGCAGACGAATACTGAAGGCGCATCTTTGCTACCCTTTCTTCAAGTGTTTCTGTACTGAGCCTCTCCCTTCCAAGGCTGTCTACCAGTATGGGGAATGAAAAAGGACTAGGCCTGTCCAGAATCTTTATGACGATCTTCTGATTTTCTATTCTGCGAAGGGCAGCCCGGAGTCTGAACTCTTCGAGTTGCATGGATAAAGCTTCCTGGTAGGCCTGTCTCAGCAGAAGGTTCTCAGGGTCGTATTCAGTAAATACCTCAAACAAGAGGGATGATGATGCCTGAAGATGCCTGTTTTTGACGAATTGCCCAGGGTAACCTGTAAAAACAAGACCCCCGATC
>JAYWCR010000271.1:0-3591 GCA_043780395.1 Sphingobacteriales bacterium
CCTCCGCCCCTGACAATCCCTTTATTTGCTACCAGATATAAAATAGGTGTCAGTATGAAGAAAAAGGAAAAGATCACCAGAATGCGCTCACATAAAAAGGCAGGATAATAATATCCAGTGACCCTGACCAGCAACCATACCAATAAGGAAAAAACTGGATACAGGGTCCAGAAATAAGGGGGTCTGAAATCTTTCATCTTAATGAGCCTATGCTGGCAAGGGATTAAAGAAAGCATAGGTACCCCGTAAAGATACGGCTTCAGTCTTTCAACTGCATCAGAACCGCAAATAAGCCAAGGCAAACGCCCGTTAGTGAAAGAAGGGCGGTAAGCCAGGGCGTCTGATGGTTAAAATAATGATCAGCCAGGGTTCCTGCCCAGGTAAATAGTCCTATAATGGCAAGAAGCTGGAAACCTATCCCGGAATAACGGGCAACGTTAGCTAAAGATTTTTTCGAATCCTTTTCCTCCATTTTCAGTATGTTGAGCGGGAAGATCATCTTTTTTTATCTCTTTCGGGGCCTGAATCTGTAATGGGGAGCCCATATTACACCTGCCTTTAAAGATCGCACCAGATTCAATCACTATTTTGCTGGTATTAATATCTCCTTCAAGACTTGCAGTTGACTTGAGAAAGACAAGATCAGTAGCATGGATATTCCCTTTATGTGATCCAAATATATCAGTGTTCTGACTTTTGATCTCACCTTCCACAGTACCCGTAACGCCCACTACGACCCTTGATTTTGAAGTAATTGTTCCAATTACCTTACCGTCTATGCGCAGGTCGCCATCGCTGGACACATCGCCTTTAATCACAGTTCCGGAACCAATTAAATTTACGGAGTTTGAATTTGTATCGTCGGTTAACATCTCTTCTCTTGGATTTTTCCAGGCCATAACATTTAAATTTTAAGGTCGGATTAGTGAATGAATGATTTGGTCACAACTGTAATGCTTTTCTAAATTAACAATTAAAAATGATCTTTTATTCTGACTGATTTATTTAAGCAAAAAAAAACGAACTGCTTTTTATGAAATATTTTAAAGGTTTTTAAGTTATATATTTACAACGAACTTCCTCTATTTTGATTAAATCTACTCTGCAGTTACGTGTGCTGTTGATCCTGGCCTTAGCAATGGCGGTAACTTCATGCCATACTCAAAAAAAGATATCTGCAGGTCAGGCACTTCGTAATTTAACGGCATATTATAACGGTTATTTTAACGCGAAGGAAATTTACAAGCAGGATCTTAAAAAGATCGAACTTGCCAATCCAGACCACTTTGACCGCCTGCTTGCATTCTATAAACTGGGCGATGAAGCATCTGCCGCAGGCCTTGCATCAGATATGAATCAGGTGATCCTGAAATGTTCTGGTGTCATTGCCAGACATGAGCGCTCCGACTGGGTAAGTGCTTCCTATCTGCTTATGGGAAAGGCCTATTACCTGAAAGGAGATTATTACCAGGCACTTGAAAATTTCCAGTTCGTTTACAATAACTTTAAAGATGAGACTGTCCAGGAAACGGGTTTGATCTGGGCTGCCAGGGCGTATATGAAGCTTGACAAGCCAGAAGATGCACAGGCAAGCCTTGATCTTGCCTTAGGGTCAGGGAGCAGGGCCCGGAAGAAAAATGCGGATGAACTCTATACCACCGCAGCCCGGTATTATCTGGATCAGGGTGACACCGTTCACTCGGTAGAAATGATGCGTTTTGCTTCCCTGTATACGCGCATGAAGTCAGAACGGCCGCGCTATTATTTTATACGGGCACAGCTGGCTTCTTTAAGCGGGCAGAATTCTGATGCTGCAGGCCTTTACCGCAAAGTGCTGTCTGCAGGTCCTGGGTATAATCTTGCATTCGGGGCAAGGCTTGGTCTGGCCAATATATCCGGGGAAACAGCAGAGATCACCAAAGATCTTAAGGGTTTGCTGAATGATGAAAAAAATCTTGATTATAAAGACCAGATCTATTATGCGCTGGGGAATAACTACGCCAGGAACAAGGATTATAAACTGGCCACAGAGAATTACAGACTTTCCCTGAAATTCAACTCCGGAAATACCAATCAGCGGGCTCTCTCGTATGAGCAGCTGGGAGAAATATTTTTAAATATTAACAAAGAGTATACCCGGGCTGCAGCCTATTATGACAGTACCATGAATTTTCTGGATAAAGATTATCCGGGCTATACATCTATAAAGAAAAAGCAATCCAGGCTTGGTACACTTGTATCCAATTACAAGTACATAGACCAGCAGGACACACTCCTTATGCTTGCAGCGCTTGATACCAATGCCCGTAAGATAAAGGTCAGGTCTATTGTTGATGCGGAAATCAAACTCCAGCATGAAGCGGAGATGGCAGCAATAGCTGCCTATAAAAAACAGATCGCAGCATCAAGTTCCAGATTTGCGGCCCAGTCAGCTGCAGGCTCCAGAACAGGGAACGGCCTGAATGGTCAGGCAGTGCAGCAAAACAGCTTTCTTCAGACGACTTCAGGTACAGGGATGGGGGCGATGTCGACCTACCAGCCATCCTCTTCCAACCAGATGCAGATCTATGCCCAGGGAGCATCAAATTCCGGATCAGCCTCCTCTGGAAATTACGGGGGCGGTGCAATGGGCGGCTCTTATTCATCAGGCCCTTCAGCAGGCGGATCCTATTCTACCAATGGAGCGAATGCCTTTGGGGGAACGCCTACCAGCGGAAGCTCTTTTGGAAGTCAGTCAGGTACGAATGGTACCGGATCCAATTCATTCGGAAACTCAACACCGGTCTATGCCAACAGCTCAAACCAGGGAAACAGCCAGGGGGGCGGCCAGGGAAACAGCCAGGGGGGCGGACAAACTCCACAGGGAGGCGCTGGTCTTTATGGGGGTACTTCCTTTAATACCGTAGGTAGCGGTGGTGGCGGTGGCGGAATGCAGAACAGTTCTGCAGGATCCATGCCTGCACCAGGGCAACAGGGTCAGGGGAACAACGGGTATGGAAGCCAGAACGGGGCCATGGACAATTCCCAGCAGGGGAATGGAATGAACGGAGCCTCAGGCAATTCAACCTTCATCCCCAATACGGCGACCACAACCGGAAATACCCAGCAGTACGGATCGTCCGCAGGGAATACCAATGGATATGGCAACGGTGCAGTGAATAATAACAATAACCAGGCATACGGCCAGCAGGGAAATAACGGCAATAACCAGGCATACGGCCAGCAGGGAAACAATGGCAATTACCAGGCATACGGTCAGCAGGGAAACAATGGCAATAACCAGGCAAACGGTCAGCAGGGAAACAATAGCAATAACCAGGCAAACCCTTATGCAAGCGGCGGCGGAAACAATGCCTTTAGTTCATTCTATTTTGCCAATCCCCAGGCCATGAGCCAGGGATTTGTGCAGTTCGTTCAGCTATGGGGGAACCGGCCTTTACGCGATAACTGGCGCCGGGGTACCCGTTCAATGATTGCTGGCGGAGAACCTGTAAACCTTCCTGACTCAGCCAGCCAGCGGCTAAAAAAGCCGGGAGCTATTCAGGAAGTAGCTGTCTCAGATCCGCATAAAGCAGAGAACGCCATTCTCAG
>JAYWCR010000272.1:0-2545 GCA_043780395.1 Sphingobacteriales bacterium
AGGGCAAGCTGATGACTGATTACTGGGGGTTGAATGCAAGGCTGCTTCCTACCCTGAAAATGAAGGAAACAAGTTTCCCGGCAGTTATCCGGCCGCTGGTCACAGGCGGCATTGACGGGCATGAAACACAGTGGGTCCAGGCCTGCAAGCGGGGAGATCCTGCATCTGTAAGTTCTCCCTTTGCCCAGGCAGGCCCGCTGACAGAGACCGTACTCATGGGAAATCTTGCCATCAGAAGCTATATGTACCGGGAAGTAAGCTCCATCAAAACAGAGCAGGGTACGGGCGGCCAAAAAATAAGCTTCCCCGGCCGAAAAAAGCTACTCTGGAATGGCAAAGAAATGAGGATCACCAATTTTGAGCCTGCAAATCTTTATGTAAAGCGTACCTACAGAGCAGGCTGGCCCGGGCTTAGCGTTTAACCGGCAATTTATTTACCTTTGCGCCGAATCCCGATAGGGGATTCATGTAGTAAAATTACAATGGTTAAGGAAATATTAGAAAAATTTGGCTTTGCATCCCTGAACAGTATGCAGATGGAAGTGTTAAACGCTGATTCAAGGCGCGATGTGGTACTTTTATCACCCACAGGATCAGGAAAGACTTTAGCCTTTCTGCTTCCGGTGCTTCAGGGCCTTGATAAAGAAATAAAAGATGTGCAGGCTCTTATTCTGGTGCCTTCACGTGAACTTGCCCTGCAGATCGAGCAGGTCTTCAAGCAGATGAATACCGGCTTCAAAGTGAACTGCTGTTATGGAGGTCATGACATCAAGACTGAACGCAACAACCTTTCTGAGCCCCCTGCTGTGCTCATAGGAACACCAGGGCGTCTTGCCTACCATGTACGCCATGCCAGTTTTGATACATCCTCGGTGCATACCCTGGTCATGGATGAATTTGACAAGGCACTGGAATTCGGATTTCAGGACGATATGTCGTTCATTATTTATGACCTGCCCAACCTGAAAAGAAGGATCCTGACCTCTGCTACAGATATGCCTGATATCCCTTCATTTACGGGTGTCCGTGATGCGGTGGAAGTAAATTACCTCAAAGACGGGAAAAGTATTCCCGACCTGGTGCTGCGCACGATCATCTCTAAATCTGAGGATAAAGTGGAAACCCTTTATTCACTGATCTGTAAACTGGGTTCCCAGGCCAGTATTGTTTTTTGCAATCACCGTGATGCGGTGGAACGTATCGGGGAGCATCTCTATAAAATGAATGTTCCTCATGGCATTTTTCATGGAGGTATGGAGCAGGACGATCGTGAAAAGGCCCTGCTTAAGTTCAGAAATGGAAGCCACCAGCTGCTCATTACCACTGATCTGGCATCAAGGGGCCTGGATATCCCTGATATTCAATATATTATTCATTATCAGATGCCCTCTGAAGAGGCTTTTATTCACCGGAACGGACGCACAGCCAGAATGCATGCCAGCGGAACAGCCTATATGATGCTGCTGGAAGAAGAAATTCCTGCATTCCTGAAATCACAGCCACCGCTTGAAGAATTGCCTACAGAAAATATTCATCCCGGTCAGAGCGAATGGGCTACCTTATACCTGGGGGCCGGCCGTAAAGACAAGATCAATAAAATGGATATAGTTGGTCTGCTCCTTAAAAAGGGTGATCTTCAAAAAGACGAGCTTGGACTTATTGAAGTGCTTGACTATAGTTCCTATGCAGCAGTAAAAAGAAGCAAACTTGAAAATACCCTCGATCTGATCAAAAATGAAAAGATCAAAAATAAAAGAATAAAGATCGAAGAATCCCGGTAAAAGTATTTAATACCTTTAAGGTAGCATGATTTTCGCATGCTACCTATTTCTGACCATACATCTATATGGTCAGTAATTTCAGGAAAATGCTCTCGTATGAAATCTTTGATCTAAGATTCCCCTACTTAACGAACGGGGGGCTATACCAGGCCAGCGTACTTGCTGAAAAGCAACGCAATGCCCTGGTATTTCATATTTACCCTTTGAACAGGGTAGATTTTAATAGTTTTGATCTCCTTTACAATGAATCCGGTGGCTGGCATACCAGTTCTGATTATATTAAGCAAAGAGAGTTCTATGAGTCGGTCTGTCTGGCGCTTAAAGAACACCTGAACAGCGATCTTCTGTATAAACCGGAAGAAAGTATTCAATGACTTCCGGTTTAAACAGAGGGTTTTAATTTTTTTCAGCGAACCTGATGCAAACAGGTGCCCCTACTTCTATCTTCTGGACAGGAGCGGACAGTTCGCCTGATCGGCGACTGCGTGGAAGAACAAAAATATCATCAGACTTTTGGTTGGCTACCAGTAAAAAATTGCCGTCAGGGGCCAGGGCAAAGTTCCGTGGCGTTTTGCCAAATGATGAGCTTCGGCCTGAAAAGGTAAGTTTACCGCTTTTCTTATCTACCGAAAATATGCTCAGGTCATTGTAATCGGCCCTGTTAGATGCGTAAAGGAAACGCCCGTCTGATGATATATGGATATCTGCAGCACCGGCAATGCCATTCAGGGTGGAAGGAAGCAGACTTACTGATTGTATGGGTT
>JAYWCR010000273.1:0-3765 GCA_043780395.1 Sphingobacteriales bacterium
TTGAACTGCTGGCGGGCAAAGGGCTCGGGGAGTGAGGGAACAGGCTGTGTGGGCCAGGGCGCCTCACCGGGTAAACCCTGCCCTGGAAAGGACTTTTCCAGGATTGGGAAAACAGGCTTTCCATTGGTGCGATCGAACATGAATATATACCCATGTTTGGTGATCTGCGCCACCGCATCGATTATTCTTCCCTGGTGAGTGATGGTCACAAGGTTAGGTGTGGCCGGAAGGTCTCTGTCCCAGAGGTCGTGATGAATAACCTGAAAATGCCAGACATAAGTACCCGTGGCTGCGTTGAGTGCGATCAGGCAATTTGCATAGAGGTTTACTCCTTTGCGGTGCCCTCCATAAAAGTCACCTCCGACAGAGCCCGTGGGAATGTAAACGATGCCGCGCTTTTCATCCAGCGACATCCCGGCCCAGTCATTGGCCCCGCCAAGTTTTTTCCATGCCTGCTGATCAGGCCAGCTCTCATATCCTTTTTCGCCTGGCTGGGGAATGGTATGAAAAGACCAGCGGAGTTTTCCTGTAAGGGCATCGTAGGCACGGACCGGAGCCGGGGCAGCATCTTCGCTTTCTGCTACCCGGCAACCCATGATCAGCAGGTTTTTATATATGATCCCTGGGCTGGTTGCACCCACAAAAGAATGCGTTTCACGCCCGAGATTTTCAGTGAGGTCAACAAAACCTTTTTTACCAAAGCCGGGAACAGGCTTACCGCTTTCAACATCCAGGGCAAACACCCTGCTTCCTACATTATAGAATACTCTTTTATTATTTCCTCCAGCATCAGCCCAATAGACCACTCCCCTGTTCACCTTGAGATAAGCACCAGCATCTTTAATTGCACTGGTGTCCAGGCTTGCAGGGTCGAATAACCAGTTCTGCTTTCCGGTAGCTGCATTTAATGAAAATAACTTTGAACGGGGAGTGGATCCATAGAGTCTGCCATCAACCATGATCGGATTGCATTGATTCTGGCTCAGCCCTGTAGCATCCTTATCATGAGAGCTGTAAACCCATGCAACTTTAAGGCGGCTTACATTTCTGAGATCTATATCTTCCAGCGCTGAATACCGGGAGCCATCCTTATTTCCGGCATAGGCTGGCCAGCCTTTATACAAATCTGCTGTTTGAGGATGCCGGCATGAACACAGCAATGCAAGTAAAATGCAGACTGTCAGAGATAGAAGATGCTTCATTACAGAAATATACTGAAGATCGGAATAGCAATGCAGGGCCTGCCTGAAAAATGGAAAATAAAAAAAGGGTCGCTCTGTGAAGAACAACCCTTTTTTTCAAAACTCATATTTGGTGCGGAAGAAGGGACTCGAACCCCCACGTCTCGCGACGCCAGATCCTAAGTCTGGTGCGGCTACCATTACGCCACTTCCGCCTAATGAGGACGCAAAGATAGAAAAATTATTGATACACTGCTAATGTTCTTCAGAAATATCTTTAGAGGTCAATTAATTTATTGCTGACTGACCTGGAGTTTCAGTTTTTTCAGGCGCATAACGGAAGTAAATAAGCAGTCCTGAAAGACCGATTCCCAGTACACTTGCTATAATAGAAACATATAAACTGGTGGTATCCAGGTACCATTCCACATCGCGGGTCATTTTCCCCCAGCCAAAAAGAAGGCCTGCATAGATAAGCACGATCAGGTAGATTCTGAGGTAAGGATTATTTTTAAATAATTTTTTCATGATTCAAATTGTATAGCTCTCTTTGTATAACATCCAAAGGTAAGATTTATCAGAGTCCAATAAAAATAATTTCAATCATTGATCAGTTAAACCTTTGGTAATTCCCAGCCATTATGGTATTCACGGGTATAAAGCTGATTGGCCGAATCTTCTTTAAACCGTTTAGAGGAGGCATCATAGTGAAGTTTTTCCTTGGTTTTATAGGCCAGGTTTCCCATATGGCAGGTGACGGCAGCCTTATAACCTACTTCGATGGGTGCAGTAAGGTCTGCAAACTTTCGGCTGCGCATGACATCAATAAAATTCTTTGTATGCAGGCCCAGGCCATCCCTGCCAGAAGAGGACATGGGTACTGCCTGCATTTTAGGAACCTTATTTTCAGTTTCAGGTATAACCTCCCAGCCGCTGCGGTCAAGGATCAGGGTTCCATTATTGCCTATATAGGCAATTCCATGGTCACGCCCGTAATTGCCGCCTGAGATGCCCATCGCATGCTCCCAAAGACAATTAAAGCCTTCAAATTCATAGACGGTCTGCAGGGTATCTGGAGTTTCCTGGGCATCGGCCGGATAGGCAAGCTTCCCACCCGAGGCCATGATGGAGATAGGGCTTCCCGGCTCCATGCCTGCCAGTACATAGTCTATCAGATGAACGCCCCAGTCAGTCATCAGGCCCCCGGCATAATCCCAGTACCATCTGAAGTTAAAATGAAAGCGGTTGGGGTTGAATGTACGTAAAGGTGCAGGGCCGAGCCACATCTTATAGTCTACGCCTGCAGGAGGCAGGCCGTCAGGTTTGACAGGAATGGAATGCATCCAGCCCTGGTAGGCCCATGCCTTTACCAGCCTGATCTTGCCCAGCTTGCCACTCTTCACAAAATCAACAGCATCTTTAAAATGAGGCACACTCCGCTGCCACTGACCTACCTGTATGACCTTACCGCTATGCTGCGCTATGTGAAGCATCAGGTCGGCCTCATAAATGGAATTGGCCAGCGGCTTTTCACAATACACATCTTTGCCTGCCTTCAGCGCATCGGTCAGGATCAGGGGATGCCAATGGTCAGGTGTGGCAATGATCACCGCATCAACTCCTTTATCATCCAGCACTTTGCGGTAATCACCTGTTGTTTTCACACCCCTTACACCCAATGCGTTCAGATCAGCCAGGCGTCTTGAAAGTACGTTCTGATCAATATCACAGAGTGTGGCTACCTGTACACCCTTATTTGCAAGCATATGGGTAAGATCTGTCCAGCCCTGCCCATTGCAGCCGATCAGGGCCACCCTGATCGTATCATTTGCTGAATAACGGCGGCCGGCCATCGCATGAAAGGGTATTAAGTTTGAAATACCTGCCCCTGCTGCCAGAATACCAGATTGAAAAATGAAATTTCTGCGGGTTGAACACATGATTGCAAGTCGGTTGTATTCTCTAAAATACTTATTATTCTTTCAGATGCCAAGTATTTCACAGAGCAGAATTTTACCGGTAAACCAAGGCCCGGCCTCTGTGCATGTTGATTAAATAATCAGGATCTGCGAATCTCTTCTGTAATCTTAACGGAAGCAACTAAGCACTCACCGAATTTATGCTTCAACTGAACGAAATGTAACCATGGTGACAAGTTTATTAATGACTTTTAAAAAAAATACCTCTGGCTCTAACTACTGCTATGTTTACCCGTGAATCAACTCTTACTGCTGTAAACGATCATCTGGAAGTAAAAAGCATCGCTGCTGCCTATATAAGTTTGCTAAGGCCAAAAGAATGGGTAAAGAACACTTTTCTCTTTATACCACTCTTTTTTGCAGGTGAATTTACAAACCTTGGAAAAATTGGCCAGTTATTCTTTGGGTTTATTTCCTATTCCCTGGTAGCAAGTGCCATCTATATCATTAATGATTACCGCGACGTAACTTCAGACCGGCTTCATCCTGTAAAAAAGTTCCGCCCTCTGGCTGCCGGCACAGTCTCACGGCCTGCGGCACTTGTTATTATGTGTCTGCTGGTCATCACCGGTTTTTTTATCGCCTATCTTCTGAAGTTAAAATTT
>JAYWCR010000274.1:0-24083 GCA_043780395.1 Sphingobacteriales bacterium
CAATCATCCCAGGCAGAATCGACCAGTACGTCTAAAAGTGATACCTGGAAATTCTATAACGCGGGCTCTGGCAGCCTGTCATACCCGCCATTTCCGGCAACGATCGCATCTCCTGGTTTCGGCCAGCGTCTTACAGCAACCAATAATTCAGTAACACTTGCCTGGGCCGGAAGCAGCGCATCCAATAATATAGCAGGTTACGATGTATATATCGGTACCAGCTCCACCCCTGTTCTTTACAAATCAGGGGTTACAGATACCAGCATTACCGGAGTACCTGTAGTTTCAGGATCGGTCTATTACTGGAAAATCATTACCCGTGACCAGCTGGGAAATACTTCTGATTCAGGGGTTTCTGAATTTATGGTGAACTGAGGTTCTTCATTTACGTTTTAGTAGGAATTGCGCTAGATTTACAATAGCCAATTCCTTTTTTTATGCCAGTACTTACCGGACTAATTATATACCCGATCAAATCACTCGGTGGAGTGTCAGTGACCTCTGCACAGTTAACCGACAGAGGCTTACAACATGACCGCCGCTGGATGCTTGTAGATCTGGAAAATCAGTTCCTGAGTCAGCGCCGGATCCCTGAAATGGCCCTTGTGCATATCAGTATAGAGGCTGGCGGGCTGCTGGTCAGGGCGCCCGGGCGTACCGATCCGCTGCTGGTTCCTTATCATACACAAAACCCTGAAACTACTGAAGCCATCCTTTTTGAGAAAAAAGTTCTGGTTCAGTTCTGCAGTATGGAGGCAGACAATTGGTTCTCAGCTGTTCTGGGGCAAGCTTGCAGGCTGGTGTATATGCCCGACCATAGCCGGCGCCAGGTTTCAGAAAAATATGCCTTCAGGCAGGAGATCACCAGCCTGAGTGATGATTTCCCGGTTCTGCTGATCAGCCAGGCAAGCCTGGATGAACTGAATTCCAGACTGGATTTGCCCCTGCACATGAACCGCTTCCGCCCAAACATGATCATTGAAGGCAGCTTTCCCTTTGAAGAAGACACCTATAAACAGATCGCTATCGGGGAAGTTCCCTTCCGGGCGGCCAAGGCCTGTGCCCGTTGCCAGATCATTACCATTGATCAGGAAGATGCCACTATTGGCAAAGAACCCCTGAAAACCCTTTCAACCTTCAGAACTATAGATCATAAAGTGAAGTTTGGCATGTACCTCTTGCCTGAAAGCCTGGGAAGCCTGAAACTGGGTGATGAGCTGGTAGCTGGCTGAAGGTATGCCAGACTATTTGGAGTCTGTAACCTCCTTTTCCAACCAACCCAAATAAGGTTCAATCTATGAAACCAGGTAATAGGGAAGGTTGAGCAAATTATTCGCAAAATAATTCTCTTGAACCGGATCTTTTCACCAGGCTCAGATCTCGTATATCAAATAAAGAACCTATTAATATTATTAGAGGAATCAGACCTTTTTGTATATTCGTTATAGGGTTATCGATCCCTCATGAGCATAGCTCATAAACAACAATAAATCTGTAGATAATTATGAGTGAACAAGTTTATGATGCGATTGTAATCGGATCAGGTATCAGTGGAGGTTGGGCAGCAAAAGAACTAAGTGAGCGCGGTCTTAAAACTATTATGCTTGAACGTGGAAAAGACGTCAAGCATGTAACCGATTACCCAAGTGCCATGAAAGAGGCCTGGGATTTCCCTCACCGTGGTGGACGCACCCAGGAAATGATTGCTGATTATCCTGCCCTGAAACGCGATTACCCCTTAAATGAAACTAATCTTGACTGGTGGGCAAGTGATAAAGACAGCCCATATACTGAAATAAAACGATTTGACTGGTTCAGGGGATACCATGTCGGGGGTCGTTCCCTGATGTGGGGCCGTCAGAGCTACCGCTGGTCAGATTATGATTTTGAGGCCAACGCAAAGGAAGGTATCGCTACCGACTGGCCTGTCCGTTACAAGGAAATGGCTCCCTGGTATGATTATGTAGAGAAATTTGCAGGCATCAGCGGATCCATTGAAAACCTGCCCCAGTTGCCCGATGGCCAGTTTCTGCCACCTATGGCATTGAACTGCGTGGAAAAGGATGTGGCAAAACGTATGAAGGCTGAGTACGGCGACAAACGCTCGATGATCATTGGTCGTGTGGCCCATATTACAGCTCCGCATGAAGGCCGGCAGCAATGCCAGTTCCGCAATAAATGCTGGGTAGGCTGCCCTTACGGTGGTTATTTCAGCACCCAGTCATCAACCCTGCCCGCAGCGATGAAAACAGGGAACCTTACAGTAAGGCCCTGGGCGATTGTTACCAAGATACTTTACGATAAGGATACCAAAAAAGCAACAGGCGTAGAAGTACTCGATGCCAACAATAACCAGACCTATGTATATAAGGCCAAGGTTATTTTTCTGAATGCCTCTACACTTAATTCTGCATGGATTCTGATGAACTCTGCTACCGATGTATGGCAGGATGGTCTTGGAAGCAGCAGCGGCGAGCTGGGTCATAATATCATGGACCATCACCTGGGTATCAATGCAGGTGGAACAGTCGAAGGTTTTGATGATAAATATGTATTCGGCCGCAGGGCCAATGGAATCTATATTCCCCGCTACCGGAATTTGTTTGGCGACAAACGTGATTACCTGCGTGGCTTCGGTTATCAGGGAGGTGCCAGCCGCCAGGGATGGTCAAAGGAAATTCCTGAACTGCAGATTGGTGCTGGCTTTAAAGAGGCCCTTACCCAGCCAGGTCAGTGGACAATGGGCATGGGCGGTTTCGGAGAAACTCTTCCTTACCATGACAACAAGATCACCCTTGACAAGACCCGTAAAGATAAATGGGGGCTGAACGTACTTGCCTTTGACGTCGAATTCAAGGAGAATGAGAAGAAAATGCGGATCGATATGCTGAACGATGCAGTAGAAATGCTGGAGAAATCAGGTGTCAAGAACGTAAAGGGTCATGTAGGTGACGGAACTTTAGGTCGCGGTATCCATGAAATGGGCTCTGCCCGCATGGGGAAAGATCCTAAGACCTCAGTACTTAACGGCTTTAACCAGATCTGGGATGCAAAGAACGTTTTTGTAACAGATGGTTCATTCATGGCCTCAGCAGGTTGCCAGAATCCTTCACTTACCTATATGGCCTTCACCGCCCGTGCAGTGGACCATGCAGTGTCAGAACTTAAAAAAGGAAATATATAAGAATAAGACTTTATCCAAAGGAGCTGCCCGGTAGAACGGGCAGCTTTTTTTATGACCCATTAGCTTGAATCAGGCTTGTTTCCAGAGCTTATAGCCGCCATGAATACCATCAATATTAGATACCTGCTTGATATTCATATCAAGCTTGAAGGTGATCTTTGATGAATTGCCCCCACCCAGATAAAGGGTATCATAATTGAAAACAGTTTTCAGCACAGCAAGTACTTTTTGCATCCGCAGGTTCCATCTTTTTTCACCTACCGTATCCATGGCCTTCTGACCAATATACATGTCATAGGTTTTTCTCTTGGTGAAGGGGTGATGGGCGAGTTCGAAATGAGGAAGCAGAATTCCGTTATAAGTGAATGCAGTGCCGAAGCCTGTACCCAGGGTCACCACCATTTCCAGCCCTGAGCCTTTCACAATACCCAGGCCCTGCATATCCGCATCATTGATGACCATGGCAGGTTTTCCGAATGCCTTTGTCAGCTCCTTGCTAAAGTCTACCTCTGCCCATGCCATGGTACCCAGGTTGGGGGCTGTCTTTACCACGCCGTCACGCACATAACCAGGAAAGCCTGTAGAGATCAGATCAAATTCAGGAAAGTCAGCGATCAGTTTTTTGATCGCCTCAATGATGGTCTTTGGATTGGCCGGAACGGGGGTATTTACCTTTTTATAATCAAACTGAAGTTTCCCTATTTCATCTACAATGGTTGCCTTCACATGCGAACCTCCGATATCAATAGTAAGTACTCGGTATTTTTTAAGATCTGTCATAGTCAGGAAAAAGGTTGCCTCAATTGCTGGACGGCAAGATAGGCAGAGAAGAATTTATGAGCGAATAAATAGTTTCTTTTTACGCAGTCATTACTCAATTAACAAGTACATTACGTTTGTATATTTCTATGAGGGAATGGGCATCATTTTAGCAGGTTGAGCGTTAATTAGTTTTTACCTACACCTGCAGGAACCGGATCATTAAATCCATAATACCCAATACATGAGAATTGCAATAGAGCGGACCGATGTAAAAGTTTATCCGGATTCAAAAAGAGTTCTTTCCCGTTTCTTTTTCAATGGAGAAGAGCGCTCTAAAGGTGTGATTCAGCGCGTACTGAGTATCCCTGAAGAAGAGGTTTTTTCAATGATCTCTCCTATTCTTCAGGAATATTCAAAACGCCACCGCAATATAACGCGCATCTTTCAGCGCAATGCCGACAAGATCTGCTACCTGTTCAAGGAGATGAACATCGATTATGATACGCTTGACTCATACCGCAAGCTCTTGCTGGGCTCGTATTTTACACATGAATACTCCATTGAATCGGCAGCTTTCTTTAACCCCTCGATCGTAGAAGATCCCGATCAGACAGAACTGGAAGCCGGGCAGAAAAGACTCATCATCAGCTTCAGGGCGGTGGGTGAAGGGCATATCTCTTCTATTATTTTCAGGCGTGCACTGATCAGCAAAGAAAATCAGATCACTGTGCTGCCTGCGGGAAATTATGTAGACGAGGCAGAGATCATTAAAAATGCCACCTATAAAAAGGAGCTGTTCTTTGAAAAGGCTGCCCTTACCAATGTAGATACCCGCATTCTGAACGACCTTGGAAATAAACTGACTGAGAATTTCGATTATTCGACCCTGCGCCGTATTGTAGCTGAATCCCAGAACCTGCAGGAAGATGATCTCCATAAGCTTGAATATGAAAAAGTACTCTGGCTTTCTGACTCCTATCATGAGATAGCTTTTTCCATGGATACGGATCTTTCTGACCGGGTTATTTTTCCTATCTCAGAGTTTGAACGCAAGGGAATTGAGGATGCCCGCTTTGTACGATTTACCGAAGATGATGGCAAGGTTACCTATTATGCTACCTATACAGCCTATGACGGATCGCTGATCATGCCCAAACTTTTACAGACCCAGGAGTTTTATAATTTTCAGGTGCGTCCACTTTTTGGAAAGGGTGCCCAGAACAAGAATCTTGCGCTGTTTCCACGAAAAATTAACGGGCAGTATGTGATGATGTCACGTATCGATGGCTGGAATAATTATATTATGTACAGCAATAACCTGAATGTCTGGGACAATCCGGTAAAGCTGAGCGGCCCTGAATTCCCCTGGGAATTTGTGCAGGTAGGAAACTGCGGATCACCCATTGAAACTGAAGCCGGCTGGCTGGTCATCACCCATGGCGTTGGGCCGATGCGCCGCTATTGTCTGGGTGCATCGCTCCTGAAGCTGGATGATCCCTCGATCGAGATCGGACGTCTTACTGAACCTTTACTGATCCCCAATGCAAATGAGCGTGAAGGTTATGTGCCGAACGTAGTATATTCCTGTGGTTCTATAATTCACAACGGGAAGCTTGTTCTTCCCTACGGCCTTTCTGATTATTCCTCTTCTTTTGCTATTATTGATATGAAAGACCTGATCGACACGCTGCTCTCCACACATTAAGGGTTTAAAATAAGGTCATAGACATTTAAATAACCCTCCACCATCTTTTCAGCTGAAAACCGGCATGCAGCCTTTTCATGGATAACATTTCGTTTAAGGGAAGAAATCTTTGGAAGGCGCTCTACAGCTTCCTGCCAGGTACCTACAAGATAACCTGTCACCCCATCTTCAATCAGTTCTGGCATGGATCCCCGGTTAAAGGCGATCACAGGAGTACCGCAGAGCATTGATTCCACAACGCTCAGCCCAAAGGGTTCATTGAACAATATGGGATGGAGCAGGGCAAAAGCATTTCCAAGCAGGTCTTGACGCTGGTCCGGACCAGCCTGGCCGATAAAGCGGATCTGTTCGTTCAGATAGGGCTCAACTTTTTCTCTGAAATATCCAGAATCCTGAATAATACCTGCTATGATCAATGGCCGGCCCGAGGCAAGGGCAATCTGTATGGCTTCATAAGTTCCTTTATGGGGGTGGATGCGCCCGAAGAAAAGCAGGTATTCTCCGGCCTGGGGCTCGAAGGGGAAGCTTTTGATTTCAAGTCCGTTATAAACAGTGGCCGCATAGGTAAGTAATGGCGAGCGGTCTGCTTCTGAAATAGATACATAGGCGGTACTTCCATCATATTTCTTATAAACAGGGAGAATATTTGCAGATGAGAAGCCATGAATGGTAGTTACCATAGGTACCGGGATCAGGCGGCTATAGGTCAGGGGCAAAAAATCAAAATGATTGTGAATAAGGTCAAATTCTGCAGCCCTCTCCATCAGCTGGCTTATATGGAGGCATTCTGTCACCTTGGCATCCAGGGATTTATCTTCCTCATAACCTGCCCGGCAAACAGATTGCAGCCGGGCCTGAGTGATTGAATCACCGGTAGCAAAAAGTGTGACCTCATGCCCTGAACTTACCAGCCCCTCAGTAAGGTTGGAGGCCATCTGCTCCCAGGGTCCATAATGCCGGGGAGGCGTACGCCAGGCAATAGGTGAAAGTACTGCAATTTTAAGCATGAAGCGGCTCCTTCCCAGGCCGTTCATACTGGTATTCAAGCTCCAGTGCTTTCAGCACCGTAATATGGGAGATCATATAGGCAAGGGTACTTTCAGCGCCCTGATTCCTGTTGATTCCTCCTTCCTCAAGCCCGTCACAGCAACCCTGGGTTTCCCTGTCGTAAAGGGGGGCCCGCAGTGTATTCTCGCCCAGAAACCAGAGATAGCTCTGAAAAGTCTTTTCAATGTACATGCTCTGATGCGTGATGCGGTAGGCCTGGAAATACATAAGTACCATGGCCATCGCCTCGATAGCCTGCTGGTCATAGATAGCCATTTCCTTATCCCTGCTATACCAGCCATTGTTGCCAACAGGTACAAGGCAATCTTGTTTATAGCTTACCTTATCCAGGAAAGCAAGTGATTCAAGGGCTATTTTCTTGACTGTATCATCAGCTATGACCTCAAAGGAATAAAGCAAGGCAAGCACCAGAATGGCATTGTCATAGGTCATCGTTTCCTCAAACCACCTCCAGCCTGCCTGGCTATGCAGGGCATATGACTCAAGAAGTTTTCCCGTAAGCGCATTCAACTCACGAACAAGAAGTTCGTCACCTGGATTTACCTGCAGGTAGCAGGATATACCGATCAATGAATTGGCTATACCCCGAAGGTGGGTAAGCTCTTTAAAATGTGGAACAGAGCGGTTAAAAAGCTCCTGGGCAAATTCACGGTAACTATTATTGGGGGCGTTCTGAATGGCATAGCCAAGGGCCCATACCGTGCGTCCAAAAGAATCCTCAGAACCCACCTTATCCATATAGCTACGGTCAAAGCGCAGAAAATTCCGGAAGTTCCCATCATCACACTGCATATAATGAATGAAGCTCAGGTAAATGGGCAGCAAGTCCAGGGCTTCCCTGCTCTTATTCTGCTTATAGGCCATAAGTGCCATAATAAGTGCCCGTGAATTGTCATCAAGGCAGTACCCTTCTTTGAGGTTGGGAATTCCATATTTTGCATGCTGCACAATTCCGGTATCATCTGTAAGGCGCTTTACATGGTTCAGACTAAAAGGTGGAATAAGGTCAGGGTCGATGATCCCGAAATTACTCCGCTTTTTCAACTCCGGAAAATTCACTACCTCAGTGGCCATCGCTACATACTGGGCTCCGATCCGGGGCCATCTAATGCCCAGGCCGTATTCGTATGCATTCTGCCTGAGCTGCTGCAGTTCTCCGGGCTGGTCCAGAAGACCTTTCACCAGCCTGCCAAGTTCATCTGCATCTTTAAACTGAAAGAACCTGCCCCGGTTTTCTGCAAGCAGTTCCATGGCATGCCAGTAAGGTGTAGAGAGTACAGCCGCCCCTGCCCCTACTGCATATGACAGGGTACCTGAAGTACTCTGGGCTTCATTTACATAGGGTGTGATATAAATATCAGCCGCAGCCAGGTAATTGACAAGCTCTTCTTCAGAAACGAATTTATTGATAAAAGTGAGGTTATTCTCCACTCCAAGCTTGATGGCCAGTCGTTTAAGCTCTTCCCGGTATTCTTCACCTGAATTGCGGATCACCCCCGGATGAGTATTTCCAAGGATCACGTACATGACCTCGGGATGCTTGTCAACAATGAACGGAAGTGATTTTATGACCGTCTCCAGCCCCTTGTTGCGGTTGATGAGTCCGAAGGTAAACAGCACTTTATGGTTCTGAAATGCACCAAGACTCTTTACCGGATTCGGATTGGCTGCTTCCCTGTCAGGAACACCATGCTCGATGATTCTGATCTTGGTACGGGGCAGTTCATAGATATTGACCAGGCTCTCCATAGACCACTTGCTCATTACAACCACCATATCGCTTTGCTGGGCAATTTCCTGAATGATGATCTTTTGAATAAAGGATGGATGATCCAATACTGTATGCAGAATGGAGATCAATGGCTTCTTGAGCCTGTGAAGCATGGGCAGAATAAAAATACCGCTTTCACCGCCGAAAATACCGAACTCATGTTCCAGGATACAGACATCTGCATTTCCCGAGTTCAGAAAAGCAGCAGCCGAACTATAGTCGCGCTGCTGGTTCTGCCTGATAATATACCCAACCTCTTTTGAATATTTATATTCTGTAAGGTCGTCTGAATCATTCATAGCCACAACACATCCGTCTTCACTGCAGGCAGTGCCGGATACATTATAGTCAATGGCCTTCATCAGGTTTGAATTGAAGGTAGCTATGCCGCATTCACGTGGCGGATAGGTAGTGATATAAGCAAATTTCAATGCTTGTCGGTTTTAGGGGTACGGTTTGAAACAATTTTTCAAAAGAATCAAATTCTGCGCCATAACCCTGAGCTAGCTGTTCCAGTCTCCAAACAGACGCCTTAAAACAAGTATCTCACCAGTATGGTACGAAGTATGGTCGGCCACCTGAAGCGCTTCTTTAAAAATATTCTGACCCTCGCCATGTGGAAAATGAAAGAAAAGATCACGCTGCTCATCTTCAACAAGATTTATGAAGGAACGGCGGTCATCGGCAATCTGCCCGATCGAATCATTCCATTGAGCTTCAGAAGAAGGCTGGTCATTTACAGGCCAGAAGCCTTCAGGCCATTTAGGCGACTGATGCCGGGGGTTGAGGCAGAACTGAAGCATATCATGCTGGGCAATACGGATATGCTCCACAAGTTTCCAGATCGTATAAGAAATATTCTCTGCCTTCTTTCCTCTTAATCCAGCAGGCAGGTCTTTTACTGCTACCTGGAAGCTGATATGGGCATTGCCTCCCTTCAGCAGGTCCGACAAAATGATCCGTGTATTTTTAATTGTATTTGTTGCTGGTGCAGCCATTCTTATTCATTGTATCTGTTAATTCCCCGGGCAGGGGTCCATGTGGAACCCGGCTCATAACGGTGCCACAAAAATGCAGAAACTGCACGTATTAGTTTCCAGCTTTCGTTATCATTTTTCCAGCTATGATCTGCAGCATTTTTGGTAAACACTGAAAAGACATAGGATCCATGGGGAGCAGCTACCAGCACTACCTCCGAGCGGGAAGCATCTACCGCTCCCTGTTTGGACGCCACAGCTATTCCAGGAGGTATTTCTGACAAGGCTTCCTCATCCCAGTAAGAGCGGCTGAGATTGCGGTACATACGTTCTGAAGCGGAGCTATTGACAGCCCTTCCCTGCCAGATAAGTTTAAAGAGGGAGCAGATCTCATGGGGTGTGGTATTTCCCCAGCCAAACTCTTTATGCAAGGCAGCTCTTGCAGGATCATTGGAATTATCTCCGCTGTTCCTGAATCCATTCTTTACGAGCCATGCATTGATATTGGGGGTACCTACAAGCTTCTGGAGCCAGAGGCTGGCGGTATTGTCACTCATGGTAAGCATGAGCATGCAAACTTTGCTCAGTTCGATCGTATCTCCATTCTTAAAAGATCCGAGAATATCAATTCCCGGATAGAGCAGGGAGTCGCGGTATACAAGTTTCTGATGATAGTTCAATTCACCCTTTTCCAGTTTTTCCATCAGCCCGCACTGGATCATGGTCTTTACAATACTTGCTGTAGGGAAAAGTGAATCGGCCAGAAGACCTCCGTTTTCTCCCGTTTTGAGGTTTTCCACATACACTCCTGCCGTTCCATGGAAACCCTGAAGAATGATTTTCAGTTCCTGGTTGAGGTTCTTATGCTGTGCCCGGGCAAACAGGGCAGAGCATATGAACAGACCTGTAGCCAGTACCAGCTTCACTGACCTGCAGACTGAATAACCGAAACCAGGTGCATACATCATAAAGTGCTTGTTTAGAAAGATCTACCTAATATAAGCAAGCACTCTTAATATTTAAGAAGGGCTTTAAAACTGACAGTAAAATTCCATCACTGCTCTTCAGACTCCCTCCAGGTTATACTGCTTGATGATCTCAGGTGGCACTCCTTTCCAGTCATTGGGCTTGTTGCCCATATAGCCCAGATCTTTGATCCCCATTTCAGTGGTAAAGAAGCCGGTAGCCACAAGACCCCGTAAATGATTAAAGAAGGCAACACCCTGGCTGCAATCGGGCTTCGCCTTTCCGGGCCAGGCTATTTCATCTACAAGATGCATCTGCTGGGATGTACTGATCCCCGAAAATGAGTGATTGAACTTTCTGGCTGAGCGCAGGTTAAGCCAGCGCAGCCCACCTCTTAAAGGAACCTGGTGATGAGGCATATCTTTCACGATAAACTCAATGAAAGCAGGCACTTTTGCATCAGAGGCAGAGCCTGAATGGGCATCACGCGGAATAATAATATCTCCTAAGATGGTTATACAGGCCATTTCATCGTCAGTAAAGAACTTCTCGGCATTCAGCTTCCGCTCACGCTCTGTTTCAAAGGGCTGGCGGCCTGGTATTTCAGCAGAGCCACTGGCTGCACCGGGTATTTCAGTAGGTACGGCCCCTGGTTTACAGGCTTCCAGCATCAACCCTGCTGAAAGAGAGCCCAGGGCAAGGGCTTTTATAGATTCACGTCTGTTCATACCGCTTTTATATAAATCGTTTCTTCTTCTGGTCCATAATATATTCTGCTGTCCGCATCGACAGGGCAAGGATGGTCCATGTGGGGTTTTTATCACCCTGCTGTACAAAAGGGGCTCCGTCGGTGACAAAAAGGTTCTTCACCTCATGGGCCTGGCACCATTTATTCAGTGGTGCTTTTTTAGGATCATCGCCCATACGCACAGTTCCCACCTCATGGATGATCAGACCCGGTTTATCAATACCCCAGTTGTTCTCTGCCGTATCAATGCCCCCCTGAATTTCTGCTCCCATGGCATGCATGACCTCCTGAAAGGTTTCCTGCATATGTTTTACCTGTTTGATCTCTTCATCATGCCATTTATAGTTAAACCTCAGCACAGGAATTCCAAACTTATCTACTACACTGGGATCTATCTCACAATAATTTGTTTCCCTGGCCAGGGCCATGCCGCGCCCAGACATGCCTACACCCGTTCCATAGAAACGGCGGTAATCATCTTTCAGGCTTGCCCCATAGCCACCTGCTTCTTTTTTCTCTCCGTTACGGCCTAAATGCTTGCCATTCATGCCTTCCATACCCATGCCGAATCCATAGCCGGGCATACCCATTCCACCACCAAATTCTATATGATAGCCCCTTGGAAAATCAAGCTTTTTATTGTCCTTTACCCAGGGTCCATAGATATGCAGGCTGCCAACTCCGTCTTCATTGAAGCGTTTGCGGTCCATGAGCTGGGGTAAATAGCCACCCATTCCCTTCCCGGTAGAATCATGCAGGTATTTTCCAACAACACCACTTCCATTGGCAATGCCATTGGGATGTTTGTCTGATTTAGAGTTCAGCATGATCCGCGCCGATTCACAGGCACTTGCTGCAAGAATGACGGTTGTTCCCAGTACCTCGAACTCTTCGAGCGTATTGCGGTCGATATAAGATACACCTTTTGCAAGGCCCTCTGAATTGGTGAGCACCTCGCGGACCATGGCATTGGGAATTACTTCCAGGTTTCCGGTCTTTAAAGCTGGTATGACCAGACACGAGGAGGCAGAAAAGTCACCATAGATCTTACAGCTCCGGTTACACTGGCCACAGTTAAAGCATTTTCCGCGTTCGTTATTGCCTGGTAAAGCTTCAGTCAGAACGGATCCCCGGCCGGGAATTATTTTTACACCTACTTTAGCCGCAGCCTGTTTTATGAACAGTTCAGGAAGCCTGGGTGCAGGAGGAGGAAGAAAAATCCCATCAGGATTGTTGATCAGGCCTTCATTGGTTCCATAGACCCCGATCAGGCGGTCTACACGGTCATAAAAAGGCTTAACCTCATCATAGGTAATAGGCCAGTCATCACCAACCCCATCAAAGCTCTTGCCTTTAAAGTCGTGCTCTCCAAACCGCAGGGCAATACGGCCCCAGTGGTTTGTGCGGCCACCCAGCATTCTTGACCTGAACCAGCCAAACTCTGTTTTATCTTTCTGTGTATAGGGCTCTCCTTCTATTTCCCAGCCTCCATAGGCAGCATCGAAGTCACCGAAGGCACGGGTAGTGCCGGCTCCACGCCTTGCTGATTCCCAGGGCCATTTTAATTGCAGTGAATCTTTAGCCGGGTCAAACATCGGCCCGGCTTCAAGCATCAGTACCTTGATCCCCGCCTTGGCAAGCATATAGCCTGCCATACCCCCTCCTGCACCTGAACCTACGATGACTACATCATAAGTCTTTGCCGACTTCTTTATCTGAAAATTACTCATCTAATAATTAATTTATCGTAACTACTGTATATCTGGTGAAAAGTATTTTAAAATGGGAGGCATTTCTGCCGGGGAAAGCACCAGGAAAACAATCCTTTATCAAGTATAACGAAATTAAAAACCGATAGGCTGTGAGATTGAAAATTATTTCAATCTTTAATCTGAATTTGATTCCCGGTTTTGGGAGAGTACACAGACTATGAATATTGGAATAATCGGGCTCGGTGATATGGGCAAACTATATGCCAGAGCCTTTGCAGATGCGGGCTACACAGTATGTGGAAGTGACCTGCCTGCACGCAGCAGCCAGCTGGCAGCAGAATTAAACCCTTTTGGCATTGAGGTGCTTGAAAATGGGCGCGAGGTTTCAAGAAAATGTGATCTTATTATTTACTCTGTAGAGGCTGAGCTGATCGCATCGGCCGTCAAAGAATATGGCCCTTATACTAGGATGGGCGCTATTGTTGCCGGCCAGACCTCCGTTAAACATCCTGAAATAGCAGCTTTTGAAAGCTATCTGCCCAAAGATGTGGAAATTCTGAGCATTCACCCCCTGCATGGACCCGGCTTCGAACCCTGGGGGCAGAACGTAGCGCTGATCCCTTATCGCAATACACCAGCATCCTATGCCCTGCTTGCAGATATTCTGACCTCCCTGGGCTGCATACTCATAGAAATGAAAGATTTCCATGAACATGACAGGATCGTAGCCGACACCCAGGCTGTGACCCATCTGGGGTTCGAGAGCATGGGCACTGCCTGGAAGGAAGCTGGTTTCTACCCATGGGAGAACGGTTCGTACACCGGAGGTATTGACAATGTGAAGATTCTGACCACCCTTCGTATCTTCAGTTATAAGGCCCATGTCTATGCGGGTCTGGCAGTTTTGAACCCTTATGCCAGGGTCCAGGTCAGAACCTATGCCGTATCCGAATCAGAGATTTTCAAGCTGATGATCAGGGAACGTGAAAAAGAGCTTCGCGAACGCCTCTATAAGGCACGGGACTTTGTATTTCATTCGAGCCGTATACCGGTATTGCTGGATGATGAGATCATGCAGGAATTTTCCCTGGCAAAAAACAAAGGGGGGTCCAAACCAAATTCACATCTAAGCCTTTTAAGTATGGTAGATGCATGGGCAAACCTGGGAGTGAACCCTTATGATAACCTGGTCTGCCAGACGCCCCCATTCCGCCTGCGTCTGGGAATAGCCGAATACCTGTTCAAAAATGAAGATCTGCTTGAAGAATCTATTCAGGCTGCCCTTTATGATAAAACAATCAGGGGTGATGACCTGGAATTCCATTCTGCAGTGCGCGAATGGGCCTCCATTATCGGCTATGGTGATATGGAGGGGTACAAGACCCATTTCAACCTTGTGAAAGATTTTTTCAATGACCGGCTTGAAGAAGGCCGGCAGAAGAGTACCGAACTTATTAAACGACTCATATGCTGATCAGACTGATCATACTTTTATTGGTGCTGACAGGTTTTCCCTGTTCGGGCTGGGCCCAGAATAAAAGCGTCTATACCTATAAAAAGGCCGACCCTGATGGAGTTGGAAAGGTCTATATGGGCAGGGAAATAGCCAGGGTCATGGGTTTTGACGGAGCAGAATGGCTTGAACGTGATATCAGGCAAAAAGAAGAACGGACAAACCTGGCCATTCAGAAAATGCCTGTCATAAAAAACAGCGTAGTGGTAGATATCGGAGCTGGCACTGGTTATTATACCTTCAAGATTGCTCCCCGCATCCCTGAGGGGATGATCTTTGCAGAAGATATTCAGGACGAAATGCTCCATTACCTGGCCAACCGCCGGGATCAGTTGAAACTTAAGAATGTGGAGATCATTAAAGGAAATGAACATTCATTACCCCTGTCTAAAGGGATCATTGATCTTGCATTGCTTGTGGATGTATACCATGAATTCCTCTACCCTGCAGAAATGCTGGCCTCTATCCGTAACGCACTTAAGCCGGGAGGAAAGATCCTGATCCTTGAATACAGGGCTGAGGACGCTGACGTACCTATCAAGACCCTGCATAAGATGTCACTAGTCCAGGTAACCAAAGAATTTAAGGCTGCCGGCTTCAAACTGGTCACGGATGATGAGTTTCTTCCCTGGCAACATTATCTGGTGTTTCAGAAGATCTGAAGGCGGCTTTTCAGCTCCGCCTGGAAGAGGCTACCGGTTGGAAACTACCGGGCATAAAAAAAAGCGGGAGTCCTGAGCCTATGCCCTGGATTCCCGCTCTTTATTAAAAAGCATTTTTTATTTCCTTCTTCCGAACAAACGGAGCATGAACAGAAACAGGTTGATAAAATCAAGATAGAGTCGCAGAGAACCCATCACGGCTACCTTGCGGCTGTCTTCCCCACTGAATTCAATGGATGTGGACATCTGCTTGATCTTCTGCACATCGTATGCAGTCAGACCTGTAAATACAGCCACACCAGCAAAGCTGATCAGGTATTCAAGCCCTGAACTATGCAGAAAAAAATTCACCACCATGGCAATGATCAGCCCTACCAGCAGCATCATCATGATCGAGCCGAATTTACTCAGGTCAGTCTTGGTCGTATAGCCGGTAATGGCCATCAGTCCGAAAGTAGTGGCCGAGATACCGAACGTAAGGGCAATGGAGGCAGATGTATAGGCCATGAATATAAAGCTCAGGCTTATGCCGGTAATAGCTGAATACACCATGAACAGCCCTATTAAAGCTGGAAATGATAATTTATTATAGCCAAAAGACATCAGCAGTACAAAGGCCAGGGGTGAAAACATCACTACCATACCCAATGCACTCATTCCATGCCTGACCGGATCTACAAGATACTCCATCAAGGATGGTGTTGATGCAAAGGCCAGGGCCGAAACGGCCGAGATCAGCAGGGCAAAGAACATCCAGCTGAATACATTGGCAAGAAAGGTTTTTGAGGCGTTCCCCGAATCAGATTGCTGCGAGGACAGCAGATAATCAATATTTGTTCTATTATCCATTCGTTGTAAGTTTAAACAGTGTTTATAATACAATAACATTTGAGCTGTTTAACAGTTTTACTTCCTGTCAGATACCCTGTTAATTACAGATAAAAGTACGAAATATCCCGTTAATTTTGCGCCTTCATCCACCAATGCCTGCAGGCAACTATGTGTTATTATAAAGAAATCTTCTTTCCTCTTCTGATAATTTCTTCCATTTTCATGCGTTCAGCAGATGCTCAGCATCTTAAAAAGCCCGCTGATTCAGTGCGCAGCCATACCGTTGCTGAAATTGTAGTGAAGGCCTCGCGAAAGAAGAATATGGTACGCAGCATGGACATGGGCGTTCAGAAACTGGATATGGTCACCCTTAAAAAATTGCCTTCCCTGTTTGGCGAAGTGGATCTTATCCGCAATGTGCTTACCCTTCCGGGGGTAAGTACTGTAGGCGAAGGGGCTACCGGATTTAACGTTCGTGGGGGCAGCATTGACCAGAACCTGGTGCTTATGGATGGCGAACCACTCTTCAACAGCTCTCATTTATTTGGCTTCTTTTCAGTATACAATCCGGATGCAGTGCTGGATGCTACCCTTATTAAAGGAGGAATTCCCGCACAATATGGAGGCCGGCTTTCTTCCATTCTGGATGTAAACCTGAAGAATGGATCTGATCAGTTCCATGGCAGCGGTGGCCTGGGCACGGTATCAAGCCGGTTTGCATTCAGCGGCCCTATTGAAAAGGGGAAAAGCTCGTTCTTCTTTTCTGCCCGGCGTTCCTATGCAGACCTTTTTTTAAAACTCTCTCATAACCCGGTAACCCGCCGCTCCTATGCATCTTTCTATGACCTGAATGGAAAAGCTGAATTCAGACCGGGAGAAAAGGATAAACTGGAACTAAGTACCTATTATGGGCGTGATGTAGCCAACTTTGATCGTCAGTTTGGTTTTGCCTATGGAAATGGACTGGGAAGTCTGCACTGGAACCACCGCTTTTCCACGACCTTCCAGGCCGATATTGTTGCTGGCCTCAGCAATTTTTCCAATAACCTGGGAATTACGGCGGTGACCAATGGCTTCAATTACCAGACAAAGATTCTGAACAGCCAGTTAAAAGCAGACTTTACACTGGCCCCCGATACAGCAGGCCAGCTTAAATTCGGAGCCTCCTTAAGCCGTTTTGATATTAATCCCGGCCAGGTACAGCCTACGGGCAGCAGTTCTGTATTCAATACCCTGACCGTAGAAAAGCAACTTGCCTACGAATCAGCCCTGTATATACAGCATCAGTACAGCCTGTCAGATGCGCTCTCAGTTCAATACGGGCTGCGTCTTTCTGTATTCAATTATATGGCTGCCCAAACCGACTCTGTATTCTCTTATGCAGGCCTTACTGGTCAGACCAAACTTCCGGTGAATGGCCGCCTGTACCAGAAAGGGGCTTCAATCCGAACCTATCCTTCACTGGAACCCCGCATCTCCCTGCGTTACCTGCTCGATGATGAAAATTCACTGAAAGCAAGTTATAACCGCACCACCCAGTATATTCACCTGATCTCCAATACCAATGCAGCCTCCCCTTTTGATATCTGGGCAAGCACTTCCAATAATATCCAGCCCGAACGGGCCGACCAGGTTTCTATAGGGTATTTCAGGAATGTAAAGCAAGCCTGGGAAGGCTCTGTAGAGCTTTACTACAAAAAGATGTACAATCAGGTCGACTATGTGAACGGCGCCCAGACCCTGCTCAACCAGCACCTTGAAGGGGAACTTCTGTATGGAAATGCCCGTTCCTACGGAGCTGAGTTCTATGTAAAGAAGAATACAGGCAGGCTTCAGGGCTCAGTCAGCTATACCCTTTCGAAAACCGAACGAAAAATTGACGGCATCAATAACAATAACTGGTACCCTGCCAAATATGACCGCCGGCATAACCTGAGTCTGGTTGCCACCTATGCCTGTTCTCCGCGATGGTCATATGCAGCAAATTTCACCTACCAGACCGGAGTGAGCACCACCTTTCCGAACAGCAGATATATTTTCCAGGGCATTGTAGTGCCGTACAATACCGATAATTCAAGGAATAACTACCGGCTTCCTTCTTACAACAGGCTGGATCTTGCTGCTACTTATACAGGCAGGCGAAATATAGGACGACGTTATCAGAGCAGCTGGGTATTTTCTGTTTACAATGTATACGGGCGAAGAAATCCTTATTCTATCTATTTTCAGACAGACAGGAACAATCCCAATATTACCCAGGCCGAACGTTTATCAATTCTGGGCTCAGCTATTCCATCAGTTACCTGGAATTTTGATTTTTAAGCATGACAACGAACTTCTCTCCACGCATTAAAATTACTTTTCTACTGTTTTCAGGCTTGCTTGCCGCATGCACTGATAAAGTGGTGATCAAGCTTAACTCCACGCCCCCGGTGCTTGCCCTTGCCGGCTGGATCACCAATAAGGTAGCTGCCGATACCATCACCCTGTCTTCTACCCAGAATTATTTTGATACCAGCCCCAATGCGGGGATCCAGGGAGCTCATATGCGCATTGCTGACAATATGGGAGAGTCAGAGCAACTCTCAGAAGCCCGGCCAGGCAAATTTCTCATCTCAAAACTACGAGCGCGTGCGGGCCTCATCTATACCCTTACCGTAAGCTATCTGGGTGATACCTATACAGCAAGTACCCTTATTGCACGAAGTTCACCCCGGCTTGATTCCCTGCAGTTCGTGTACAAGCAGAAAGGGCTGCGCATAGATACGGCCGGCTATTATACTTACTTATATGCCCGGGAACTAGCCGGCATGGGTGACGCCGTGCGTTTCATCCTTTACAAGAACGGATTACCGGCCAACACGCCCTCGGAACTTAACATTCTGAATGACAAGTTTATTGATGGCCGGTATCTTACCCAGTTCCAGCTTCAGCAGCGCTCACCCTTCAGGGCAGGTGATCTCATTTACCTGGAAGCATGGTCACTTAACCCTGATTCCTATAAGTTCTATTCAGACCTGCGTACCCAGCTTGACAATGGGGGCATATTCTCCAGAACACCGGTGAATGTTCGCACAAATTTTGTACATGCTGCAGGTTCAGGTAAGCCCATGACAGGTTATTTCGGGGGCTCACTGGTTACCTCCCTTTCAGGCACTGTGCATTAAACTTAATTAAATGAACGCAAAAAAGGCAGCCCTTTCGGAACTGCCTCTATTTTATAAGATTGAAACTGGCTTAGAACCTTGTTCCAATGGTTACTGATCCACTGCTGCGGATATTGTATTGTTTCAAAGAAGGGCCTGATCCATCACTCAGGGTATACAGGTTTCTGTAACTCCGTGAAAAATCTCTCATAGCACCAAAGTCGATATAGAAGTTTCCCGACCTGATCCCAAAACCACCTGTAGCAATTTTACGGTCAGCATCCATAGAAGCATTCATCATAGGACTTGGGTAGTATGCATAGCCTGCACGGAAAACCAGCGGACCTAATTTTACTTCAGCACCTGCACGGTAGTTCATGACAGCCTTATACTTTTCTTTGATACCATTGTTTACCATCATATCACCCGACTGATCAGATGAAGTAAAATGGGTCTGGCGGTAGTCGATATAATCAGCATCTGCTGTTAACAGCATGAACCTTCCAACAATCAGGGAAGCTCCTGAAGTGAATTTGTATGGCGTGCGGATATGAAATGTATTGTACGTGCTGACATATGGGTCATAGGTGCCTGCTGTCATAGATCCTGATCCTCCTGTACTGTTTACTGAAGGGCCTACAAGCTGATTGTTTTTAAGCCCGTAAAGACCTATGCTTGATGACTCATACATATTGTAATTGGTGGGGCTTTCTACATAACCACCAATATGGAGTGCATTGGCAAAATTAAAGATAATACCTGCCTTACCATTGATACCATTCCCTGTCTGGGAGGTATATTTTGTATAAGTCAGGCCATCGATCTTACCAGCGGGATCAGAAATTCCAGTTTCATTGAAATCAGTCTGGCGCTGGTATCCAAGGTTCACAAAGTTTACACCTGCTCCGATATAAACAAAGTTTCCAAAATTTGCTCCAAAGCTCAGGTTGCTGTTATCAGTATATCCCTTTTCCTGTAAAGTACCACTCTGGTCTACATTTCCTGCCTGTACAGGAGCAAAGGTAGTCTGGGCTTTATTCGTTGGATTGATCAGGTATTCATCATAGGCAATCCCTGCCAGTGAGCTTGAATAATCCTGGCCATTGATCCCTGAAGCGTTTGCCTGCTGAGAAAGAAGACTATTAAAGCCAAGACCTCCGTTATGACCACCAAAAGTTGTCGTACGGTTAAATACATCATTTCTTGAATAACCTGCACCAAATGCAAATGAAACCATCCTGTTCTCAGTTGGAAGCCCTTTATCGGCCTCTGGAGAAGAATGTGCGAATACAATCCCAAAGTTCTGCAGGTTGTACCCCTGCTTGTGGGCATTCATCTTATTCATAAAATAGGTAGACTCCATTTCAGAATAATTGAACTGCGGAGTGATGGCAATATCAGACTTGCGGAAAAATCCAAGCCCTGCTGGGTTAGAATTTAACGCACCAATATCTCCACCAAGAGAACTGAAGGTACCGCCCAGTGAAAGTGTTCGGGTTGTTCCGTTAAGTGAGGGCTGGGAAACACGTAAAGCGTCATCAACATAACCCTGTGCATAAGCCTGTGAACTGAGCGCTGTTATTGCTGCTGCAGCAAGTAACAAGCGTAATTTTTTCCATTTCATAATCGATTTATTTGCCTGATGGTAAACTTACAGTAGATGCGTTAAAAAATCAATACAGCACAAGCCTTTAGACACTTATAGACAATAAAATTACATGGTGGTTTACTTACCTTCATTATAATTATACTTAATTCACCCTGTGAAAGCAGAGAAAAATCACAATACAAACAAGGGTTTGTATTAAAACTATATGGGTTTGTGGAAGCCAGCAACATTCCTGTTCCTGATTCCGTTGGCTCACTGATCTTTAACGACTGATCTACATTATCAATAGATATGCCACGCCACCAGTACGAATCAGGAATAATAGGAAACTGCGGTTATATAGCCCATGTTCAGATAAATACCAATATATGCTGGCTATGCTGGCCCCGCTTTGACAGCAGTTTTCTTTTCGGAAGTTTACTTGATGATGAAAAGGGAGGTGAATTCACTATTCTTCCTCAGGAAAGTTATAAGACATACCAGTATTACAGGGAAAATACAAACGTGCTGTGTACTGAGATCCAGTCAGGAGAAGACAGTTACCTGGTCACTGATTTTGCGCCCAGGTTCAAACAGAATGACCGTTATTACCGGCCCCTGATGCTGATCCGTAAAATTGAACCTTTGTCAGGCAGTCCGCTCATCAGGGTAAAGTGCAAACCGGTCAGAAATTATGGAGAATCGTTCCTGAAAATAATGCAGGGGAGCAATCACCTTGAATATGACGGCCTGGAGAACCCGTTAAGGCTTACCACCAATATTTCCATCAACTATATCAAAGACGAATCTTTCTTTGTGCTGAACGAAGTAAAATACCTTGTGCTTACTTACGGGGCACCGATGGAGGCCCCACTTGAGATCACTGTAGAGAATTTCCTTTATAAAACTACCCAGTACTGGCGTGACTGGGTAAAGAACACGACAATCTCCACTTTTTTTCAGGGAGCGGTGATCCGCTCATCCCTGGCCCTGAAAATCCATCAATATGAAGATACCGGTGCCATGATCGCAGCAAGTACAACCAGCCTTCCCGAATTCCACCAGAGTGGCCGCACCTGGGATTACCGCTATTGCTGGCTGCGTGACACTTACTACATTCTGCAGGCTTTTAATAATATCGGTCACTTTGAAGAAATGGAGCAATATTTTAGATTTGTATCGAACGTTTCAAGGGTTCGTACAGACAGGTTCCAGCCTCTTTACAGCATAACCGGCGAGAGTAAGCTTATAGAAAAGATCATCCCTTTAAAAGGATATCTGGGCAATCAGCCTGTTCGGATTGGAAATCAGGCCTATGAACATGTGCAGAATGATGTGTACGGACAGCTTCTGATCTCCTTGCTTCCTTTATTTGTAGACCAGCGCTTTGTCAATGATGAACGTACCGGTTCGGCCAGCTGGCTTTCCATGATGCTTGATAAAATGGAACGGACCATCCATGAAACAGATGCCGGACTCTGGGAATACCGCCATATCAGCCAGCATCATTGCTATACGCAGTTGTTTTACTGGACCGGAGCATCAGCCGCAATCAAGATCGCCGTAGCATTGGATGAGAAGAAACTTGTTTCCAGGGCTGTTAAACTCAAACGGATCGCCACCCATTACATTGAAAAATGTTATGACCCGGTACAGCAGGCCTATACAGATGCAATCGGCTCGTCCTATATGGACGCCAGCACCCTGCAGCTGATCATGATGGGTTACCTGAACCCCAAAGGGCAGAAAGCACGCAAACATCTGAAAGCAGTAGAAGACCAGCTTCAGGCGCCAAAAGGTCTTTTTTACAGATATAAACATGAAGACGACTTTGGCCTTCCCCAGACTACTTTTCTGATCTGCGCCTTCTGGCATGTAGAGGCCCTGGCCTGTGTGGGCCGGCTTGACGAGGCGGCTTCCCAGTTTGAAGAGCTTATGAACTGCAGTAATCACCTTGGGCTGCTGAGTGAAGATATTGCACCGGCTGACGGAAGCCAGTGGGGTAATTTTCCGCAGGCCTACAGCCATGTGGGACTGATGAATGCAGCCTACCGCATTTCACGCAAATTGGACCGGCCTCTCTTCCTCTAATTCATTAAATGTATCTAATCCGCTGTTAAATTAAATTTTCCATAACTAAACCCCGTTACACTATATATAATCACAATTTAATTTGCGCTTCTCATTTATTGGCCTATCTTTATTTTCAGTAGATTATTTTACGGTTCCGCAAGTAATATCATTTACTGAGCAAGGCACTGAGAAAAAACTCAGCGTCATTTCATTATAACAGCGAGAAGAGTATAAAGTATGAAGATTATTGCCGATGGAGGTTCTACCAAAACAAATTGGTGCCTGGTAAGTACGGAAGGTAAAAAGGTTTATTTTAATACCGAAGGGTATAATCCCTATTTTATTTCTACAGAAGGCATCATTGCCTCCCTGCACAATAATCTTCCTGATAATCTTGTTCTTGATGATATTGCAGAAGTAAATTATTACGGTGCCGGCTGTTCCAATGAAGACAAGCGCGAGATCGTGCGTAAAGCCATGCAGGCGGTTTTCACGAAAGCAGTGATCTTTATCGGGCATGACCTTCTTGCTGCAGCAAGGGCTTTGCTGGGAAATGACAGAGGCTTTGCAGCCATTCTGGGTACAGGTACAAATTCATGTATTTATGATGGTGCAGGCATAGAAACCTCGATCGATTCACTTGCTTATTTTCTGGGTGATGAAGGGAGTGGTTCATTTATTGGAAAAAGAATTCTCAGAGATTATTTCCGGGGTTATATGCCGGCAGGTCTTGCTGATGCATTTTGGGATACCTACCAGTTAACTGTAGAAGATGTGCTTGACAGGCTTTATAACCAGCCTCATCCAAACCGTTTCCTGGCGCAGTTCAGTAAATTTTTATACGATAACAATAACTACCTGCCCTATACCCGCGATGTAGTTTACGATGGCTTTGACGCATTCTTCAAGAATCTGGTCATCCACTATCCCGACTATCAGACTTACTCTTTTAATTGCATCGGATCAGTAGGATACAATTTCCGCGATGTACTTGAAGAAGTGGCCACTAAATATGGAATGGCAACAGGGAAGATCATTCGTTCACCAATCGATGACCTGGTTTATTTTCATATGAACCTGGCAAAACAGGACTAGGCATCTCACCTGATCCATGCCGAAATACCTACATATCTAATGCCCTTAACGAAGATAAAAAAGATCGCCGTATTGACTTCCGGCGGTGATGCCCCAGGTATGAATGCCTGTATAAGAGCCGTTGTGCGCACAGGTATTTTTTACGGTAAAGAAATGCTTGGCGTTTACCAGGGCTATGAAGGCCTCATTGACGGTAAATTCAAAGTGCTCAGCTCCCGTGACGTAAGTAACTGTGTGCAGCGGGGAGGAACCATTCTTAAAACTGCCCGTAGTGACCGCTTC
>JAYWCR010000275.1:0-4580 GCA_043780395.1 Sphingobacteriales bacterium
AATCCTATCTTAATATGTGCAATTAATGTGGAGAAAAGCCCGTAATGGTGTTTCATGACAGAAAAACGCTCTTTCCAGGAGAGCAGCGTATTCTGTCTTGACAGGCCACCTGTCAGATATTTTGCGATAACAAGATGGGTATTTACAATGGATCCTGCTTTTTTCATGCATCCAATGCACCAGTCTATATCTGCGCTTACTTTCAGATCGGTACGGTATGGGCTGGTAATGGAACGTGCGGGAATAAAAGCCTGATGGCCAACAAGCATACCCTTTTTAAAACTTTTCCAGTTCAGCAGGGCTGGTGGCTGATGACGCCTCAGCCCGAGGCTTCTGCCTGTTTCATCAATTAACTCGGTATGACCGTAATAAAGATCCCCTTTTACCGGGCCCGAAAAGATCTCTTCAAGTACCCTGTGATGATAAAGCTGATCGCCAGCATTCAGGAAATAGACAAAATCACCACGGGCGGCAGATAAACCCTTGTTCATTGCATCATAAATGCCTGAATCTTTTTCAGACCTCCAGTATGCAATATGACTGGAATAGGTTAAAGCCAGTTCCAGCGTATTATCCGTTGATGCTCCGTCGATCAGAATGAACTCCGTATTGAGGTATGTCTGCTTAAAAATACTTAGGAGGGTAGGTATGATAATTTCCTGGGCATTATAGACAACGGTAATAATACTGATCAGGGGCCGGCCTGCTTCTGCTGTTATCTGGGGTTCTGTAAACCTGTTTCCTCCTTCTCTCATTTGTAATACATGCCTTGCGAATAGGCCTAAAAATACGAATTATTGATATTATGCGTATTTTTAAAAGCTTCTGATAAAAATATGAATACAATCGCTGATGAACTTGTCGAAGAGTATTACAATACTCATGTCGATGGAAAAATAAAAGGTTTTACAGATACAAACCCCAGAATCGAGCTTGCCTGGAAGACCATTGTTTCCTATGCGCCTGATAAACCTGCAGAAATTCTGGAAGTTGGATGTGGTATCGGAGATATCTGTCACCGGATGGGTAAAAAATGGAAGAATTCGAATGTAACTGGAATTGATATCAGCTCAAGATCAATTGAAGTAGCTGCCAGGTTATTTGGAAACAGCCGCACCCGGTTCATACAGGGCTATCTGGAAAAGGATTCTTTTAAAAATGCATTCGATCTGATCGTTCTGATGGATGTATATGAACATATTAAAGCCTCTGAAAGGCCGGTTTTACATGAAGCGCTAAGATCCATTTTAAAACCAGGAGCCAGGATCATACTCAGCTGCCCAACACCCAGATACCAGGAGTATCTGCGGAACTTTGTAGAGGGGGGCTTGCAGCCAGTAGATGAAGATATTACTTCAGGGGTTGCGCAGCAACTCTCCGAGGCTACAGGTACAGAGCTTATTCTTTACAGAGAAGTTCAGGTCTGGCACCCCGGTGATTATGTACATATTGTGCTTGTAAAAGACCCGGCACCCTGGCACAAGCAATCTTACCTTGCCGGCTCAAAACGCTCCATACTTGTAAAGCTTCTTGACAGGCTGATCAGACCCCTGCTCAACAATCCTGTATTTTCGAAAAAAGCAAGTCGCATGAGATTTATCAAGCGAAGGCTTCGGGATCAGTTCTGAAAGCTTAGTTCCGGATAGTTTTAAAAACCCGCTCTTTCCATTTTGCAAGTTGCTGATTGATATCAGGAGAGATCTTAAAAACAACTACAAGTCCGCCGAATACAAGGGTGATCAGGGCACTCCTGAGCATGATATCAACCAGTATATTTCCCAGAAAGGGGAAATATGAGAAAAGGCCAATAGTAAAGATTGTAATGAATGCAAGGATCAGGTGCCTGCGCGTAAAGGGCTGAAGCTTAAAACGCATCCGGATATAGAACCAGTTGGTAAAATTCAGAAAGGTATTGGAAATAAAAAGTGCCATTGCAGCACCCATACTCCCATAATAAGGGATGAGCAGCCAGTTCATTAACAGGCATAAAACGAAGGAACAGACCAGAATCAGGGTGCTGATCCTGAACTTATGGGAAATTGCTATGATATAGGTATTCAGCCCCCCTGTAATATCGATCAGTATGGCCAGACCCAGCCAGTAAAATGACCGGAACTCTGTACGGAATAATGGCTTGTGAAGGATCAGAAGCAGGCTTTCCCTGTTCAGCAGAATTCCGCAAAAGATAAAACATCCCAGCAGCATCTGAATAATCGACGTACGGCTGTAGATCAGGCCAATTGCCTTCAGGTCATTTTTAACGAAATGGTCGGCAATGAGGGTATATGCAAGCCGGTTTATTGACTTTGAAGGGATCAGGATCACCGAGCTTATATAGATAAAAGTAACGTAGACGCCCACCACTGCCTCATTGGTAAAATGGGCCAGCATAATGACATCCGTTTTCTGAATAAGGATCAGGGTTGACCCTGCCAACAGATTATAGAATCCATAGCGGATAAGTTCTATAGATTTCTGTCTGGGTATATTCAGCCTGAGGGTAAACCTGAATTCATTCATCAGCCATAACTGACCTATGATAAGAATACAAACAAACCCACTCGAATAAATATAGAGATAGATAAATTGTGAAAAGGTGATAAGCCCAAAGTAGAACAGCAGAATCCCCGCCGATGTTACCAGCTTCAGAGCAATATCGTTCAGAAAGGCTGAAAAGATACTCTTATATAGAGACCGGGTGATCGTATCCAGAGCTGCATAGAGAATGGTAAAAAATGCAAGTGGAATTACCTGAAAAAAATAAGGTGCAAAGCCTGCAGATTTATCTGCATAGTAGTTCAGGATCGAACCTCTGAAGCATATAAACACAGCAGTACATACAAGGAACGAAAGCAGGCCCAGAATACAGATCCAGGAAATAAATCCTGCATGGAGTTTATTTTCTGTTCTGAATTCCGGAAAGAACCTGATCAGGATAGAAGGAATCCCTATCTGAGAGATCTGAGAGTAAATAATGCTGATAGCAACCAGCAGATTCAGTACTCCATAATTGGACATCCCCATTAAACGGGGAACCAGAAAGAGCACATTTACAGCACCTACTACAATTCCAAGATAGGAAATGAATGTAAAGAATAAACCCTGACGCCTGACTATACCCATGTATACTTGGAATAACTAATCCAGTTTTACGGCAATACGCCCGCTATGGTCGATCCGGTTAAGAAGGATTTTCAGATTATTTGCCTGCAGATACTCATCTACGGCCTTGCGTGCACCTTCCCAGTACCCGTAATCATCAATGATCAGTACCCCGCCCCTGACAAGCAGCGGGTACAAATTCTCAAGCTCATGCCTGGTTGATTCATAAAAGTCAGTATCAAGCCTGAGAAGGGCAATTTTACCGGGAAGCTGGCCAGGCAAGGTATCTTCTACTTTTCCTTTGACAAAGGTTACCTTGTTCATCGGGTATCCGGTTGACCGGATATTTGCTTCAACCTCTTCAAGCGTAGAATAACACCAGATAGAACCCTGGTCACTCTTTTCTGAATTTTCCATCATCTCGGCAGCCGTTCTTCCGGCATAGGACCTATCAGCTTCTGTAGGAGCTGACATGCCTTCAAAGGTATCATAGAGGAATATATTTCTTTCAATATCATTATTTTCAACCAGAAGAGTTAAAGCTGCCATCATGCTCCCCCCTTTCCAAACTCCACATTCTACAATATCACCCCCGATCTGATGTTTGGACAGGTACTGTACTGACTGATACAGGGATGCTACCCGCTCAGAACTTGTCATGGTAAAAGGACGGACCTTCTGGATCAGCTCTTTGGCAGCTTCATCTATATCAACCGGAATACCAACTGTTTTGGGATTAAACCGGATCTTAATCAGGTCAAAACCAAATCTGTTAATCAGTTTTCTGATAAGTTTCTTCATCTGTTTCTTTTATTAAGGGATCTATGTTCTTTTACCACTTCGTTCAATATTGCTGCGAGTTTACCGATCTGAACCTGCATATGGTAATTTTGCTCCATATGCCTGCGGGCGGCAAAACCCATCTGATCGCATAAAACCGGATCAGCAGCCAATCTACACATATACCTGGCCATCCCCTCAACATCGTGTTCCCTTACCAGCAGACCTGTATGCTCATGAAGAACAGCCTCCGGTATGCCTGCATGGAACGTGCTGACTACAGGTAAACAACTGGCAGCAGCTTCCAGGATACTGTTGGGAGTACCTTCACTATCCCCTCCCGGAGCAATTACGCTATGCTGAACAAAGACCCTTGCCTTTCGCATGAGGGCTGCAACCTGCAGCGGAGTCTGCACGCCTAGAAATTCAACCTCGCTGCTTATTCCCAGTTGTTCGGCGCTGGCTTTGGCCTGTTCCCATAAAGGTCCGATACCGGCCATTTTCAACCGGGCCTGTGGAAACTGTACGAGCACTTTTGCAAATGCAGACAGGGTTGACAAGGGTGATTTCTTTTCTGCAAACCGGGCAACTGATAAAAAAACAAGTGGGTTTTCAGATGGTCTGTTTTGCTTAAAAAGACTGGTATCTACTCCATAAGGTAGTAAAACTATTTTTTTCGGAGAAGCCCCCAGTTCGAT
>JAYWCR010000276.1:0-5735 GCA_043780395.1 Sphingobacteriales bacterium
TGATAAATTCTCTTTCTGCACTGCTCAATCTGCAATATTTTAACATACGTAAACAAGCTATAAATTTTTAACTTGTTGCATTAGACTTTTGATCCGGAGTGACGTATTGGAATTGAAGTCGATAGTTCCAATCGTAGCAAAATTAGTTCCATCGGTAGAAATCTTCAGATCCGCAGGTTTTATCTCATACTGGGTAGCATCATTTCCTTGATATGTGGTATGATAATACGACCTTATTTTAATTAAAATAACGCCCTGATTAATTACATAACGTACAGACCAGGCCAGATATGGATTCTCAACATCTTTATGGATGGTCTTTTCTAAAGCAGATGCCCTGGCTTCTCCATGGATACCAAGGCTTACAGACAGGACCAGAACGGAGAATAGCAATAATATAAAATTATACAGACGGGTTGAAGAAAATTTCCTGCAGGATCTTTCTGCTGACATCAAAGTAAACCGGCCTGAAAAACTGATAAAACCAAGTAACTGTTTATTCATAAAACTAATAGTTAAATTTTGTTTATTCAGTTATGCTTTCAGATCCGCTCAATTAACTTTTCCAGAACAACATTACTATAAACAATTACAATGTACATTATTGTAAATCAACATAGTAGATCTTTATTATACTATCGTTAAAGGATTTATAAAAATTAAATATTATTACTATTGATCATTAATACATAGTTTATGTTAACCTATTTTCATAGCAGATCATTGCAGTTTATAAAGATCAGAAATTAATTTTTTTCTTAAAATTCATTCGCTGTACAAGCATTATTATAAATTCAACCCTTGATCCGGAAATATGGTTTTTTTAGATGCAAAAAGCCATTGTTCATGAGAACAATGGCTTTTTATAAGTAAGTACTTCTTTCAATCAATCATGCCCAGGGCCTCCGCCGAAACCACCAGGGCCTCCAGGGCCTCCTCCCGGACGCATTCCTCCCGGACCACCTGGGCCACCCTCAGGCCGCTTGCCGGCAAACTTCTGAAGCTTCAGGCTGAAGGTGAGCAGGTAATACCTGCCCAGCCGGTTTGCATTGGTCTGGATGATGGAGTTGCCCGTCTGGGTACTGGTATAGCCGGTGTTCTGATTAAACAGGTCGAATGCAGAGCATCGCAGGGTCGCTATATTGTTTTTCAGAAACCGGCGCTCGATGTACATATTCAGCACATTCGGATTTACAGCCCCTTTATACCCTTCATAGATGGTGCGGGTAAAATCATAACTGAAGGTCCAGTCGGTAAAAAGATAGTTCTTCCCATTCAGACCCAGGTTCAGGGTTCTGAAATTACTGTTCACATTAGCCTGGGGAATTGAATTATCAGAATGGTTCAGGCTATAACTTGAGCTTATTTCAGCATCTACAATATCCGTAATACTTACCCTGAACCTGACGCCCTGGGTAAAGACAAGGTTCTTAGCAATATTCTTCTGGGTATCCTTGAAATAGCTGGCCGAATCTATATTGGTGATATAGGAGATGTTATTATTGTAATTGATATTTCCATTGAACATCAGGGTGTATTTTCTCTTCTCCCAGGGTTTTGCAAAGAGATAAAAGGCAGATCCGGAATAGTATCCGGAAGCATTCTGATACTGGGTAAGCATGGTACCTGCAAGCTTTGGATCAGGCAGGTATTTACGAGGGTAATAGACGGTATTTGCTACGATCTTATCCCCTGTCTGCACAAAAGAAAGATTACTGAAGAATACATTTCCACTCGTATAATCAAACTTATTATACCGCAGAGAAAGGTTCGAATTGAATTCCGGCCTCAGATCAGGGTTTCCTCTGACCGGATAAAGCGCATTGGAAAAGTCAGTTACCGGCTGCAGAAAGGAATAACCCGGCTGCACACTTCCTGCGTTATAGTTCAGACTCAGGCTCTGGTTTCTGCTGAAATTATAGATATACCTGGCTGTTGGTGCGAGATTAAAGGTGCTGATATGAGTGCGCAGCCCTGTAGTCAGCGAATAACCGTCAAGGGCTGTAGGTTCACCGGAAAGCCCCAGCGTATAATTAAATTTTTTCTGTATCACACGGTAGTTAAGTCCGACCCTGTTCGTAGTAAAGGTGTAGGCATAGTTATTACTCAGCAAGGGGTAAAGATTGCTTTCACCTGCAGAGGTCAGGGTATCTGTTTCCTTGCCAGCTGTTGTATGGGCTGTATGATACCCATAATTGAATTCCAGAAAAGACGTTTTACTGAGCGGCTCCATATAGGAAAGCGTGGTTCCGATACTGTCGGTCTTGCTGTTGGTATGGATCAGCTGGTTTAACGGCACCCCGGCTTTTCCGGTCAGGTATGAATAAACGGGGTTCTGGAACTCAAAACTATGATAGGTACCTGCGCCTCCATTGATACTGAAATTGCGGCCCCTGGTCTTGAACCGGTGGTTATACAGCAGGTTCAGGCCAAGGCTGGGCGAGGTGGATGAGATGGATGTATTGAGCAGATAGCTTGAGATCAGTTTTTCATTGACTGACAGGTTATTGGATCCTGTAAGGTTTGTTCCCAGCCCGGCATAGGAGAAAGATGGAATTATTTTCAGGTAGTTCAGCGTATCAGGCTTGTATTCAATATTATAGTTGAACCTCACATTCTTTTTTTCACTGGTCTGGTCAGAGGCTGACTGGTTCAGACTGGAATTACGGAGTGAAATATTGTTCTGAAGGGTTGAACTCAGGGTATTGACCGTATTATCAGCAAAACTAAAACTTCCATAGGCAGTGATTTTCTTGCCCCAGCTATCGCGGTAGTTAAAACCAACGGACCGTGCTGTTGTAATACCACTGGCTGAAGCATTTCCACCACCAGGACCGCCGGGGCCCCCGCGGCCACCGCCACCTCCACCCCTGCCGCCACCCGGAGGGCTTCCAAAACTGAAGAGGTTGCTGTTGGTATTGTTGATGTTTGCAAGCAGGGATAGCTGCTGGTCGCCACTGAATTTAAAGGCGGTTACCCCTGCTATATATCTGTTTCCGTCTTTTGTACCTGCCTTTTCAGGGATATCATCTTTCCCGTCTCCAGCTGTGATCTGCCCGAAATGACCGAAGTTCTTCGATGGCTTGATATTAATGTTCAGGATCTTTTCTGGCTCCCCCGATTTTATACCAGTCAGATTTGCCTGATCGCCATAATCATCTATGATCTGATAGCTTTGAACCATATCGGCCGGAAGGTTCTTGGTGGCAGTCTGAAGATCTCCACCAAAATAATCCTTGCCATTCACCCGAACCCGGGACACGCTTTTTCCCTGAGCTGTTACATTGCCGTCTTTATCTACATCTACCCCGGGAAGCTTTCTTAATGCATCTTCTACAGGCGCATTTTCACGCACCTTATAGGCAGCGGCGTTATACTCCACTGTATCTTCTTTTAACTTAATAGCGGCAGCATCAAGTACTGTTACCCCTTTGAGCATAATAGCACCGTTACCAAGCACAATGGGAGCAAGGATCAGCGGTTTTATCTCTGTAACAGACTTAAACCTGCGCATAAAAGTCTTATAGCCTATAAAATGAACACTCAGGGTAAAAGGACCTGGTCTGACGGAAGAAAAACCAAAAGTACCCATGCCATCGGTTGAGGTGATAAGGCTGTCATTTACAGAAGTTCTCAGAACAACCGTAGTGCCTGCAAGCTTTGCACCGGCAGAGTCAATGACCACTCCCCTGACTGAATGGCCTGCCTGGGCCATGGCGAACTCGGCCATAAAGCAGAGCAGCATCACATGTATAAATCGTTTCATATATTAATTACTAAGCCTCAAAGAAACCTGTTTAAACGGCACTAAATAATCTTATAGACCGGCATGGGAAAGAGATAGACCGGGAGCCCTAAAAAAGCCTTGAAGCGCTGATCATCCGGGTTTCTGGCCAAACCTTTCTTTTTAGCAATCAAAAATGGCTGCTGGTCGGTAAATCCCTGCTTTTAAAAGAATGTATTAGGCCCGCAGTGGGGTCTTCTTTACCTTGGCCTTTATAATAAAACCTACATGAAGTTCCCGGAATTCAAAAGCATGACTATTTCTGTAATACTGCAGATCCTGATCTGGATAGTGTTTGGAATGGCTGTACTTTTTTACCAGCCAATGACCTGGGATATTACCGTTCCTGTTCAGCTCTGGATCAAGCAGTCGCTGATCCTGGCAATGCTTGCTGCTGCTTATTATTTAAATTCACTCGTTTTTGTTCCCCGTTTTCTGCTGACCAGCAGAAATTCGGTCTATATCCTGTCTATTGTAGTGACATTTATCGCAGTACTCAGTATAAGTTTCTATGCAGATGGCTTGCTGGACCTGCACAGGCGTATGGAAGCCGCATTTTCAACCCATGGTCCACACCGGAACAACCATAACAGGGCCTTCAGGCTCGATACGATAACCCTGCTGATCACAGCCCTTGTACTTGGCATCAGTACAAGCCTTACCGCCATTCAGAAATGGCAGACCGACAAAGAGATCAACAGGCTCCTGGAGCAGGAACGTACCTCCTCGGAGCTCTCCTTTTTAAAAGCGCAGATCAACCCCCATTTCTTTTTCAATACCCTGAATAATATCTATGCCCTTACGCTGATCAATGTGGAATTTTCAAGGATCGCTATTCATCAGTTATCCAGAATGATGCGCTACCTGCTCTATGATACACAGAATGCCCTTACCCTGCTCAGCCAGGAAACTGACTTTATAAAAGATTATATTAGTCTGATGCAGTTGCGCCTTACAGAAGCTACACAGGTCATCTTTGAGGTACCAGCCCTATTAAATGACATCCATGTAGCTCCAATGCTCTTCCTCCCCTTTGTCGAGAATGCATTCAAGTATGGGGTCAGTACAACCAGGCCCTGCACCATTAAGGTGCTGATTCGCCAGCATGAAAACAAGCTTTTCCTTGAAGTGCATAATACGATCGTTGCTGGTCAGCAGGGCAGTCTGGATGAATATAGAGGCATTGGCATTCAGAATACAAGACGGCGGCTGAACCTGCTGTATCCGGGTAAACATAGCCTGCACCTTGACAGGGAAACAAACCCTGATGAATTTAATGTTTATCTAACCCTTGATCTTGCATGATAGTCAGCTGTATTGCCATTGATGATGAACCTCTTGCACTCCGGTTGTTGTGTAATTTTATTGAGCAGACACCATTTCTGAAGCTCACCGGCAAGTTTGACAGTTCTGTAAATGCATTAAAGGCTCTTCATGACAATGTTCCCGACCTGATCTTTTCTGATATCCAGATGCCTGAATTAAATGGAATGGAGCTTGCGCGCGTCATTGACCAGGGGAGTTATTTTCCGAAGCCAAGGATCATTTTTACAACTGCCTACAATCAGTTCGCCCTGGAAGGCTACAAGGTCGATGCCCTGGATTATCTGCTGAAACCATTCAATTACGAAGAGTTTCTCCGTTCAGCACAGAAAGGCCTGAAATATGCGCTGCTCAACCAGCAGACACCCTTTCAGCAATCTGAGCAGGAAGAAGAAAACGATTATTTATTTCTGAAAGTTGAGCATCAGCTGGTAAGGATCTCCCTGAATGATATTCTTTATATCGAAGGCCTGAAAGACTATGTAAAGGTATGGCTGAACAGCGCCGAGAAACCGGTGTTATCACTGATCAGCCTGAAGTACCTCGAAGAGAAATTACCAGTGAAACGATTTATGCGGATCCACCGCTCTTTCATCGTTTCACTGGATAAGATCCATTCCATTACCCG
>JAYWCR010000277.1:0-3983 GCA_043780395.1 Sphingobacteriales bacterium
CCTATCCACTCGGCCTGCTTTTCTGAAAGGGCCAGTTCTGCCGACTTCTTCTGAAGGCTTGCAAACCGGGTAGCCGCTTTGTACTGACCTGTAAATAAAGGCAGATTTACCCCTACCATATAGGAAGAGAACCGGTTATTCCTGTTCAATATCAGGGTTTGTTTATTCACATCAGGGCCTGTAAAGGTTTGGTTATTATATCCGATACTTATTTCAGGTAACCCTTTTGAACGGTTGAGTCTTGTTTTCCACTCGTAGATGGCCACCTGTTGCTGCGCCTGCCGTACTTCCGGGTTTTGCAAGGCACCAGCAGAATCTGCTCTGTAGCTGTTTTGCCAGGCAGGTGGTGATTGATCCGAAGGCAGGTAGGCTATATGGGTTGACATAAGTACCTGCAGGCGGCTTTGCAAAATGGAGATCTCTGTCTGCCTCATTCTCAGTTGGTTTTCAAGCATTCCTGCCTTTGCTTTGGCACTTGTCAGGTTGATGCTGGAGGTCTCACCCATACGAAAGCGTAGCTGTTCGAGGTTAATGACCCCGGTATAGACTGAATCCTGGCTGACCAGAAGCCTTACCTTGGCAAGGGAGGTGGCCATTTGGAGATAAACATCACGCACCTGGTAAGCAAGCTGATTGCGAAGGCTTTCTTCCTGCAAGGCTGTAAGGCCACTTTCGGCCTTCAGGTACTTACGCTGGTTCCTGTAGTATGAAGGCAGGGCAAACGTTTGCATGGCTGCAAACCTGTCATCTGCATTCGAACTGTTGATACGCCCATAATCATAGGTGATCTGGGTTTTTGGAACATCCAGGGCTGTACCAATAAAAGCCTGTGCTGCCTGCGTCTGATATGTTGCAGAACGAATGGATGAATTATTGGCAAGTGCCTGGCTGATGGCCTCGTTCACAGTAATACTCCTGCCTTGCATGACCTGGGCTGAACCGGGGAAAACCAGGAGTAACAGTATACTGATGATGGAAGCAGTTGCTCCTTGTTTTTTAGCGGGCTGGCTAGTTGATTTTGGTTTTGCTGCAAACTGTTTATACAAAGCAGGGAGCACAACAAGTGTTAAAAGGGTAGCGGTGATCAACCCACCGATCACTACAGTGGCAAGTGGTCTTTGTACTTCAGCCCCGGCATGGGTAGAGATAGCCATTGGAAAAAAGCCGAGTGAAGCCACGGCTGCTGTCATCAGTACAGGACGTAACCTGTTGGAGGTGCCTTTACGGATACGCTCATCCGTATCCTGAATTCCCTCTTTCTTCAGACGGTTAAATTCTGTGATCAGTACAATTCCATTCAGCACAGCAACGCCAAAAAGCGCTATAAAACCAATTCCTGCGGAAATGCTGAAGGCCATTCCTCTTATCCATAAGGCAAAAACACCTCCTGTAGCTGCCAGAGGAATAGCTGAAAATACAATTAGCGCTTCTCTTACCTGGTTAAAGGCAAAATAGAGCAGAATAAAAATAAAGAACAGCGAGGCAGGTACTGCTATAGAAAGTCTTTTCTTTGCAGAGTTAAGATTTTCAAACTGCCCTCCATAGCTCACAAAGTAACCAGCGGGTAATTTCAGCTGATTATTTATCTGCTGCTGCAGATCCTTAACAACGCTTTCCACATCCCGGCCTCTTACATTGAAAGCAACAGAGATACGCCGCTGCCCGTTGTCGCGCTGTATCTGGTTGGGCCCGTCTTTAACAGTGATCGTAGCCAGCTCATTTAAAGGGATCTGTACGCCTGAAGGCGTATTCACCAGTAGCTCCCCGATATGGTCGAAATTTGCGCGGGAGGTATCAGAGATCCTCAGCATAACATCAAACTTCTTTTCATCTTCATAAATACTTCCGGCTTTTTCCCCGGCAAAAGTTGCATTGATGATATGGTTCACCTGACTCACATTCACATTGTACTGGGCTAGAAGAGCACGGTTATAATGCACCACGATCTGAGGCAAACCTGTTATTTTCTCGGTATTCACATCTGCCGCACCCTTCACTTTTCCGGCTATACGGCTCAGTTTATCTCCCAGTACAGAAAGCTGCTGAAGATCATCACCAAATATTTTGACTACCACGTCTTGCTTGGCTCCCGAGATCAGTTCATTGAACCGCATTTGTACAGGATATTCAAATCCGACATTTAAACCTGGTATCTGCGCCAGTCTCTTTCCAATTGTATCTTCCAGTGCAGGGTAGTCATGCGCTGTGGTCCATAAAGATTTATCTTTAAGCGTAATGAACACATCGCATTGTTCCAGAGACATAGGGTCAGTAGGGATCTCCGCAGAGCCGATCCGGCATGTGACCTGCTCTACTTCTGGAAACCGTTTAAGTTCAACCGATGCCATCTGCATGCCTTTGATTGTCTGGGTCAGGGAAGTACCAGGCAGAAAGCGGGCATCGAGTGCAAAATCCCCTTCTTCCAGCTGAGGAATGAATTCTCCGCCCAGAGACTGAAATACCAGATAGGCACCACCAACCAGCAAAATGGCTAATAACATGATCGTTTTAGGAAAACTAATGGCTTTGCTGACCAGGGGACTATATCCCCTCTGAATGGAGGCCATCATTTTATCAGCAAAATTGGGCTTCTTCTCCACCTTCTTTTTCATTGAAAGGGCAGTCATCATGGGTACATAGGTTAATGACAATAAAAAGGCCCCAACTAATGCAAAGGCAACTGTTTCAGCCATAGGCCTGAACATTTTACCCTCAATACCTTCAAGACTTAAAATGGGCAGGTATACGACAAGAATGATCACCTGACCAAATATTGCAGCATTCATCAGCCGGGATGCAGCATCTTTAACCTCGGTATTTACATCTTCCTGCGTAAATTCAGCTCCTGAATGATCATGGATCTTTTCCCTGAAGCGGTGCATGACACCCTCTACAATGATGACAGCGCCATCTACAATTAAACCAAAATCCAAAGCACCCAGACTCATCAGATTTGCGGAGACATGAAATATATTCATGATAATAAGGGCAAAGAGCATGGAAAGCGGGATCACCGAGGCCACGACAAGTCCGGACCGGAGATTTCCCAGGAATAGCACGAGCACAAAGATCACTATCAATGCCCCCTCTATCAGGTTCCGCTTCACAGTTGAAATGGAGTTACCAACCATTTTGCTCCGTTCATAATAGGGAAGAATGGTAACTCCTTCAGGAAGGCGCTTTTTGATCTCCTCAATACGGAGTTTAACATCCTTTACCACCTGCATGGCATTTGCACCCTTTAACATCAGCACTACAGCACCTGAAACCTCGCCGTATTTACTGTTATACATGGCACCGAACCTTAATGCACTTCCCTCTTTTACCTCAGCCACCTGACCTACAGTAAGAGGAATACCTTTGATATTCTTTACCGGCATATTACGTAGATCTGACAGCGAGGTCGCCATGCCTTCTGTACGGATATAATAGGCGTTCGGGCCTTTTTCGATATAAGCACCACCTGTATTTTCATTGTTCTGCTGTACCGCATTGTACAGCTGGTCGAGTGTAATGCCCAGACTTTTTATGCGTGCAGGGTCAACAACTACCTGGTATTGTTTTAATCGCCCTCCCAGGCTGCTCACGTCTGCTACACCGGTTACCCCAAGTAACTGACGCCTGACTATCCATTCCTGAAAAGTTCTCAGGTCAGTAAGCGTATACCTGTTTTCATAGCCAGGCTTGGGAACCACATAATACTGATACACCTCGCCCAGACCTGTTGTTACAGGCCCCATTTCTGGTTCACCCAGACCTGGAGGTATCATACTTTTTAGCTGGCTTAAACGCTCAGTTACCTGCTGGCGCGCCCGGGTTATGTCAACATTGTCACTGAATACAACTGTTACATTAGAGAGACCAAAACGTGAAACGGAGCGCATTTCCTTTAATTCAGGAAGGGAGGCCATCAGACGTTCAGTAGGTGCAGTTATGAGACGCTCAACCTCAGGGGCTGCAAGAGACGGCGACAGGGTAATAAT
>JAYWCR010000278.1:0-3443 GCA_043780395.1 Sphingobacteriales bacterium
ACCAGGAATTTTGAGAAACTAAATCTCGACCCCACGGGAGTTGCCAATAAGGATTTGCAGGTAACCACGCTGTTCATACCCATTGAGCAACAGATCTTCCAAAGCTACCAGATCTCCCAGAATCTGAATGCCGATGTCTATGCAGGCTATGCATGCCCCCCGCAGACCTTTGGCCGTACGCTCTACAATATGAACTATGTATTTGTAGACGGCTGGAATCAGAGTGCCTTTAACGGCATTTATACAGGGATGCTGGGGCCTTTGAAAAATAGCCTTGCCAAGCTCGGCATCCAGAAGACGAATCCTGATTTCTGGGCCATTGGTCTTGTTCTGCAGGTAGAGGCCATCGACCGGGTAACGGATAAGTTTGGACCCGCCCCCTATAGCAAGGTAGGTTCCTCCCTGATCACCATTCCCTATGATTCCCAGCAAAGTATCTATGCACAGATGTTTTTACAGCTCGATACGGCCAGCGCGAACCTGAATGCATATATAGCTGCAAACCCGGGTAAAACACCGTTTTCAAGTTCCGATGCTGTGTATGGGGGTGATTATGTGAAATGGCTTAAGCTGGCAAATTCCCTGAGGTTGCGCCTGGCCATGCACCTGGTAAAAGCTGATCCTGCAACGGCCCGGGCCCAGGGCGAAAAAGCATTAAGTGCTGCCGGTGGCCTGCTTTCTGTTTTTACCGACAATGCGGCAGTAGGAGAGCCTACAAATGATTATAACCAGATCACTGACAGTTATGGCGACAACCGCATGAATGCCTCCATAGAGTCGTATATGGTGGGGTATAAGGATCCGCGGCTACCTGTTTACTTTTTACCTGTGAACGGAGATCCCAATCAGACCGGCCCGATCCCGGCTGGCTATGCCGGGCAGTTCCTGGGTATCCGGACAGGCTCAGATGTGCCGGCAAAGCCCTTTTATTCGGGCTATTCATGTTATAATTTTCATACCCTGTTTACGGCCACTGCGCCTGAACTTTTTATGGCAGCCTCCGAGGTATGGTTCCTGAAAGCTGAAGCAGCCTTAAGGGGCTGGGCAGGCGCGGGTGATGCCATGGCAGATTATAATTCCGGCATTCAGACCTCCATGAATCAGAATGCAGCCCTGGGGGTTACCAATGCAGCAGCCCTGGCTTATTTAAATGATGGCATCAGTCGGCCTGTTCCTTATGTCGACCCCAAGAATGCGGTAAACAACGCGCCGCAGCCATCTGCCATCACCATACTCTGGGACCCTGCGGCCAGTAATGAAGTAAAACTCGAACGGATCATTACCCAGAAATGGATAGCTATGTTCCCTGAAGGGCAGGAAGCATGGACCGAATTCCGCAGAACAGGCTACCCAAAGCTCTTTCCGGTGGTCAATAATAACAGCGGGGGTGCAATAAGTTCTTCCGTTCAGGTTCGCCGTCTCTCTTACCCATTGAGCGAAGGGCTTACCAATACTGCTGCCTACACAGCAGGTGTTGCCCTGCTTGGAGGCCCTGACAATGGAGGTACCCGCCTGTACTGGGATAAAGCAGTACCTAATTTCTAGCTAAATACCTCCTCATATTTTCATGCTTCCGGCAGATTGCCGGGAGCATTTTTTTTGCCTTTTAAGTCAGGTTCATATCCAGGTTTTAAATCATTCTTAAATTGTTTTTATGTATTCACTTTGTTATAAATAAATCATACCTTATTTATTATAGTCATAATAAATACTATAAAAAAATATTGAAATAGTATTTAATTAACCATTGCATTAAAAATATTTTAAATTATTATGCTTTAGTATCCTTAATTAAAACTTTTAACCAAAACAAATTCAAATGAAGAAACAGTTACTCACAACCTGCCTGCTCTTATTTGCCTGCACAGGTTTGTACGCTAAAGTGAATATTCCTGAATCAGGAATAAGGGTTAAAGTCTCTATTTTTTCATTGAATCAGGCAGAAGGACCTGTCAGCGGAAGCGTCAGGGATGCTTCAGGGAGTCCGCTTCCGGGGGTAAGCATTCACATTAAAGGATCAAGAAAAGGCACGCTGTCAAATAGCGAAGGCCGGTTTACCCTCAATGCTGCGTCAGGGGATATCCTGGTTTTCTCATTTCTTGGCTTTACAGCCAGGGAGGTCCCTGTAGAAAATAGTATCCCCTTATCCGTGGTGCTTTTAAGCGATGCCAAAGGATTAAACGAGGTGGTAGTTACTGCCCTGGGTATAAAAAAGTCTGAGAGGTCACTGGCCTATTCTACCCAGCAGATAGCAGGTCCGGAGCTTACGAACGTTAAAAGCGACAACCTGATGAACTCCCTGAACGGTAAAATTGCAGGGGTCAATATTTCCCCCGGAGCATCGGGGGTTGGCGGGTCGTCGAAGGTATTGCTCAGAGGAAACCGTTCTGCCCAGGGGAATAACCAGCCCCTGTATGTGGTCGATGGAGTTCCTATCTCAAATGGTGGCAACGCAAATGGCCAGCCCAACAGCACGTATGGCGGAACGCCCGACGGAGGTGACGGCATCTCCAACCTGAACCCTGATGATATTGAAAGTGTTTCCGTGCTGAAAGGGGGCTCCGCAGCTGCCCTGTACGGAAGTCAGGCGGCAAACGGAGTCATAGTCATCAATACAAAGAAAGGCAGGGCTGGAAAAACCAGTGTAAACTTTTCTTCTGCAGCATCTTTTGATAAGAATGCCTATCTGCCAAAATTCCAGAGTGCTTACGGGCAGACAACGGCGACTTCGTCCGATAGCTGGGGTCCGAAAATTTCAGGCTCACCAGATAACCTGAAAGATTTTTACCAGACAGGTACCAACTTTACCAATTCTATAAGCCTTTCCGGAGGTTCTGATATTGCCCAGACCTATTTCTCCTTTGCCAATACAGCCGCACGAGGAGTTGAGCCTCATAATAAACTGGCCCGGAATAATATTGATCTTCACGAGACCGGTCATTTTCTGGATAATAAGCTCACAGCGGATGCAAATATCAATTACCTGACCCAGGAAATTAACAACAGCCCTACGATCGGATTCTACTCTAATCCGCTCACTGGCCTGTACCTGTTCCCCAGAGGAAATGATATCAGCCCTTATAAAACAAGCTATCTGGGTCCAAATGGTACCAATGGAGCTCCCAGGCAAAACTGGCCTTTCACTGAAGACGTTCAGCAGAATCCATGGTGGATCATCAACAAGAATACCAATGATGCAAAGCGTTACAGGGTTATTTCCAGTGCCAGCCTGAAATATGACATTACGCCCTGGTTGAATCTTCAGTCACGCGGAACTATTGACCGTACTACAGATACCTATAACCAGTATTACTATGCAGGCACGCTGGCTCCCCTTGCCTCCAATAATGGCAATGGATCGTATAGTGGTTCTGACCTTACCCAGTTACAGAAATATGGAGATGTGATACTGAATTTCACCCTGCCTGGAAATTCTAAATTTA
>JAYWCR010000279.1:0-5159 GCA_043780395.1 Sphingobacteriales bacterium
ATTCCAATAGTGCCACTCATAAGATTCCTTTTGTAGAGGGTAAAATATCACCATGAACTACCAGGGCCTGTTTGAGGCATCTGGCCAGGGCCTTGAAGCTTGCCTCTACTTTATGATGCGTATTGCTGCCTTCCAGAATTTCAAGGTTCAGGTTCAGGCCTGCATGGTCTGAGAACGATTTCATCCAGTGTTCAAGCATCTCTGTAGGAAAGTCACCTACATATTCACGGTCAAAGGTACCTTTGAATATAAACCAGGCGCGGCCTGAGAAATCAATCGCACATTGTACCAGGGCCTCATCCATGGGAAGTACAAAGCCGTAACGTTCCATCCCTCTTTTATCACCCATGGCCTCACGAAGGGCCATGCCAAGGGCAATGGCACTGTCTTCGATCGTATGATGTTCATCGATTTCAAGATCCCCTTTCACTGTCAGTTTCAGGTTCATGCCTGAATGCCTGGCCAGCTGGTCAAGCATATGGTCATAGAACTTGAGGCCTGTGTCTATTTCATGGCGGCCTTCGCCGTCGAGCATAAGCTCAATGCTTATTTTAGTTTCTGCTGTATTGCGTTCAAGCTTTACCAGGCGGCCCGAATTCTGTTTCAGAAAGGGAATAATTCCCGCCCATGAGCTGGTATTCAGGTCAGCACCTTCTGAAGGTTTTACGCCGATATAGATACTTTTACAACCCAGGTTGGCAGCAAGCTGCACATCGGTCATGCGGTCACCTATAGTATATGAATGGTCCAGGTCAATGGAGTTCTCTTTTAAATAGTCTGTAAGCATGCCCGTTCCCGGCTTTCGGTCGGGGCTGTTCTGGGTAGGAAAACTTCTGTCAATAAAGATCTGGTTGAATACAACACCTTCACCTGAAAGGATATTCAGCATTTTTTCCTGAGCCGGCCAGAAAGTATCCTCAGGAAAAGAGGTAGTGCCAAGCCCATCCTGGTTGGTGACCATGACAAGTTCAAAACCCATGTCCATGGCTTTTTTAAGGGAGGAAATGGCAAGGGGAAGAAATTCCAGCTTTTCAAGGCTGTCTATCTGCTCATCCGCGGGTTCAAAAATGATGGTTCCATCCCGGTCCACAAATAATACTTTCTTCATGCTTTTATTTCTTTCGGTTGAACGGTCATTATTTCCTGGCAGGCTTCCAGCAGCATCCGGTTTTCTTCAGCCGATCCTATACTTATTCTCAGGGCATTGCCCATCCCGTAAGCAGGATTTACTTTTCTTATGATGATCTGCTTTTCTACCAGGGCGTTAAAGATCTCTGCAGGTTTAGTTACCCGTATGCAGAGAAAATTTGCCTGGCTGGGTATGATCTCCAGTACTTCCTGGTACGTACCAAGAACTGCTTCCATTTCCCTGCGCATGGCAATAAGGTCATGTACCGATGCGGCAATCTCTTCAGTATGCTCAAGGGCTTTGAGCACCAGGCCGGTGCTTAGCATATTTATATTATAAGGGAACTTGACTTTCTGTAGAAGGCTGATGATGTATTCTGATGACATGGCAACACCCAGGCGTGCCCCGGCAAGGGCAAAAGCTTTAGACAGGGTACGCAGAATAATCAGGTTCTCATGATCATTAAGGGCTGAGAGCATGGTCTCCTCTTCCATAAAATCGGCATAGGCCTCATCTATGACCACGATCATGTTTAACTTCTCTGCCAGGGCGATCATCTGATCGCGCGCTATCACCGTGCCTGTCGGGTTATTAGGGTTGCAGATAAAAAGAATCTTGGTATTGATACCTGCTGCTGCCTCAATGCCTGCCAGGTCCAGGCCATAGTTTACAAGGGGAACCTCATGGATCTCCACATCGTTCATGATGGCTGATACCTTATACATGCCGAACGTAGGAGGGCAGATGATGATACTGTCCTTGCCCGGAATGCAGAATATACGTACAAGCAGGTCGATCAGCTCGTCACTTCCATTCCCCACAGAGACCTGTGATACAGGAAGCCCATACATGGCAGCCAGACTGCTGCGGATCTCTACATTCTTTCCATCGGGGTAGCGGTTTACTGGCAGGCCTCCTGCCTGGGCATCGAACAGGTTGAACGGGTTTTCATTGGCGTCAAAGAATGTTCCAGATGTATACAGGCTGCGTGCTGAGGAATATGCTTCCATGGATCTGATGTTATCCCGCACTAATGATTCAATATTTTTCAAAATCTTTCTCTAAGTATTTTTCAGTTTTTCAAGGCGGAGCGTCACAGCCCTGCCATGCGCATGAAGGCCTTCAATGCCTGCAAGGGTTTCTACTGTCGGGCCTATGAACTGCAGGCCCTGGGCTGTCAGTTTCTGGAAACTGATCTGTTTTTGAAATGAACCGACAGATAATCCCGAATACATTCTTGCATAACCCGAAGTAGGCAGGGTATGATTGGTTCCGGAGGCATAATCACCCACAGACTCAGGTGACCAGGCACCCAGAAATACCGAGCCTGCCGATGTAATGGAAGGAATACATTTCTCTGCATCATCCATTAACAAGATCAGGTGTTCAGGCGCATAGGCGTTCGAAAAGCCAATGGCTTCTTCCATGGTCTCTGCAAGCATGGCATAGGAATTCGCGAGGGCTTTTTCTGCGATGGCAGCTCTTGGAAGCAGGGGCAGCTGTTTTGCAAGTTCCAGGTTTACCTGTTCAATAAAATCTGCAGAAGTACTTACCAGTACAACCTGGCTTGTAGGGCCATGTTCTGCCTGGGCAAGGAGGTCAGAGGCGGCAAATTCAGGGTCTGAATGCAGATCTCCGACAACCATGACCTCAGAAGGGCCTGCCGGCATATCAATGGCTACCATGGCACGCTGCTGGATGAGCTGCTTTGCTGCAGTAACCCATGAATTCCCTGGTCCGTAAATCTTATCGGCTTTAGGAATGCCTGCGATCCCATAGCCCATGGCCGTAATAGCCTGAGCGCCGCCAATGGTATAGATGCGGTTGATCTTTAACAGAGTGGCCACATAGGCTATGTAGCAGTTTATGCGCGAGCCGTTTTTCTGAGGGGGGCTGCAGACAACGATCTCAGGAACACCGGCCAGTCTTGCAGGAATTCCCAGCATCAGAAAGGTGGAGGGCAATACTGCACTTCCTCCCGGAACATAGAGACCGGCACAGTCCACAGGCCGGCTTTCCCGCCAGCAGCGGATACCCGGAGCGGTTTCTACCGTTTTTACCTGCTGAAGCTGCGCTTTGTGATAGGCATAAATGGTGCTGTAGGCCATATCGATCGCCGCGGCCGCCGCAGGTTCGATCGTGGCGGCAATAGCTTCAATTTCTTCCTTGTCTAAATAGAGCTGGTCAAGTTTTACCCCGTCAAGTTCCAGGGTATAGCGTAAAAGGGCTTCAATGCCATTCAGCACTACATCATCCATGATCTTACCAGCTGAGGCAACCAGCTCAGAGGCTCCCTCCACGATGCTATGCCTTCCTCCGGTGAGATTCCATAGCTCTTCACTGCTTAATTTATTTAAGCTGTACTGCGTTAATTGCATTTTTTATTTAAATAATAATTTTTTCGATCGGCAAGACAACTATTCCCTGGGCACCAGAGCTTTTCAGCTGGTTGATCTTTTCCCAAAAATCGGTTTCAGGGATAACAGTATGTACAGCCACCCAGCCTTCTTCAGCAAGAGGCACTACTGTAGGGCTTCTTACCCCATGTAAAAGGCTTGTAATGGAATGAAGGTTTTTACGCTCGATATTTAATACAACATATTTATTGTCTTTAGCTCTCAATACAGAACGCATGCGCTGCAGTACTTCCTGCACGATCGGGTGTTCTTCTATTCCCGGCCGGCCGATCAGCATAGCCTCTGAGTCCATTACATTGCAGAAAGGCATCAGTCCATTACTCTTCAGGGTACCTCCGGTGGAAACAAGGTCACAGATCGCATCACTCAGGCCAAGGTTGGTAGAGATCTCCACAGAGCCGCTGATCGTTCTGATCTCTGCCTCAATGGAATTATCGATCAGAAATTCAGAGAGAATAGAAGGGTAGGTAGTTGCAATTGATTTACCGTTCAGGTGTGAAAGGTCAGTGATCATGCTGGTCACAGGAACTGCAATTTTAAGGTTACACTTGCCGAAACCCAGCGGAATCAGGTGATTTACATGCACCCCACTTTCTTTAATCACATTCTCGCCTGCAATTCCAAGGTCTGCAATGCCATCCTGCACATATTCAGGAATGTCATCATCACGCAGAAAAAGAATTTCTAAAGGGAAATTTGAGACAGGAGAGATTAATGAACTTTTATAATTATCGAAGCTAAAGCCACTGTTCTTCAGGAGTTCAACTGATTTTTCATTCAGCCGGCCTGATTTCTGGATTGCAATTTTTAAAGTTTTCAAAGGTGTTTGGTTATTGAATAAACAAAAGTATCATTTATTGGTACTTTTGAGTGCTATGGACTTTGTTTATCCGTCATTTCTCTTTGCTCTTTTTGCCCTGCTCATTCCGGTGCTGATTCATCTGCTGAATCTGCGGCGGTATAAAAAGGTGCAGTTCAGCAATGTTCCCATGCTAGAAATGATTCAGTTGCAGGGAAATGCCCGTGACAGACTAAAAAAGTGGCTGCTCCTGGTGTGCCGGCTCCTGGTTTTCCTGTTTTTGATCCTTGCATTTTCAGGCCCTTATATTCCCTCTGCCGGTTCAGGAGCAAAAAGATCAGGAAATAGCGTGGTCAGTATCTATGTGGATAATTCATACAGTATGAGCCTGCCTGGAAATGAAGGCAGTCTGCTTGATGAGGCCAGAAAGAAAGCCCGGGAAATAGCCGGATCCTTTGACCTGAATACAAGGTTTCAGCTTCTTACCAATGAATTTTCAGGACGCAGTCAGCGCCTTGTTTACCGCGATGAATTCCTGGCCCTGCTTCCCCAGATACAGCTTTCGCCAATAAGCCGTACTGTCAGAGACGTATTGTCCAGGCAGCATTCGCTGCTGGACGGCATTCCCGCAGGTTTAAAGGAAAGTTTCCTGGTGTCAGATTTTCAGAAGAACATGATTCCCTTGCCCCTCAAGCCTGCTGCTGGCATAGAGGTCGCCCTGGTCAGGCTTAAAGGAGTGCTGCGCAGAAATATTTCTGTTGATTCTGTCTGGAACATTAATAAGGTACAGCGCACAGGCGAGAAAGAAGAGCTG
>JAYWCR010000280.1:0-5313 GCA_043780395.1 Sphingobacteriales bacterium
TTTGCCACTGCCCCGCCGTACACACCTGAATGCAGGTCGCGGTTCGGACCTGTCACTTCAACTTCCATATAACTCAGGCCCCTCAGCCCCGTATTGATGGAAGGAATATCATTGGCGATCATGCTGGTGTCTGAGATCAGCACCACATCACATTGAAGAAGTGCTGTATTTTCTTTCACGAACGTATCAAGGTTCGAAGAACCTATTTCTTCCTCCCCTTCGATCATGAACTTGATATTGCAGGGCAGCTCACCCAGGCGGTTCATAAGTTCAAAAGCCTTGATATGCATGAATACCTGTCCTTTATCATCACAGGCCCCCCTTGCATAGATCTTCTCATCAATAATGACCGGCTCAAAAGGCGGTGAATTCCAGAGCTCCAGGGGGTCTGCCGGCTGCACGTCATAATGACCATAAACAAGTACTGTGGGCCGGGAGGCATCTATAAATTTATCTGCATAGATAATGGGGTTACCCGGAGTTTCATGAAGCTTTATATTTTCAGCACCCGCTTCACCGAGTTGCTTTACAATCAGGGCTGCAGCCTTCAGCATATCACCATGATGGGCAGGGTTGGCACTTACAGATGGAATACGTAAAAGTTCGAACAGTTCGTCAAGGTATCTTGATTTATGGGCGGTTATTTCTGACCGGATATTGCTTAATGAAAGCATAGGGATTGGTTTATTTTACAAATCTATGAATTGAATACATCCCTGAAAGAGAACGCAACATTTATAATACTTATTAAATATTAATTAAGCCTTATTCCTCAATTTTGGATTAGAAAACCCAGTCATTAATAGTTTAATTTTTAAGATTTATTAGGAATACAGGCTTTTAAGATCAGTGAGCTTATGTATATATTAAGTTTTTTATTAATAAAAGGCTTAATATATACTTTGAATCGGGTCTCCCAAGAAGAAATCTTCACTGTAGAGCCAAATTTCAATATTAAAGAGTCCATTTTCGAGGTCTTACTTAAAATTGTTGAAATTTGTCCTGAAAATATCGCAATCGCAGATAATGAGCTTCATATCTCTTACTCCATCCTTTTAGTAAAAGTTAGGAACTATGCATTTTACCTGCAAAAATTTCTTGACGATACAAAAAACCCTGTAGCTATCTGCATCCCGTATTCTCACCGGTATATTGTATCTATGCTGGCTCTTAATTCGCTGGGAAGACCATTTTTACCACTGGATATAAATACGCCAGCCTTAAGAAACCGGGAAATTATTAAAGCCGCAGAAATTCAGGATCTTATAAGTACGCTGGATTTTTCAGAAAACCATGAACTTAATGTGATTAATATTGAGGAGCTGAATACCTGTGACGAAGGGAATAACTTTCAGACCAGCAGCATAAAAGAAGATCTTGCATATATCATCTATACATCCGGCTCTACAGGAAAACCAAAAGGTGTTTACCAAAATCAGGAGAACCTGTTATTTGATGCAATGCAGTTTAAACAGAGCTATTTTCTGAATGAAAATGATAGAATAATCTCAGTTCATGCCCCAGTAGGGGTCGTAGGCATACGCGAAAATTATAGCTCAATCATAAGCGGATCAAGCCTGTATCTGACTGATATAAAAAAAGAAGGGGTAAGCACAATCGGTGATTTTATAAGGACTAATCAAATTAGTGTTTTCCGTTTGGTACCAGGAGTTTTCAGGGCATTTTTAGCCCTGGAAACAAAGCCGCTTTCAACGATCAGAATTATTGGCTTAGGAGGAGAGCGGATTTACAGGTCAGACTTTGAACTGTTTAAAGTGTTCTTTGCTGAACCTGCTCTTCTACTGATAAGCATTGGAAGTACGGAAGTTGCTACTACGTACAGCTATAGGTGCCTGACGCATTCTTCTCTCATATCCACTGAACTATTACCCCTTGGCTACCCGGTGCATGGTCGTCCATATACACTTATCAACTCTGATCATCAGGTGGTAAATACCGGTGAAGAGGGTGAGGTTGAAGTAAGAAGCAAATATCTCACCCTTGGCTACTGGAAAGATCCGGAATTGACTGCGCTTCATTACACCTATCACGCAGATGGAACCCGGAGCTTCAGAACAGGAGATACAGGATATGTGTTACCGGATGGAAATTTCTATTTTCTGGGCAGAAATGACAATCAGATCAAATTCAACGGGAACAGGGTCGAACCCGATGAAGTAAATGAAAAGATAAGGATACTTTCCGGGATCAGAAATTCATATGTTCTGGCAAGAACCAAACAGGAAACATCTTCTCTTTCAGCCTTTGTCGAATTAACTGATAATTCAATGACTGAATCAGATATCAGAACCATGCTAAAGAAGGTATTGCCTAAATATATGATACCTTCAACAATTAGAATCCTTGATTCAATTCCCCTTCTGAGCAGCTTTAAAATTGACGTTAAAAAACTCAGTGAAATTGAAATTACGGATGATAGTATGAAACCTGATTCCCAAGGTGCAGGACTATTAAAGACGCTCTGGCTAGTATATACATCTGACAGGAGTGGATTTGATAATAACAGATCCTTCTCTGAGTGCGGGGGAAGCTCAATTGACATTGTTTATCTGGCTGCAGATCTTGAGAAAGAACTTAAGATCAAAGTGCCTGCAGCTTATATAAATAGCTCTATAAAACCTTCAGTACTATCAGTACTGATCTCAGTTTCCCGGTTAACAGAAAAGCATAAATACCAGGATTTTAATTCTTTATTAAATTCATCTGTATATTTATTTCAACCCGCTACAGGCCTGACTGGTTCTCAGGTCGAGCTGGTCAAAGAAATGTTATCTGAATTCCCAAATACCACCATTATAAAATACCCCATCAATGGTCAAAGCCATTACAATGACCTTTTGATTGATAATTGTGCAAACAGGATCATTGAATCTAATTTTTCAGATGTTTTACCTGGAAAATTTATTTTTTTTGGGATTTGTAACGGAAACAACCTTGCACAGGTGGTAGCCAGCAAGCTTAAAAAGGGAAAAAAACCGTTATTTCAAGTAAATATTGATACTGATTATCTCCCTAAAAACCGGCTTTATCATAAGAGTGACAAAAGTTCTATAAATGTACTCCTGGAAAAGTTAACTCAGAAAGGACTTCTTAAAACATTAGGCTACTTACTTATAAACAGAATAAATCCTCCGGGTAAAATTAATGCCGTTCTATGGTATGATATCATGCTTACTATATCAAAAATATTCAGACTACCATTCAGTGCAGTTTACCTGAGAATTTTTAACTTATCGGCAAATTTAAAAAATGCAGGTATTCCATTATTCCTTTTTTCGAGTGAATTACTTACAAGTGTAAAATTTGACAATTCCTGCGGCTGGGCTGACTATTACAAATCTGTAAAGCTTATCGATACGCCCTACTCTCATCAAAACATCCTTAAAGAAAAAGATTCCCATCAATTAATTATGACATATATTAAAGAACTGCTTCTTCAGGAAGAACTTGTGTAAATAAAAAAGGCTGCTTTCATTGTTCCAGACAGGAACGCTGAAAGCAGCCTTCTAAATAAGGTAAGTGCTTCTTAGTCGTTACGCACTCTATGAGCCGGACGGCTTGGAGCATGTGAACGGCCACTCAGGTTAGTATTCGGTTTAAACGATTTGGATGGGCCTGATTTCTTTTTCTTTGCAGGAGAATAAGCAGGCATGACCATATGGAAGGGCTGGTTTTCAACCACCTCAATATCAAGGCCTGTTAGTTTAACGATATCATGCAGGAATTCCTGTTCTTCCTGGTCACAGAAAGAAAATGCTATTCCACTTGCTCCTGCCCTGCCTGTACGTCCGATACGGTGTACATAAGTTTCCGGAACATTTGGAAGTTCATAGTTCACTACATGCGAAAGGTTGTCTACATCAATTCCGCGGGCGGCAATATCAGTAGCTACAAGAACTCTGCAAACACCGGATTTGAAATTGGTCAATGCTTTCTGACGGGCAGCCTGGCTTTTATTACCGTGTATTGCTTCAGCCTTGATTGAAACTTTGGTAAGCTCTTTTACAAGACGGTCAGCACCGTGTTTGGTACGGGTAAATACCAGTGCACTGGTAATAGCCTTATCAGCGAGTAAATGTACCAGCAGATTTCTCTTATTCTTCTGATCTACAAAATACAAAGCCTGTTTTACCTTTTCAGCCGTAGAAGATACCGGACTTACCTCAACCCTTTGTGGATTGGATAGGATGGTATCAGCAAGCCTTGAAATTTCAGGGGGCATGGTTGCCGAGAAAAATAAGGTCTGGCGTTTATGCGGCAGCTTTGCAATAATCTTTTTTACATCATTTAAAAAGCCCATATCAAGCATCCGGTCGGCTTCATCCAGAATAAAATGATGAACCTGCTCGAGATGCACAAAACGCTGATTCATCAGATCGAGCAGTCTTCCAGGTGTTGCTGTAAGAATGTCGATCCCTGACTGAAGGATCATGGTTTGTTTATGCTGGGATACCCCACCGAAAATAACGGAATGTCTCAGGCCTGTATGTTTACCATAAGCGCCGAAACTTTCGTCGATCTGAATGGCAAGCTCACGGGTAGGTGTTAAAATAAGCGCACGGATAGGGCGGTGTGCCTTTGCAGGTGGCCCCTGGTTATATAGCAGCTGTAAAACAGGAATAGCAAAAGCTGCAGTTTTACCAGTACCTGTCTGGGCACAGCCCAGAAGATCATTTCCTTTTAAGATGCCGGGAATAGATTCTTCCTGGATCGGGGTAGGATTTTCATATCCTTCATGCTGAAGGGCCCTTAAAATAGGCTCAATCAGATTTAACTGTTCGAAAGTCAATAGAGTTGTATTAAGTTTAAAAGACCAGGCTCCAAATGTGGTGCCCTGGTTATTTTCCGGCCCGGAAAGCTGAACTGTTCAGACGGCCGGAATTTAGGAGAATTATTTATTCGTTAAAGATATGTATTATTTCTGGTATAATGGCAGAGGTCTATCAGGCAATCCCACCTGACCTAAAATCCACTATCATCAAGGGCAAAGGTATTTTTGCGGTGCTCCCATTTACCCTTCGTAAAATCAGGAAAATCCTGAGCCTGGTTGCCATTGGCAATTGACCTTTCAGATAAGGGAGTGATCACACTCATGGTCATGGAATCATAGACATCGATCGGGGTTTGTTTTTTTTGTTTTACAGCCTGCACAAAGGCATTGAACACAAACCAGTCCATGCCCCCATGGCCGGCACCTTCAGCTTTATCTTCATATTTTTTCCAAACAGGATGGTCATAGCGTCTCAGCCAGTCGGCAGCCCCGTCCCATTCATCTTCCTTTTTAGACTTATG
>JAYWCR010000281.1:0-6779 GCA_043780395.1 Sphingobacteriales bacterium
GGCTATTTAAGCGGACTTCTTAAATCATTAACAGGGCAAAGCACCCAGCAGCACCTGCACAATAAACTGATTGAACTGGCTAAAGAAAAGCTCAGCACCACCAGCCTCACAGTAAGCGAAATTGCCTACGAGCTTGGTTTTGAACACCTCCAGTCGTTCAGTAAGCTCTTCAAGACCAAGACCCAGATGTCGCCCCTCGAGTTCCGGCATTCGTTTAACTGAGCTGTAACAGGTTGATGAAGGGCTAGATCTGCATAAATTCAGGCGCCGGGGTTCATGGATAATAACCTATATTCATGAACAATTAAAGCACAACAGGTGTTGAAACGATTTACCTGTAAGCCTTAAATCTCAGCCCGCTTTTATGCTAAAAATGCTCTCTGATTCTACTTGTATTTTTAAGAGCGTAAGACTGGCTGTATGAGGTTGGTCTTTTTGTTTTTACTGGCATTTATCTTTTACTCCTACTCTTCTTCTGCCCAGAACCGGTATTCAGTAAGCGGCATCATCGGCGATAGTACCGACAGGGTATTGCTCTACAATGCATCCGTCTCCATTCTGAACGCCAAAGACTCTGCACTGGTAGGTTTTACCCGGGCTGGTCACGCTGGATCATTCCATCTGAATGGCCTTTCCAGAGGTAAATTTATTCTGCTTGTCGCATATCCTCATTATGCTGATTATGCAGAACATATTACACTCGATTCGCTGCATCAGTTGCATGATTTCGGTACGATCAATATGGCGCTTAAAGAGAGGTTGCTTCATGAAGTACTTGTAAAAGGTACGGCAGTTGCCATCAAAATTAAAGGCGATACAACTGAATTTAACGCCCGGGCCTATACAGTGCAACCGAATGCCAAGGTTGAAGATCTTTTAAAGCAGCTTCCTGGTATCCAGATCGATAAAGACGGTAAAATTACTGCTCAGGGCCAGTCGGTGAGTAAGGTGCTTGTAGACGGAGAAGAGTTTTTTGGGGATGATCCAACCCTGGTCACAAAAAACATCAGGGCTGATATGGTCGATAAGGTGCAGCTTTATGATAAAAAAAGTGACCAGGCTGCCTTTACAGGGGTGGATGATGGCATCAAGGCCCGAACGATCAATATCAAGCTGAAAGAGGATAAGAAGAATGGCATGTTTGGAAAGGGCGAGCTGGGCGCAGGTTCAGCTGGGTTCTACCAGTCGCAGGCCATATTCAACACCTTCAAAGCCCGGCAAAAGTTCTCTGTATATGGGATTGCCGGCAATGATGGTCAGGTAGGGCTGGGCTGGGAAGATAATCAGAAATACGGCTCAGGCCAGGATATGCAGTTTGGTGATGGAGGAGAATTTTATATATCGGGCGGCAATAATGACGATTTTGATCAGTTCGATGGGCGCTATAGCGGGCAGGGTATTCCAACGGCTCAGACAGCAGGCTTTCATTACGACAATAAGTGGAATAAAGATAAAGAATCCATTAATACAAATTACAAGATTGGGGGCATAACGATCGATGGGGCCAGTAACCTCCAGGTTCAGAATAATCTGCCGGGGGCGGTGCTGAAAAGCCTTTCAGGGCAGACCTCTCATAAGTTTCTGTTCCGTCAGAAGCTGGATGCCATTTATCTGCTAAAGATTGATACGACCTCTAACCTGAAAGTATCTGTGGATGGCTCAAATCGCCATAGCACTACAGACGATACCTTTGCCTCCACGGAGCTTCGTAACGATACGCTGATCAATAAGAGCAACCGCCACCTTACCAATACGATTGACCAGGATGCCCTGAATATGACTGCCTTTTATACCAAAAAATTTAAAAAGAAGGGCAGAACGCTTTCAGTGAATCTGACTGAGGCTTATAACAAAAGTGATGCGAGGGGCTTCATCAATTCCTCCATTTTGTTCTATGCAAACCATGGTAAAAAGGATAGTCTGCAACAGATCAATCAATATAAGACCAACCACCTGGAAAGTAACAGTGCATCTGCCAGTTTTGCCTGGTCTGAGCCTTTATCAAAACGGATCTCTCTGATTGTAAGTTACCGGCTTATTTTAGGAGGAAGCGGCTCTGACCGTAAATCTTTTAATGAGTCACATCAGGGTGTATACAATGAACTTGTGGATTCGTTAAGCAGCAATTATCACCTGACGCAAACTTCCCAGCAGGCAGGAGCTGATTTTTACTATACGAAAGGGAAAACTACGGTAACCCTGGGATCTAAAGTGAACAACATAAGGTTTTCACAGGTAGACGAACTTACGCATGGCATTTTTAACAGGCGCTTTACGAACTGGAGGCCACAGGCAAGCTATAAATACCGGTTTTCACAGCAGGCATCCCTGCAGTTTAATTATTCAGGGCAGACTACCGAGCCTACTCTTGAGCAGCTTCAGCCGCTGCGGGTAAATACTGATCCCCTGAACATCGTGCTGGGAAATCCCGAATTGCACCCTTCACTGAGCAATGCGTTCAATTTAAATTTTAGAAATTACAAGGTCTTGACGAGCCAGTATATTGGTCTTTACGGAACATACAACTTTACCACCAACCCCATTGTGAGCGACGTGGCTGTAAACCCCTTATCCGGTAAGAGTATCAGTAAATACATGAACCTGCCCGACAAGCAAACCTCCAGTTTCAATATTGGTATGAACTTCTCCCGGAAGCTGAGCTTTATGGAGCTGAACCTTGGTGCAGGTATGGATGCCAATGGCAATACCTATTACAATAAGGTAAATGGGGCCTTAAACCTCACAAAAAGTTATACCTACAATCCCAGTATAAACATCAATTCGTACATCGAAAAAAAGTATGATCTCTATTTCTCGTTCGGGCCAACCTTTACAGTAAGCCAGTCATCTTTGCAACCCCTGATCAATAATAATGGCAAGGGTTTCAGGGCAGACGGCCGGTTTAATATCTATTTACCGGGAAAGTTTCAGATCGGCTCAACGAGCAATTATCAATATGATGGCAAGACCCAGTCATTCAATCATACGTTCAGTAAATTTATTGTCAATGGTTATATCTCAAAAAAATTCCTGAAAACAGAAAGCCTTGAATGTTCGCTGATGGGAAATGATCTGCTCAATCAGAATACAGGCTTTGAGCGTACGGCATCGGCCAATACCATTACCCAGAATAGTTATACTTCTATCAAGCGATATTTTATGTTAAAGGTCACCTATGATTTCACTAAAATGGGTGGAGGCTCTGCTAAATGATCTTATGAGACGTCACCTGATATTCCTTATCCTTTTTATTCTTGGGTCTTCAGGGCTCTCTGCCCAGCAGGCCCATTTTACTGTTTCAGGAACAATTGCCTTTGAAAAAAAAATTAATATGTATGCCCTTATTTCAAAGACTATTAATAAGGAGAACGAAGCATTTTTAGGGCAGGCCTTTGACGAGTATAAAAAGTCGCAGCCTCAGTTCAAAACCATGACAAGCCTACTTTCCTTTGCTGATGGCCGAACATTATTTGTTCCTGCTGAAGATGAAATCTCTACGGGAACCGGATTCTTTACTAACAGCCCTGAATATCTTCAGAATAATATCATCTATACAGACCTGAATATTGGAAGAGCAATTGCCCATAAAAAGGTTTTCGACGGCGAATTTCTTGTAAGTGATAGTGTGCGCAGTATAAAATGGAAGATCACCAATGAAACCAGGGAGATAGCCGGCTATACCTGCCGGCGTGCGAATGCCATCGTACTTGATTCGATCTATGTTGTTGCTTTCTATACCACCGAGATTACCGTATCCGGTGGACCTGAATCGTTCAGTGGTTTGCCGGGGATGATCCTGGGCGTGGCGCTTCCGCATGAGAATACAACCTGGTTTGCTACCCGGGTAAATGATAAGGTGCTTGAACCTGAAACTCTTACCGCTCCTAAGAAAGGTAAGCCTGCAGATAATAAAACTTTCAGAGCTATGCTAAAGTCGACTTTTAAGAACTGGGGAACCGAGGCGCCTATGTATTATAAAGCATTTATACTTTAGCCTCTTGTGCTTCATCATTTTTGGGTACATTTTGTAAACGTTAAAGAGTATGACACGTATTCAGTTGCCACTCACTGACCCTGAGAGAGCAAGTCTTAAAAGGAATAAAGTAAAAATTGCTGAGGTGCCTGAGTATACGGCTGATGAACTGGAGGTGCTTCTCAACGCTAGCCCTGCAAGGGTAAAGGAACTGCTGGCCCTAGCAGAATTTCAGACTATTGCTTCTATCGGGATCAAATTTGCCCAGGATTTAGTATTTATCGGCTTTTACTCTCTTGCGGAGCTTAAAGGCAGGGAAGGTTCAAAACTGACAGATGCCTATGAGTTAAGAAAAGGTTACCGAACCGACCCTTGTGTGGAAGACCAGTTCAGGCTGGTAGTTCATTTTGCTGAAACCCGCGATTCGTCAAGATCATGGTGGCATTTTACGGAAGAACGAAAAAAGTACAGGGTTGAAAATGGGTATCCTTCCTCGAGGCCTTTGAAAGCCTGGCATGAAGAAATTGGCTATAAAAGTGAATAAAATTTATATGGATGAAATTCTGGAAACTTCAAGATTGACCCTCCGGCGGTTAAACCTGAACGATATAAAGTTCATCCTGGCTTTGGTAAACAGCCCTGCATGGATAGAATATATTGGTGACAGAAATATCAGAACTGAAACCCAGGCACGGGCTTATCTTCAGAATGGGCCGTTAAGGAGCTATGAGGTGAACGGGTATGGTCTTTTTCTGGTTGAATTAAAAACAGATCAGACCCGCATCGGTATATGCGGATTACTCCGCAGAGAAAACTTATCAGAACCAGATATCGGCTTTGCATTTTTACCGAAATTCATGGGCAGGGGATATGCTTTTGAGGTTGCTGAGGCGACCCTGGTATATGCAAAAGATATATTTAAAATACCTTTTGTTCTGGCTATTACGCTACCTGAAAATAAACCTTCCATTAAACTTTTAGAGAAACTGGGGATGAAGCTTATCAGTTCCTATATTTCCCCGGGAGACACAAAAAAATTAATGTTGTTCAGTTCATAATTCCGGCTTCAAAAAAAGTGGGTGTGGCTAAACCTGTTTATTAATCAATAGTTACTTTTAATATCTAAAACACAGATATATGAAAATTATTGTAACAGGCTCTTTAGGGCATATCAGCCAGCCGCTTACCAAAGTATTGATAGAAAAAGTAGATAAGGTAACCGTGATCAGCAGCAATGCAGATAAAAAGCCAGCCATTGAAGCACTGGGAGCCATACCTGCAATCGGTTCAATCCATGATGTTGATTTTCTCAAGAAAGCATTTACAGGGGCCGATGCCCTCTATACGATGGTACCTCCACCAGCAAACTTTTTTGACCCCGGCATTGATATGGAAGCACTCTATTCCAAGGTTATAGGCAACTATACAGAGGCCATTGAACATGCAGGCATTCAGCGGGTGGTTCATTTGAGAAGACTCAACTAGCCGTATTTGCAAAAGGTTTTGCAGCAATCTATAGTCAGGGTGTATGTTTAATAAAGATTTATGAGTAATTCTTTTTGCTTTACAAAAAAGTAGCGCAACTCCCTGCCGGGGCCTTGCTCTACTTTTTATAATGTCATAATCAATGAATAAAGGCATTCATAGCAACTGCTGGCTGACCATTGGTATCAAAGGCACCCAATTTATATCCCTTCCAGCTTGAATAAGCCTCAGGCTCCCAGTAAAAAACACCGAGACTACCGGTTACAGACTGTGTTTTTGAGATCAGGTCGGTTAGGAATAGATTGCAGTTAACAGCATCCGTAGCACTCATACCAGCTTCACTGATCATGACTTTCTTTCCAGGGTAGCGTGTGACCATGTCTTGCATGGTAGCGAGTACCTTGATGTTCATTGCAGCCCAGTCTGAGGGAGTCGGATTAGCCGTAGAAGTATTAGCCGCAGACGGATACACAGAGAAACCGCACACATCCCAGTTACCCCCGTATTTTTTCAGGTTATCAAAAAATGTGCGTGCTCTAGAATCGTTATATCCATTTGCAATATGTGCAATGACAAGGGCTGAAGGGAATACAGCCTTAGTTGCATTATAGCCGCTATTGATCAGCCATGCAAAATTCGAATAACTGGAAGGTATCGCACCCATTGGCCATATCATACCTCCATTGGTTTCATTTCCGGTCTGTACCCAGGTAGGTGTAACTCCATTTGCTTTAAGTGTTGCCAGGGCGGCATAGGTATAATTATATACGGTATTTCCCAGCGTTGGCATATCTGTCTGAGTGGCCCAGGCCGCTGGTACGCTCTGATGTCCCGGATCGGCCCATATATCGCTGTAATGAAAATCGATCATAATATTCATTCCTGCTGCCGTTGCTCTTTTGGCTTTATTCACCACATCGGCAATATTGCACCAGCCGTCTGTTGGGTTCACAAAGACCCTGAGCCTGATAGAATTGATTCCTTTACCCTGAAGAATGGTATAGAGATCCTGGTTGACACCTGCATTGTTATAGTACAGACTGCCTGCAGCTTCCATCTCCGTTACCCAGCCTATATCTGAGCCATAGGCAAATGCAGCGGCCGAAGGGAATGGGATTTTAACTGTATTTGCAATCATGGTAACTGCCGTGCTGGCAAAGATCCGCCCTGTAAAAACATCTCCGGTATTGAGGGTAACAGCCGTTTTGGCTAAAATAACGCCGCTGAAATTCACATTCGTGCCGAAGGTAGCAGCAGTGCCTACCACCCAGAATACATTTGCCGCATTCAGACCGCCATTCAGTGTTATAATTGCACCTGG
>JAYWCR010000282.1:0-14909 GCA_043780395.1 Sphingobacteriales bacterium
TGCTATACCATGGATATTCTGAAGGCTTATTTTGCCAATAAATTAAGAACCCGCATAAAAGGCCGCACCATTGTCATGATGAACAGAATTGCCGGGATTATTATCATCACGTTCGGTTGCAGGCTCATCATCAATTTATTTATAAAATAAGAAGCCGGTCTGACTGCTTTCACAATCCGACCGGCTTCTTATTTGTATTAATTTATTATCAGCTATGGACAGGCTTGTTAAGCTCTGCTCCATCTTCCATCAGTTCTTCATAAGGCCTTCCCTTATTGCCATCCATAAAGTTTATATAGGCCTGGTTAACTACCTTATTACCCCCTGGAGTTGGATAATTGCCTGAAAAATACCAGTCACCCAGATGTGCAGGGCAGGCGATGGAAAGGTTTTCTAGTTTTTGATAGATCACCTGAACTTCTGCCTTCATATCCTCAGGTTTGATGATCTCTGCAATTTCTGCCGAAATCTCTTCATCTGTAAACGGCTCATAGATAAGCTTTACATGGTTTACCATGTCTTCTACAGGCTTCAGCAGTTCCAGCCTGCATTTCTCATAGACCTCACCTATAATATGTACAAGTCCGTTCTTCTTTAATAAGGCTATTGCGGCCTGAAAGGCAACGAATTCACGCATCCTGGACATATCGATCCCATAGCAGTCAGGATACCTGATCTGTGGGGCCGAAGATACCACCACAACCTTGCGGGGGTGAAGCCTGTCAAGAATGCGCAGAATACTTTGTTTAAGGGTGGTTCCCCTGACAATGGAGTCATCGATCACCACCAGGTTATCAACGCCCGGATTCACCACCCCATAGGTCGTATCATAGACATGGGTGACAAGCTCATCACGCTCTGCATCCTGGGTAATAAAGGTTCGGAGCTTCACATCTTTCAGGGCTATCTTTTCAACCCGGGGCCGGATCGAAAGAATGCGCTCGAGATCTGCCTCGCTGGTATTTCCCTTTAAAAGTTCTTTTTTCTGAATTTCGCGGATATAATCTTCCACTCCGGCAACCATTCCATAATAGGCAGTTTCGGCCGTATTCGGAATAAAGGAGAATACTGTATTTTTAATATCGTAGTCTACAGCTTTCAGAATCTCAGGCACCACCAGGGAGCCTAGTTTCTTACGTTCCTGGTAGATATCGGTATCACTTCCTCTTGAAAAATAGATCCGTTCAAATGAACAGGCTTTTAAAGGAAGGGGTTCACGGAACTTTTCCTGGCTAACCTGTCCGTTCTTTTTTACAATCAGTGCATGGCCTGGCTTTATCTCTGAGATCGAGGTCACAGGAACATTGAACGCTGACTGAATTGCAGGGCGCTCTGAGGCAGCAACCACCACTTCATCATCCTGGTAATAGAATGCAGGCCTGATGCCGGCAGGATCACGCATAATGAATGCATCACCATGTCCCACAAGACCTGCGATCGTATAACCTCCATCCCAGCTTCTGGCCGAGCGGGTAAGAATTCTGGCTACATCCAGATTCTCAGCTATAAGTTTTGATATGTCAATATTTGAATGCCCTTCCTGCTTGTATTTCTCAAAAAGCTGTTGGTTTTCATTGTCCAGAAAATGGCCAATCTTCTCAAGAACGGTTACAGTATCGGCCTTTTCCTTAGGGTGCATGCCCAATTCAAGAAGCTGCTCAACCATCTCCTCGACATTGGTCATGTTGAAATTACCGGCAATGACAAGGTTACGGGTCATCCAGTTATTCTGGCGAAGAAAAGGGTGTACATTCTCAATAGAATTGTTTCCATGGGTTCCATACCGGAGATGTCCAAGTAAAAGCTCTCCTGTAAAGGGCACATGAAGCTTCACCCAGTCGGCATCATTCATTTTGCCAGGGTGCAGGTTGCGGATCTCCAGGTAGCGTTGCTGGATATGTTCGAAAATTTCCTGAACGGCTTTTGGTGAATTGGAACGCTGTCTGCTGATATAGCGGTTTCCAGGAGGAATATCAAATTTTATGGCAGCCACCCCTGCCCCATCCTGCCCTCTGTTATGTTGTTTCTCCATCAGCAGATACAACTTTTTCACTGCATACAAAGGAGTTCCGTATTTTTCCTGATAATAAGAAAAGGGCTTTAGCAGGCGGATGAATGCAATGCCGCATTCATGTTTTACTGGATCACTCATCTTAATAATTTTTTAGCAAAGATACCAAAAAGCTAAACTGAAAACTTAACAATTAATTAAGTTTCACTTTACATAGTTTATATCAAATCTTTGACAAGCTCGAGTTGAATTTTTTTTCCGAAAAAGATCTTTGCACTCTGTTCAAAGGTAGGGGTACTGTCGGAGATATAAAAGTGATGATCATTGCCCCCTCCGCCTGATTGAAGGTCAAGGGAGACCAGTACCTTTTCAAGGGCTGATGCTACCCAGTAAGCACTGTCGATCACATCTACCCTGCCTGCATAGATTTCCCGGATCTCTTTTTTAATAAGCGGATAATGGGTACAGGCCAGGATCAGACAGTCTATATATGCAAGGACCGGATCTTCAAGATAGGTATGAATGATGGTCTTACTGATCGTATTGTTAAAAAAACCTTCTTCGATCATGGGTACAAGCAGGGGGGTTGCAAGGGCTGCTACCTGTACATCTTCATTAAGGTTTCTAATCTTCTGCTGATATACACCTGAATTGATAGTTGCTCTTGTTCCAATGATGCCGATGGTCTGGTAGATGTTTCTCTCCAGAAGGCGTTCTACGGTAGGGTCTATTACATTAATTATTGGAATATCAGCGCCAAACTCAAGCCTCAGGCTCTCAAAAGCAAGTGAGGAAGCTGTATTGCAGGCAATGACTATGGCCTTGCATTCTTTTTCAAGAAGGAACTCTGTAATGCGCCTCGAATAGAGTTCGATCGTTTCTGCCGACTTATCTCCATAAGGCAGGTGCGCTGTATCACCAAAATAGATCAGATTTTCATGAGGTAGCTGCTCCTTGATGGCAGCAGCTACTGTAAGGCCGCCTATTCCTGAATCGAAAATTCCAATGGGTTTTTCTGAAGGCATAGCCGGTAGAAAATAATTAACTGAATGCCGGGATCAGGATCCCGGCTGGGTATAAATAAGAATGCCTGCATAAGCAGGCATTCTTATTATAATCTAAGGCTTGTCTTATTTAATTGCCGGAGCATTCAAAGAAGGTGTAGCGATTGTAATTCCTAATTTCTTCTTTACAAGGGGAAGAATATCTTCACTATCCGGAACGACAAGGAATTCACCCTTGCTCGTATCAAAAATATAGGAGATCTTATTTTCCTTGGCAACAGCTTCAATAGCACTGGTGGCTTTTGTTATGACAGGCTGCATCAATTCCTGATTCTTGGAAGTTGCCTGCTGCTGTGCTGTTTGCTGAAAGGTCTGGATCCGGTCCTGAAGATCCTGTAGTTCTTTACCTTTTACCGATTTATTGGCATCAGATAAATTTTTCTCATTTTTTTGAAAATCAGCATATTTCGTTTGAAATTCTGACTGAAGAGTCTTCATCTGATCTTGAAGAGCCGTATAATAATCCTGAATTTTTTTATCCGCATCTTTTGCTTCAGGCATCATAGTGATCAGTAAAGAAGCATTGATATGGCCAAGTTTATTTTGAGCAGTACTTTTGTAACCGGTGAACAGCGTACAGGCAATTACTACAACAGCACTTTTAATTACATTTTTCATTTTAAACATTGAATTGATTTGGGGGATGGATTTAATTTAATTGGGTTGAAAATTATTTTGCAAACACACCTGGTTTATAACCCAGTTTAATAATAACATCATTGCTCTTATCGTAGCGAGGAGCCGCATACAGCATGGTAGGCTCACCGGCTTTATCAAAGATAACTGCATACAGACCATCATCAGCAACGGTCTGGATAGCTTTGAAGACCCTGTCCTGAATCGGTTTTACCAGTCCCTGACGGCGTTTGAAGAGTTCACCTTCAGGACCAAACTTCTGCTTCTGGAAATCTTTTGCTTCTTTTTCTTTTCCGACGATCTCCTGCTCGCGTTTTCTTTTCATTTCATCGGAAAGCAATACCTGGTCTTTCTGATAGGCTTTATAGAACCGGTCAAGCTCCTGAAACCTTGTATCTGCTTCTTTCTGCCATTCCTTTGAAAGTACATCAAGCTGTTTGTTTGCATTTGCGTAATCAGGAATATGTTTAAGGATATAATCAGTATCTACAAAACCAAATTTCTGAGCAAAAGCTCCGGAAAAAATCCCAAGAAATGCAATAACTAGAAGTACCCTTTTCATCCTGTTAAATTATACGGTCATGAACTTTAATTCCCTATGGGCTAAGCTATAAAAATACTCTTAATGTGAAACGCGTTTAACGCATCTATTCGCATATTTATTATCTTAAATATTAAAATCCGTCAAGCCCCTTGTTGATTGTAAAGTTAAACTGTCCCTTATTTGCCGTTGCATTTCCGGGGATCTTGTCAAAACCATAGCCATAGTCAAGGCCCAGCAAACCAAAGATCGGAAGATAGATGCGTACACCCACACCGGCTGAGCGTTTGATATTGAAGGGTGTATAGTCTGAAATACGGCTCCAGGTATTTCCACCTTCAAGAAAACCAAGCATATAAATTGTAGCCGATGCACTGTTGATCACAGGATGTCTTAATTCTACGGTAAACTTATCATAGATAGGACTTCCAGCATTCGGGTCACCTCCCTGTGGTAAAATAGAATAGTTCTGATATCCGCGCAGACCAATGATCTCTGTGCTCTGCAGGAAGTTATAGCCGGTCATACCATCCCCGCCAAGCAGAAATCTGTTCAGCTGCGGAACACCGATATTGGGATTATAATATCCGATAAAACCAAAACGGGCCTGGGTATTCAGCACCAGCTTCCCATATAATTTAATGAACCAGGTTGCATCAAATTTCCATTTATGGTATTCAGTATATTGAAATTTAGAAGAGGGGGTAATATTCTTTGATCCAAAATCCACATGTCTTAATGCAGAATAGGGAGGTGTAGCCTCAATACTGAACTTGATATTGGATCCGGAAGTAGGGTAAATAGGTGCATCCAGGGAATAGCGGCTCAGGGTCTGGGTAAGACTCAGGTTATAGGACTGCCCGGTATTATAAATAAACCCAGGAAAGTTCTTCAGGTCATACTTGGACAAGCTCAGTGCATACTGCAGGTTGAAGGAGTTGTCTGGCCAGCGAAGACGTTTACCCAGACTTACGGAGGCTGAATAAATATTAGCACCTTCAAAGCGCGGACTGGACCTTGGCAAACCATAGGAATACTGAAGCTGTGACAGGGAAAGGTTTACACCAAAAGTAACCGGCTTATGGCCGCCGAACCAAGGCTCCAGAAAGGATAATGAATAAACCTGGTACTGCTTTCCGTTCGCAGAGGCTTTTATAGAGATCTTCTGCCCGTCACCCTGAGGTAATAAACCTTCCCACTTGCCTCTTAAAAGTTTCTGAATGGAGAAGTTATTGAAGGTAAGCCCCAGAGAACCTACAATACGCCCTCCGCCAAAACCTCCTGAAAGCTCCACCTGGTCAGAGGGCTTTTCAACCACATCATATTCAATATCTACGGTACCATCCTCAGGATTCGGATGGGGTACAGGGTTCAGCTTCTGCTCATCAAAATAACCAAGCTGGGCAAGTTCGCGGGTGGTCTGGATGATCTCAGACTTGGAGAACTTTTCTCCGGGGATGGTCATCACCTGACGGAGCACCACCTTGTCATTTGTCCTGTCATTTCCCTTAACAGTAATTCTGTTATAGTTAGCCTGGGCGCCTTCCTGAATCTTCATTTCAAGATCGACCGTGTCTTTATATACCCTTATCTCTGTAGGCTCGTTATGGTAGAAAAGATATCCGTTATCAAGGTAAAGAGAACTTACATCATCACCATTCTGACTTCCGCTGAGTCGTTTTTCAAGCTTCTCCTGGTTATAAAGATCACCCTTTTTTATACCCAGTACCTTTGAAAGAAATTCAGAGGTATACCGGGCATTTCCAAACCAGCTGATGTTCCCGAAATAATATTTTTTTCCTTCATTTACCTTCAGGTCAATGGTTACATTTCCATCCTTGTTATGGATCACGCTGTCAGAGATGATGCGGGCATCGCGGTAACCCAGGTTGCTGTATTTGGTGATCAGGCTCTGTTTATCGTCATCTTCATATTTTCCGAGCAGAAATTTTTTGGATCCAAAGATCTTGTACCATTCTTTCTGCTTGGTATTTTTCATAAATGAGAGAAGCTTCTTACTCTTCACATCTGTGTTTCCGGTGATATTGATCTTGTCGACACGGGCTTTCTGATTTTTCTCAATAGAGGCTGTCAGTACCACCTTATTCTGGCTTGAGCCATCTTTTTTCTGGGTAAAGGTCACTATGGTATTCAGGAAACCCTTGTCATTGAAATAACGCTTGATCACCCTTTCAATATCGTTCAGCACATTATCTGTAACCACCCTGGAGCCGATATCTTTCAACTTTTTACGGATATCTTCTTCTGCAGATTTATGGATTCCCCGCAAATCAATTTTCCCGAGCCTGGGCCTTTCTTCAAGCCTGAGAATCAGGGTCACTGCATCTCCATGTATGCGGGCATCGATGCTCACATTTTCAAAGAGACCCTGGGCCCATAAACTCTTTATGGCGCCCGAGATCTTTTCATCACCCGGAACATGCACTTTAGTGCCGACCCTTAAATGAGAGATATTGATGAGGAGTTTGTTATCAAGATATTTTGTACCCTTCACCTGAACAGCATCAATAAGATATTCTTTGGCACTCTGGTAGTTCAGATCAGGTGGTGCGCTTGTAGTGTCTGCTGCAGCGCTCGAATCAGCCACAGCTGGCTTTGCTATGCTCATTTTTGCTGAATCCAGTGGAACCTTTACCTGGGCAACTAGTGAAAGTGATAAGAAAATGAATAAAACAGCAGGGAATAATATTTTCATCAATCGAATTTGGTTTTTTGAATGTAGTGAAGCAGGCAAGAGCATACTTTTAATGTTTTATGGTGGCTCAGGCCGTTAAATCACTCCAGGGTATTCATTTTTAAATTTGAAATCTGCTCAGTAACAGAGCCAAATCGTCGTTTGCGGTTCTGAAAATCTCCTATTGCATCGAAGAGATCAGCTCTGCGGAAATCAGGCCAGAACTTTGCCGTAAAGTAAAGCTCTGCATAGGCGATCTGCCAAAGCAGAAAATTACTGATCCGCTGCTCACCGCTTGTTCTGATCAGCAGATCAGGGTCAGGCAGGCCTGCAGTACAGAGTAGGGAGGTAAAAAGCTCTTCTGAAACATCAGAAGCACCGATTTCCTTTCTTTCCACTTTCTCCGCAATCATAGTAGCAGCATGGAGTATCTCCCAACGGGAACCATAGCTCAAAGCAAGGTTTACGGTAAGTTTAGTATTTAAAGCCGTGGCATCAATGGCCTCGAACAGTTCTTTGCGGCAACCCTCAGGCAACGCATCCAGCTGACCGAAAGCGTTCAGGCGAATTCCGTTCTTCATCAGACTTGCTGTTTCATGGTGAATACTCGATACCAGAATTTCCATCAATATATTCACTTCTTCAACCGGGCGCACCCAGTTCTCAGTAGAAAAGGCATAAAGGGTCAGAATTTTCACGCCTGCCTCTACAGCACCCTCAATACAATCACGCACTGATTCTACCCCTGACCAATGGCCAAAGGTTCTGTCTTTTCCCTGACCCTGGGCCCAGCGTCCGTTTCCATCCATAATAATGGCAATATGGGCCGGCACTTTTGCCAGATCTAACCTGTTCAACTCACACATAAGCACTCCTCAAAAAGAAAGTGCAAAATAAACTAAAATTTAGCATACTTTATTTGTAAAACGTTGGACAATCAATAGACCGGAAAGTATAGATAATTCCAACAGAACCATAAAAGTATTTATCGTATTTCCAGGAACCTCCACGCTGATCACCCGATGCATACGGGTAACCAGACCTGTTAGACAGGGCTGCATAGTTAGGGTCAGGACTTGAAGAGGCTGGATTGGGATATTTACCTGCTACATCATCCAGGTAATCGGTCAGAGTAAGCCTGAAGCCGTATTCAGTAACAAAGCTGAAATTTCCCTTAAGATGGTATTTAAAGCCTATACCTACAGGAATGCAAACGGCAAATCTTGAATAAGGGCCTGGGTAAGGAGCGCTGTATTTGGCACCTTTTGGTAAGGGTGGATTTACGGCGAACTGCCCCTCAGTACCCACATCATGAAGATAGATCTTGTTTCCGTTCAGAAAAGTGTATGGATTAAAATGAAAACCTCCCAGGCCTGTAAAAATATACGGCGACAGAGATTCCTGTTTATCAAATGGATTGAACTTGAAAAAGTTAAATTCAACCTGTGCAGAAGCTTCCGTTACCCAGCTATTGAAACGCAGGTTGCGTTGTACCTGATCTGGTATTCCAGAGCTGGCATCATCGGCATGGAGCAGAATCTGTGAAAAGGCAAGTTTAAGAGAAAAGTCAGGATTAAAGTTCTTTCTGAGGGTAATGCCAAAACCTCCCCGGTTAAAAGCCAGCGGATTCCGTTGATTAAGATCTCCCATATAGCCTGAAAGACCAAGATTTACTCCTACATCATATTTCTGAGCCCAGGCTGACTGTATGCCAGCTACCAGGAGAAGCGCTACAAGCAACTGTTTTCTCATTGGATCAATTGCTTTAAATTTTCACTTATAGTTAAAAAGCTGGAAGCTTTCCGGTTTGTCGCTACACTTAAGGTCATGAAATTGATTTCTCGGTTTAAGATCTGCTATCAGAGAGACGTTCTCCAATAGTTCAAAAACGCCAAGTTAATGTTTTTATTCTCTTAAGATAATCATGCAGTAAATGCTGTTCATGAATTCGTTTTCAGGTGGGCTCCGAGGTCAAATGGAACCATGACCTTAAAGTCAATATTCCTTCCCATATTGAAGATCCCAGGCCTAACTCCAGGCTGTACATGCATATTGTCAAAATACTTCAGCCTGCTCATATTTGACTGATAGGATACATCAGCAAGGTTGGTTCCCTCAATGAAAAGTCTGACAATCACTTTTCCGGAGGAGTTCACCAGATTGCCCCCAAGGCCTGCACTGATCAGGTTATAGCCGGGCGTAGCAGTTTCTGTCTGATAGGCAGCAAAGAATCGTTTTTGTGCACTGTAATGGTTAAGCCCTGCAAATACATAGAGGTTCTTAAAGCGGCCGAACCCACTTGTATAGCTCGCCCTTAATTCTGAATGTGTATGTACAGGAGGTATGAAGGGCAGATACTTCAGGCTGTCGGCAACAGGACTGCCATTTCCCAGATTTTTGCCGTAAGTAAGGCTTATAGAATTTTCAAAATGCAACCAGGGCAGCGGATGTATGTCAACGCTTATCTCTCCCCCGTTGATCCTTGCCCTGCTCTGTACATAGGTAAAGGTGGTGTAGCCCTGGGTAATGACAGGGCTTCCGTCGGCATGCAATAATTGCTGCTGAAAGATATAGTTGGAGATGCTGTTATTAAAAAGCTCCAGGCTTGCTGAAACTGAGGCGAGGGCAAGAAAAGCACCTATATCTTCCTGCAAGGCAAATTCAGGCTTGAATTTATCATTGCCTATATGGTAGATCTGGGAACCCGGGTCAGGCCCGTTGGCAGAAAGCTCTGCGATGCTCGGAGCCCTGAAGCCCCTTGCAATATTTCCCTTGACCAGCAGGGAAGATGAAAAATTGTAAGTGACACCGAAACTTCCGGAGAAACCTGAAAATGATTTATTGATCGCCCTGAACTGTGGAATGACATGAGGGGCACTTTCGGGGTTAGCACCACTGTAGAGCACAGGAAAGCCTGAAGCTGCATTTGTAGTATCAATAAAAGCAGTCTGGCTGTTAAAATCCCGTACATCGTACCGCGCACCCAGGGAAGCATCAAGTTTACCAAATGATTTTTTGACAACCAGAAAGGGGCCGATATCAAACTGGTGATATGCAGGGATGGGAAAGGCTGTACTCTGACCAAGGGTATTGGTCTGGTACATGCCGTTAATGCCTGCAGACGTTTCGAAGGCATTGCCAAGATCGAAATTATATTTTACATCATACGTGTAGGTGTTCAGGTTCAGGTTCAGCCCCGGAACAGCTGTTTGAAGGGGATGTGTAAATTCACGTCGGTGACTATACTGATAACCAAGATTAACAAGCAGGTTACCGTTGCCAATAATGAAATTACTGTTGTTGTATATCCTGTACAGCTGTACATGCTGATGCAGGGCTGAGATCTTGTAGGAATTCAGTTCTGATTCAGAGACAACTGGCCTGAAAAGGTCGGCCTCTGTAACCTGTTTGGTAAACTTACGGCTTGAAGAATCACGGCTGCCATTGGGGATTTCCTGCTGGTCATCAAAAACGGATGCATTAAAATAAGAATAGCCCCATGATTTGCTCAGGCCAAACATAATCCGGGCATCCTGTTCCCTGAAACCTGTATTGTACACACGCCCGTCATGAAGGTTTTGATAGTTCTTTGCTTCTTTTGCTGAAACAATAGTTCCCCATACAAACCCATTGTTATTTCCATAAACCCTGGCGGATCCGTTCATAAGCCCGTTATTGGTGCCATAGGTACCCTGAACAGAACCCAATATGGCTCCCTCAGGTACAGGTGGAGGAGAAATAAGATTCACCACACCCCCTATGGCATCTGATCCATAGGTTAGACTTGCCGGCCCTTTGATGATCTCAATACGGTCCACAGAATTCTGGTCGACTTCTATTCCATGCTCATCGCCCCATTGCTGGCCTTCCTGCCTGATGCCATCCTGCAGCGTTACCACCCTGTTATAACCCAGACCGTGAATAAAGGGCTTGGATACATTCGGGCCTGTAGTAACTGCATTGATGCCGGGCAGATTTGCAATTTCATCAATGACATTGCCCGATGCTGCCCGCTGGTCTAGGTAGAGTTTTCCTACAGCGACAATCGGAACAGGACTTCTTTTAAGTTCAGTAGCATGGGTCACTCCTGTTACGACCACTTCACCCGATTCAATAGTAGAAATGGAAAGCTTTACGTTCAGGGTTCTTGTCAGTGAAAAATTTATTTTTGATGTATAGGTAGCATAGCCGATCAGCTGCACCTGGATCAGGTAGATCCCATTAGGAACATGATTCAGCGTAAAATTTCCTGAACCATCGGTCAGAGTTCCGTTGCGCAGGTCGGGAATAGTGACCGTTGCCCCTGCCACAGGCTGTCCTGTGGATTTATCAGTGACATGGCCTGAGAAGATTCCTTCAACAGGCATTGCTGCATAACCGGAAGAGGGAGAAAGAATATAAAAGAATATGCCTGTAAGGGCAGCTATAATGAGTTTTGAGGACATATTTTCTAAATACTTGATAACGCCGGTAGCCGGCTTTAATTGTCGTTGTCAGCAAAGGACTGTCAGTTCCTGGTATCAAGCCCCCACATGAGCTTTTCACGCAACGTACTCAGGTAATTTTCTGAACTCAGTCTGAGCAGATTTAGTTTGAAGTTCTCCTTTTTTAATCTCAGCGGAGTTCCGAAATCCAGTATTTCAGTGCGTGAATCAAGGCTGACCAGAAATTTTGAAGTTCGTCCTTCCACTTCAAAACTTAGTTCATGGTCATCATTGATCACTACAGGCCTTACATTGAGGTTATGGGGTGCTATGGGGTTGATCACAAAATTCCGGCATCCTGGAAAAACGATTGGTCCGCCACAACTCAGCGAATAGGCTGTTGAACCTGCCGGCGTGGAGATAATAAGCCCATCGGCCCAATAGGAGTTTAAAAATTCACCATCCAGATAGGCATGGACAATAATCATGGGAGATGCTTCTGTTTTATGAATGGTGCATTCATTCAGGGCGTAGCTGACCCCCGAAAAAAGCTCATGGTCAGAGACCAGTTTGATAAGAATACGGCTGTCTATGGTATAAAGGCCGGAGTGAAGGCTTTTCATCGCATCATCAAGTTCGGTCTTGTTTATACTCGCAAGAAAACCAAGCCGGCCAAGATTTATACCCAGTACAGGAAGACCGCTGTCGCGTACAAGTGTCACTGTATCCAGCAGTGTACCATCACCACCCAGGCTTAGCAGGCTGTCGACGCGGGCTTCAGCAAGCTGCTGCGCATCTTCAAAGATACCCGAGGCCGGAAGATCAATACCAGATTGCAGCATAAATTCTCTGAATTCCTTATAGATGATACATTGCGTGCCATATATGTCAAGAATTTCAAAAAATTGCCTTACATACGGAATTGCCTTTTCATTAAAGGTTCGCCCGTAAATTGCTAGTTTCATAAAGGATGCGTATTCACATGTTCAGGTAATTCATAAACGATTCATAGCGGCCAAGCGTATCGTCTTTGAAGTTGTCTGGTTGGAAAGATATTTTTACCTGATAATTGAAGCGCTCGAAAGTAGCTAAAATTGCTGTAATATCTGTCTTATTAAGTTTGAGGGTAAGCATCACCGTTGAGGAGTCGGCGGAGGTTTCTGTGAAGTAACTTAGAATTCGGGCATTATTTGACTCAACGATACGGGCAATCTCTGACATGGAAAGATCACGTTCGCTCATTTCCAGAATAATAATACCACCAGGCTGGCTGCCTGAGGTAAGCAGGCTGCAGTATTCAAGCAGCGCATCCTGAGTAACGCAGCCCAGATAATTCTTTTTATCATCTACCACAGGCACCATACTCAGTTTCTGATCTGCCATCATACCAAGGGCATCGTATACATGCTGGGAGCTGGATACAAATGAAAGGAGCAGGGAAATGCGGATACTTCCTACAATTTGCTCAGGATCAGAAGCATCCATAATGTCCTGACCTGATAAAACACCCAGAAGCTCTTCATTACTTACAATAGGAAGATGGCTCAGGTGAGAAACACGCATTTTTTCTGCGGCCGTACTCAAGGTATCAGAGGTTTGTAAAGTCGGAACGAGTGTACTTACTAAATCAATTGCCAGCATGGTATACCTTTTGAAGTTTAATCAACTCACATTGATATTCATCTTACTGCCTTTCAAAAACTTCTCCACTATTTCATTAAATTCACCTGGCTGTTCCATCATAGGGGCATGTCCACAGTTTGAGATCCAGTTCAGCTGTGAATTTGGCAGCAGGCTATGGAATTCCTCAGCCACTTCCGGGGGAGTAATCCGGTCTTCCCGTCCCCAGATCAGGGATACAGGTATTTTAATCTCTGCCAGATGCTCGCGCAAGCTATGGCGCATGGCAGACTTGGCCATGTGTAAAATACGTATCAGTTTATTCCGGTCATTGATAAGGTCGTAAACCTCATCCACAAGTTCTTTTGAAGCTGTATTGGGATCATGAAATGTAAACTCAACACGCTCTTTAATATAGGCGTAATTTTCCCTGCGGGGAAAAGTACCCCCAAAAGCGTTTTCATACAGACCGGAACTTCCGGTTAATATTAAGGAGTGTACTTTTTCAGGATGGGCCAGTGTATAAAGCAGCGCTACATGACCTCCAAGTGAATTTCCCAGCAAGACCATATCATCGAGTTCTTTGAACAGAACAAACTTATGAATGAACTTTGCCAGATTTCTCACGTTTGACTTTAAAAGAGGAAGCTCCGCAACAGGCATAATGGGTATGATGACCCTAAATTCGCCTGAAAACTGTTCAATGACCTGCTCAAAATTACTGAGTGCGCCCATCAGACCATGAAGTAGCAATAAAACCCTTCCCTCTCCCCTTTCAAGGTATTTAAAGCCGTTTTCTTCTCGAAGCCTGAACTCCATTTTTCGTTTATTTTGCTCAAATATATTGCTTTCTGCCAACAATGCTGGCTTTGGCAAGTATTTATTCAGCGTGTGAATGGGTGCTGGTAATTTATGAAAGTATTTTTTTTGCCAGTTCAGAAATAAGCTTTCCATCTGCGCCACCGGCAAAATGCTTGCTGGCCAGGGTCATTATCTTTCCGAGGTCTTTAATCGAAACTGCACCACTTTCGGTGATGAGCACCTTTAACTGCGATTCAATCTCGTCCCTGCTCAGCTGTGCAGGCAGGTAGAGTCCGATGACCTGCAATTCCTCCTCTTCAATCAGCGCCAGATCGGCCCGGTTCTGGGCATGGTAGATATCTGCCGATTCTTTGCGTTGCTTAATCTGTTTCTGCAATATCTTAAGCTCTGTATCAGGTGTGATTTCCTCTGCCATACCCTTTTCGGTACGTGCCAGCAAAAGTGCAGATTTAATCGCACGAAGAGCTCTCAGACCCGCCTGATCACGGGCAAGCAATGCTTTTTTTATATCTGTATCAATGATTTCTATCAAGCTCATAAGGTAATTTTTCGGGGAAATATGACCCTGCCAATCTGCAGGGAATTATGCAGGTTCTCTGTGAATGACCAGGGAAGATGCCTGTGCATTGGGCACTACTGTAATTTCAGCAATGTTGACATGGGCAGGTCTGCTGGCAGCAAAGTAAACAGTTTCTGCAATATCACGTGCATGAAGTGGAGTAAAACCTTCATAAACTTTAGACGCCTTCTCCTTATTGCCGTCAAACCTTACTTCTGAGAACTCTGTTTCTACGGCTCCTGGATTTATCAGGGTCACATGAATTCCATAGGGAAGCATATCTATGCGCATTCCTTCTGTGACAGACCTGACAGCAGCCTTGGTGGCGGCATATACGTTTCCTTTGGCATAGGCCTGCAACCCCGCAGTAGATCCAATATTGATCACATGTCCCTGCCTGCGCATGACCATGGCTGGGGTTAATGCCCGGGTGAGGTAAAGCAGTCCTTTAATATTTGTATCGATCATAGTTTCCCATTGATCAATATCACCCTCGAAAACTGGGTTTAAACCCAGGGCAAGCCCCGCATTATTTAA
>JAYWCR010000283.1:0-5664 GCA_043780395.1 Sphingobacteriales bacterium
CAGTTCCTTTTCACAGGCATTATATACAGCACGCTGTTCGGTCTGCATTTCACAGTAAAGCACCATTTCAGTTTTAGCAGGAAGTTCCGGAGCTACCTGTTGTTTTGTTCTGCGCAAAACGAAGGGCCTGATCTTTTCTTTTAATAATGCTGCCTTTTTGCGGCTCTTGAAATTATCGATCGGTGCTGAATAGATATCCTTGAAATACTGCCTGTTTCCGAGCAGCCCGGGACAGGCAAATGAGAACTGGCCATAAAGATCGTTTGTACTATTTTCAATCGGAGTGCCTGTAATCACAATGCGGTTGCGTGATCTCAGGGTGCGTACTGCCCGGTTGCGTTGCGAATCATGGTTCTTAATGTTCTGTGACTCATCCAGAAATACATAATTAAAGGTAAATTCTTTCAGGAATGAGATATCGGCAACAAGCGTTCCGTACGAAGTAAGGATAATCTCAAAGGCATGAAAAGCATCTGTTCTTTTTGTGCGGTCTGCACCGTAAATGGTATGTACTTTTATTGAAGGTGCGTATCTGGCAACTTCCGCTTGCCAGTTATAGATGAGTGATGCAGGAACTACAATAAGATTTATATTGGTTTCAGACCTGTCACGAAGACTGAGAATAAAGGCGATGATCTGAATCGTTTTACCAAGACCCATATCATCGGCCAGGCAGCCCCCGAAATTATAGGTATCCAGAAAGTTGAGCCAGTTTAACCCCTGCTGCTGATAAGTTCGGAGCACCCCTTTAAAATCAGGTGATACTGCAATCTGCCTGATAGAGGCTGGATCTGTCAGCCCACGGGCATAAAAGTCCAGTTCTTCTCTGAGCGGTTCATCGAGCATATCCTGGTCAAAAAGATCATGCAGGCCTGAAAAGTTCACTTTGGGCATGCGCAGGGTCTGGTCATCTGCAATTTCTGCGGACCTGAAATAGCGTGAAAATTTTTCAAGCCATTCTGCAGGCAGAATACCCAGGGTACCATCATCAAGCTGTACATACCGGGATTTATTCTTCACAGCCTTCTGTATCTGCTTCAGCGCTGCCTTTTTCTTTCCGAAACGAACCTGAACGCTCGCATTAAACCAGTCTATACCTGAAAGTACTTTCACTGTAATATGCACCTTATGGGCATTCAGCCTGTTGCCTTCAAGTTCATTAAAGCCCAGAACAGTGATGCCTTGCCGTGTCCACTCATCAAAGGCCGTCAAAAACCATTCTTCATCCAGAAACCTGAGCTTATTCAGGTAAAAATAGTCAAATGAGCTTTCAAGCTGTTCCAGAAAATCTGGATGCTGGCGAAGTATGAGGGCAGTAAACTCCAGTTCAGCCTGATCATTGCGTTTAAAGATGAACTCCTTGCCCTTACGGTCAAGTTCATAAACCTGCCTTTTGGTAAGCACACCTACATCGTGCTCCCCATAGCGCATTACAGGCATGATCATCACCTCATTTCCGAAATCACTCAGGTAGATGATCCTTTCAAGTTCATTTTTAAGGCCATAGAGCTTTTGCTGAGCTGCTGTGGCTGGCTTAATATGGGCGTAGCTTATTTTAACCCGGTCTTCCAGGGCATGAAGCACCTTTGTTTTAAACTCCTTGAATTTGGAAGCATGGACCAGCACCCCCTCATGCTTATTTTTAAACAGCCCTATCAGCCCTGCCGTTTCCTTATCACCAATTAAATAGATTGTGTCGCCAACCAGCATAAAACTGGAGAAAAGTATGGCTATATCTTCAAGGGCATAAGTCATTGAACCCAGCTGAATAGTACCTCGAAGTTCATAGAACTGCTCTTTTACCTGAATATCAAGGCGAAGCTCACCTGCATCCTGGCTTATCTTCACAGGCACCAGGGAGGCAGCTGTGATATTGTCTGAAACAAGGGCATCATGGTAGTAAAAATTAAAACCCATTGGGTTTCTGGCAAGCGCTCTTAAAGCACTATATTCTCTCTGATCGCTTTCAGGCCGTACAGGACTTTGAAACCTATGAATAGCTGTAAAGAACTTTAATGCCTGCAAGTTCTCTTCATCCCAGATAAAATCAAGTGGAGATGCTGCTAGGAGCGGGTTCTTTAATTTCCCTTCTTTTGAGAGCCCTGAATGATAGATCCCCGCAAGCAGATGCTTATAATATTTATGCTGTCCCAGTACTATAGAAACCTGATGACCGGGTTTTGAGAAAATCAACGGAACGGATGAGCCTGTTTTGACAACAAGGTTCTTTAGGTCGGCAAGGCTCCTTTCTGTTACAGGCAAAATCCAGGGCTTCAGGAAAATGACCTCAAGGTTATCAAACACAGATTCAATTTTAAAATAAAGGTCCAGGTCAGATTCTCTTTCAAGCCCATAGGCCGCTGCATGGGTAATTAGCTTTTCTCGCCTGAGTAAAGGATCAAAGAAGATCCGCAGATCATTCTTCAATAATATGGCAGTTAGTACCTGCGCCTGGTGTTCACAGAGACCTTCACCTGCACAGGCACATCTGCATACGAGGGTCAGGCTCCCATTCTGCTGGGATACACCTACTTCGGGAAAACTGACCGATTTATTCCGGCTCGTAAACAGACCGTTGTTCAGCTCAATTTTCCTGGTTATGATATGCTCATGGGCCAAGGAGTCTATAAAGGTACCGGCAGATGTATTCAAGCGAATAAACTCAATGTTCAGGGAAGCAATTTCACATTGAACAAGCAGTACAGTATGTTTTCCGGAGGTATAAGAATGACTCCTGAAGGGTGTATTCATTAAAAGCAAGTTTAATGATTTTTAATGCGAGAACGCTTGGCAAGTTTAACTGTCAATTTCAAAATTAAGGTATTATAAGCTCCTTATTTCTTTAGCTGACAATAGATTTCTTAAAAAATCACCCTGATTTTCCTATTGTAACTTATTGATTACAAATACAGATAGGAGAAATAAGGATTGATTTATTAGAAAGGAAATTTACTTAACATATAGTTAATTTATATAATTAATTATTACTAAAAAACACATAAATAATACATAATAACTGAAGAAAATATATTTAATACGCGATTATGATAATGTTATAGATTCGTGATCATTATTACAATTAATGTTTAAGTGAAACATATATTTTTTTAATAATCTTTATATGACATTTAGCTATTCTAAGTTATTAACTGTCTTCACTTTCATAAGTGACCTGGTTATATTAAATGCAGCCATTAGATGTGCTCAGTATATAGAATCAGCTTATCTGGCCTCGGTATTCAAATCTATGGATTTTATTCTTATTATGAATTTATCCTGGATTGCCATTGCCGCAATCACAAAAGTATACATGTTAAAAAGGCCACTGGTTTTAAGAGTAAATCTTAAAAATTTCGTTCTGGCCGCACTCTATCATATGACCCTTGTACTGGGTATCCTTTATTTTTATAAATTATTCGATGTAAGCAGGCTGTCCATAATTTTTAGCTATGGTCTCTTCTTTTTCTTCATTCTGGTAGAAAGATCAGTGCTGTTCTTTTTGATCGATCTTTTACGCCGGCAAGGCTTTAATATCAAGAATATTCTGATCATCGGTGATGACGGTATTGCTGAAAGACTGGCTGTAGCTTTTAAAAGGCATCCTGAGTATGGATATAACTATTCCAATTTTCTGTTTGAAACCAGCATGAATAATTTGTCAGAAAATGGTTTTCTCGAACATATACTGGATAAGAAACCCGACGAAATCTTTCTCTGCTACAAAACACTGCCTGAATTCTTACTGCAGAAGATCGTAGACCTTGGTGATCAGAACTATATCACAATCAAGCTGGTCTCTGACCTGATTCTCAGCAACAGGTTCGCCAGTATCATTCATTATGAGAATTTACCGGTTATAGAGCTGAGTTCAAACTCAAAGCTTAGTAATGAGGTAATGTTCCTTAAACGCCTGTTTGATGTTTCATTTGCCTCCGTTGTGATGATTATGGGGCTTCCAATCTTTGTTTTGCTGATCATCATCACCAAACTTACCTCTAAAGGGCCTGTCTTCTTCCACCAGCAGCGGGTTGGAAAAGATCAGAAGCCCTTTACAATGTATAAGTTCAGGAGCATGTTTGTTAACTCAGAAGCAAAAGGACCTCAACTTTCGAGTAACCGTGATCCACGGATCACCGGCTGGGGTAGAATACTGAGAAAATCAAGGCTTGATGAATTTCCTCAGTTTCTGAATGTACTCAAGGGTGATATGTCAATAGTAGGCCCAAGACCAGAGCGTCAGTTCTTTATTGAGCAGATCCTGTTAAAATCACCCAATTATAAGAAACTTTTAAAACTCAAACCAGGCCTTACCTCAATCGGGCAGGTGAATTACGGCTATGCCGAGAATGTTGACCAGATGTGTAACCGTGTCAGGTACGACCTGCTTTACCTGAATAATGTTACCCTGGTCAGTGACATGAGCATTATCTTAAAAACGGTAAAAGTAATGTTCCAGCTGAAAGGAAAATAACAGCAACAAACGCACTGAAACTTATTTTTTCTATCCCAAACAAAATCAGAGGAAGATTTTCAGGCGGAGCTATGTAAGATTTTCAGTTCATAGCAACCTGCATACTTACGACAGATTGCTAACTACCAGGAATTATATATTCATTTATATTATTTTAAATAATGAAAATATAATTAATTACTACCCATTGATTTTTATCAGTAACAAATTGATATACTTGACGATATATAAGTATTACTTGATTCGCGATCATTTTTACAAACAAAATTATGAATAGACTTACCATTAGAATTTTTACCCTTATATTAATTCTCTGCGCATCTATAAAAACTATTTCTGCCCAGACTAATTTCCAGAACATCTCCTCTACTAATGTAGATGAACTTTCAGACCAGCAGATCGCACAGTTAAAGCAGCAGGTTCAGAGTTCCGGGCTTACTGAATCACAATTACTAAAAGAAGCGCAGAATAAGGGACTCAGCAACAGTCAGCTTACAAAACTCCAAAACCGGTTATCCAGCTCACGGCCTGATGCATCACAGAATGACCTGGTAGGTGCTGATATGAGCCGGAAACTAAACTACAGACAAGAATCAGATAATAACCCGGGTACTAAATCAACTGGATTAAGATCCAGGATCTTTGGAGCAGATATCTTTGATTCAAAGAACAAGACGTTTGAGCCTAATTTAAAACTTGCTACTCCGTTAAACTATATACTTGGGCCTGAAGATCAGTTAAATATAAATGTATTCGGAAATAATATAGTAAACTGGAAGCTGGAAGTATCACCGGAAGGGGATATAAATATACCTGGAGTAGGGATCCTGAATCTTGCAGGTAAGACCATCGAACAGGCAACATCAGCCATAAAGGGACGATTGATCGCTCATAAATATACCATCGGGCATGGTACCAATGTACAGGTGACCCTCGGCAATATCCGCAGCATCAAGGTGATCATTATCGGACAGGTTATGAAACCAGGTACATTTACCCTCCCCTCTCTAGCTACTGTATTCAATGCATTATACTCTGCAGGTGGAGCTACCGAGAATGGAAGCTTGCGTCAGATTGAGATAATCCGTGATAACAAGATCCTAAAACATTTGGATATTTATGATTTTTTGACAAAAGGTGACCAGAAGAATAATATCACTTTAAAAGATCAGGATATCATCAGGGTACCTACC
>JAYWCR010000284.1:0-2866 GCA_043780395.1 Sphingobacteriales bacterium
TTATGACTACCTGGGCAAAAATGACAAGTACAAGCTCAATGAAAAGAATGACTAAGAGCTGTTTAACGCTTTAAAAACTGAAGTATACAGATGACCAAGGCATACCTTATTCTCGCACATAAGAACGAAGTACAGCTCATCCGGTTGGTTGACCGCCTTGATGATGGATGCTCATGCTTTTTCATTCATATAGACCTTAGTTCTTCCATGTCTGTAGAAAGCCTGAATTTCGACTCATCCTTAAGTGTGATATTGATTAAAAGCGTTAGAACCAACTGGGGAAGCTTTGGGCTGGTCGAGGCTACCCTGAAGCTTATGACCCTTGTGAAACAGTCTTCGGTAAAGTTCGACCGTGTGATCTTGTTAAGCGGCCAGGATTATCCTATAAAAACAAACGAGTACATCAATAATTTCTTTAATGCGGCACCCAGAACAACCTTCGTAGATCATTTCTCACTGCCAAATTATAAAAAATGGGTATCAGGCGGAGGAAGCTACCGGGTTACAAAATATTTTTTCGGCTTCTCCCTGCCTGAAAAATATGCAGCTCGAACGATCAACTTTCTTTCTTCAAATGTCAAATGGCTGCGTAGAAGGCTGAATAAGAATATGCTTCATTATTATGGCTCCCAGTGGTGGTCTCTGGATATCTATGCTATGAATTACGTGCTTGATTTTGTGCATAAAAACCCTGAATACAGCCTGTTCCATCAGTATACGTTCGCACCCGATGAGCTTTTCTTCCAGACCATTCTCCTGAACACCAGAGATACGAGAGTTTCGGGAAGTATCCAGAACGACAATAAAATGTTCATGAAATGGAATACAAGCTCCAGTGCCCATCCTGAGATCCTGAAACAGGTTGACTTCGACCTGATCAGAAATTCCACTGCCCTGTTTGCCAGAAAATTTGATATGCAGGTTGATTCAGAGATCCTTGAAATGATTGACACTAAATGCCTGAACTAGATGGATAGAAAAGTATTGAAATGGAATTTTATTTTTCAATATGGGTATGTGATAACAAATATTATAAACTCCATAATCCTTCTTCCATTTTACCTGAAGATGATCGATGCAGGTACGCTGGGTGTATGGCTGGCAACAGGAAATATTCTTGCCTGGATGACTTTGGTTGATCCGGGTGTCGGTGAGGTACTGCAACAAAAGATCGCTGACTTGCGCGGTAGAAATGAAAATGAGGAAATTTGCAAAACCATTGGCTCTGGTCTGCTGGCCTCAGGAATTATTCTTCTGATAGCGGTAGTCGCCGGCTTTATCTTTTATTCCCTGATAGGAATTATCATCAATAAAGATGTAACGCTCTACCCCCATCTGCAGGTAGCCCTGCTCATCTCAATTATTTCCACAGGCATGTCATTAACCTCATTCAGTATGTCGGGAATCAACCAGGGCATGCACAATGCATCACAGGTTGCCATCAGCTCCATTCTGTCAAATATGCTTTTCCTGGCTATAAATATCGTTTTACTGGTACTTCATTTCGGGATCCTTTCCATAGCCATTGCAAACCTCAGCCGTGCACTCTTTATCAATATCTATAACCTTGTTGCCCTGGAAATTCTTCTGAAGAAGAATGCAATGAAAATTAATTTTGAGGTCGTTCATTTTAAAAGATTCATAAAGATTTTCTCTGTGACCTCTGTTTCCAGGATCATCGGCGGCCTTTCTGCAAGCATGGATACGATCGTGCTGGCCAGATTCATCTCACCGGCAATGATCACCCTTTTTGAGATCAACAAACGCCCCATACAGCTTACCCAGTCGCTGGTTGGAAGACATTCAGTAGCATTGATGCCCAATATTTCATTTGCGTTTGGAAAAAATGAACGCGACAGTATTCTGGGCCTTATCAATACCCAGTTCAAATATTATATGCTCGCCTCCATTTTCATAGGCATGTTATTCTGGTTCAATTACCGTGACATCATTACTACATGGACCGGAAAAGGTCATTACGCCGGAGATACAGTGATCTACCTGCTGATAGGGAACTTCTTCTTTGGGCTTATTGGTTATTTCATGTCTAATATGGGCTATGCCCTGGGTGATATTAAGATGAACAGCTTTATCTATATAATTAAAGGGCTGATCATCGGTGTACTCTTCTATATTTCAGCCAGATATTACGGGATCCCAGGTATTCTTACAGTGATGCTGGCGGGAAATATTCTTATTGATTTCTTTCTCTTTTCACAGCGGCTCTATAAACTGGGCTTTCTGGAAATGAGCATGATAAAAAGATCGCTACGGCTGGGCATCACCATTATCCCCCTTTTATTTCTTGCAGGTGCAGCCTGCAATTATATGGTAAAGACAATGATCGCCCCCGGCCTTCCCCTTATAACACTGCTGCTCAATGGAAGTATGTTCAGTCTGTTCTTTATCTCTATTGTACTGATGGCCGATCCGGAACTGCGTACTGCAGTCTCTGCCTTGCTCAAGGGTTTGCCTTTCAATCCGTTTCCGAAAAAAGAAGCCCTGTTAATAAATAAAAGACTCTGAAGATGCCAAAGCTAGTGATAATGCTTCGGGTAAAGGATGGTATTTTCTTTGCTCATGAATGGTTAAGCTGTTTTGAAAAGCTTGTCGATGAGATCATAGTACTTGACAATGGCTCTACTGACGGAACCCTTGAAGTGCTGCGTGCACACCCTCTGGTAAAAGAGATCATCTGTACCCAGGGGTATAATGAAGGCCGTGACAAGAACCTGATGTATGTGGCAGCCAGAAAACGAAATCCTGACTGGTGCTTATGGCTTGATATTGATGAGATCTTTGAACCAGGCCTTAAAAGAGCCCATTTTGAACGGCTTATGCAAAGCCGTTTTATAAACAGGTATGC
>JAYWCR010000285.1:0-10124 GCA_043780395.1 Sphingobacteriales bacterium
GTATTTCCGAATTTAAACATATAACCTTCAGGAAGCAGCCAGTTGCCGATGTTCGTTCCCCTGATCATAAAAGGCTTATGATCGGCTCCGATTATTTCCTTCCCTTTGACAGTGATAAAAGTCTGTGCAGGGGCACGAATGGCATATAAAGCCAGAAAAGAAAAAATAAGGCAACGTAGTTTTTTATGCATGCTGTTTGACTGGTTGAAGTAATCGGATTATGACATTTTTATAACCTTTACTATAAACTTTTTCAGGGAGGCCAGGTTTATACCTAAAATAATAAATATGACTCAGAACGAAGATTCCCTGAAATTAAAAGAACTGGTGAAAGGCATTCATATAGCCATGTTTTCAACCATTATAGAGGATGAGATCCATAGCCGCCCGATGGCAACCTCAGAAATTGATGAAGATGGAACGATCTATTTCTTCACTAAAACGAATTCTGAAAAAGTAGATGAGATTCAGAAAGATTCCACTGCAAATGTCATTTATGCAGACCCAGAAAAAAATACCTATGTAACTGTTATCGGGAAAACTGAGCTCAGTGTAGACAAAGCCAAGATCCATGAATTATGGAGCCCTATGCTGAAAGCATGGTTTCCAAACGGACCTGAAGATCCTGAGGTTGGACTTTTAAAATTTACCCCCTCCGAAGCTGAATACTGGGACAATAGCTCGAGCAAAATGGTGAATCTTTTCAGAATGGCCAAGGCTGCTGTAACAGGCACTCAGCCAGATATGGGTGAGCATGGGAAACTGACATTGTAAGTGGTGTTGTGGATCAGGCAATAAGGAGCTTTCCTCCTTGTGGATCGCTTCCTTATTGTTAGTCTTTAAGAATGAAGTTGCCCTTCAGCATGCCTGGCTCCCTGCAGATCAAACGCCCCGGCAATCAGCTCAAAAGAATGCAGCCTGTTCTCTTTGGTATCACCCATACAAGAGATGAGCATCTCATCGGCCTGGAACTCATCACTGATTCTGATGAGCTGTTCTTTCACCTGTTCAGGGGTACCGCTGACCATACGGCCACTGTTCGCCCTGACCTGAGCGAGCTCTGGGGGGCTGAACTTATAGGAAGCTACGATGCTGGCATCCGGAAAATTTTCATAATTTCCCTTCCCGAATTGAAGCAGTACATAATCAAGGTGCTTGCGCATGGCCATGGCCTTTTCTTCTGTTTCAGCACATAAGGCAGAAATAGAAACGATTACCTTAGGCTCAGGAAACTGAACAGAAGGTCTGAAATAGCTTCTGTAGACATCCGTAATTTCCGCAGAGGCATCCCCATTGATAAAGCGGGCCAGTACCAGGCCCATGCCGAACTTTGCAGCGATCTGGCTGCTGCCTCCGCTGGAACTCAGGATCCATTGCATGGGGGTGGTCTCAGCCATAGGAACGGCTCTTACCGGTCCATGCTGGGTGCCGGCCGTATCGTTAAAGAAATGCTGTAAATGCTCCAGTTGGGTCAGATAGCCCTGCTCATTAAAATCATTAGAAGGGTTCAGCAGCATAGATGAAACGCGGTCTCCTCCGGGTGCACGGCCCATCCCCAGGTCAATTCTACCCGGAAAAAGGGTTTCCAGCATCCTGAAGTTCTCCGCTACCTTAAAGGCACTGTGGTTAGGGAGCATGATGCCTCCTGAACCAATGCGGATATGGCTTGTCTGGTCTGCAAGCTTTACCATCAGAATTTCAGGAGCAGAGCCGGCAATAAAGGTCGAATTATGATGTTCCGAAATCCAGAACCTTGAATAGCCAAGCTTTTCAGCCAGCCTGGCCGTTTCAATCGTTTCATTTACCGCATCCTTCGCACTGCTTCCTGATCTGACAATAGACTGGTCAAGAATCCCTAGTTTCATTTGACGTATATTTAAAGTAAAAACAGCGTTGGTAACGACTTTGTTTGATCAGTTACTCGCAAACGCTTAGTTCTTCACCTGGTATGTTTTTTTATCCGGGCCTGCTCCGGTAATGATGATGGACTTCCAGGCCGCCGGGAGTTTACTCTTTATCTGTTGTATTCCAGAATCTGTGATATTCAGACCACCGAAGCCCATCAGCAGGCTCTGCACAATGCCCCCGGCCCCAGTTGCAAAATAAGGATTGGTGCCTCCGGCTGTTTCTGCAATAACTCTGAACGGTGGGTTAAGATTTTCGGTATAACTTTCCCTGAAATAGTGCAGGGCCTTTTCCCCCTCACCCAGGCGGCTGTAAAGCAGGGCGAAGATGGCCTTGGTCATGGCGGGAGTCCCTTCCTTTGGAATGCGCTGCTCGTAATAGGAGAGGTCTTTGCGGATCTGTGCCGGGTCGGTGATCGTTTTCAATGGATATGCCAGAAGGTTTACATCACCCTGTTTGATATTCTCTCCTTTATATGTATCAAATTCCTTGGTAACCCCAGAATCAAAATGAGTGATGGGAATATTGTCTGCTACCAGCTTCCAGTCGGGGTTAGGTTCAAGGCCCATAAGTTTTGCTGCCTTCACTGCATTGCGCAGGTTCAGCATGGCAGCCGCATTGGTAAAGGCATTGTTATCTACATTTTCGGCCCATTCGTCTGCTGCCACCACATCCTTGATATCATAATGGCCGGGGGCCGTACGTTCTACCCTGCTGGCCCAGAAATCGGCCGTAGCTTCCAGAATAGGCCAGCCGCGCTCTTTCAGCCAGTTCTTATCCTGGGTAACGCAGTAATAGTTCCATGCTGCATTGGCCACATCGGCGGTAATATGATGTTCAAAGGGACCACTCAGCGCCCAGACCGGAGTTTCCTCTACCCCGGTGCCTGCACTTTCCCAGGGAAACATGGCTCCTTTATAACCAAGAGAGAAAGCATTGCGCTTTGCTGCTGTCAGGCGCTGGAATCTATATTCCATCAATGATCTGGCAATCTCAGGGTGCAGAACGAGCAGGGCAGGATACATCCATACCTCTGTATCCCAGAATACATGGCCATTATAACCCAATCCTGACAGCCCCATCGGAGAAGGTGAAAAAGCAGTACCAGCCCGGCTGAAGGAGTAGAGATGGTAAAGCATGCTATGGATATCCTGCTGTGCCTGGGGGTCGCCGGTAATCTGAATGTCACTGGACCACAGTTCGTTCCATGCTTTTTTATGCATTTCCAGCAGGCGGTCATGGCCTTCAAGTCTGGCAAAGATGGTCAGGCGCTCGGCTTCATTCAACGGGTCATCATAATGAACGGAGGTAATGGAAGAACCTACGATTGAGAATTTATAAGTTTCACCAGCCTTAATCGTTTTAGTGAAGCGCATGAGGTGCATATTATTATCCCACATCTCATGGATAATCCGTGGCTCGTGCAGATGAGGCTCTGTAAATAAGAAACTGGTAGACGAGCAAAGCTGGATCTTTCCGGTAGGGCTCTGAGCGGTAGAGGTCAGCAGGCTGATGGTAACATGAGGGCGGTCGATCTCATTATAATAGTTCTGTACGTCTTTTAAGGCATCCGGGGCTTCCATGACACTAGCCGCAGAAATAGTGATGTCTTTCTTTGCTGTCACCGTCACATCCATCAATACCACATAGGGCAGCTGGCGCAGGGCATAATAGGTATTTGTCACAGAAGCATCCGACCCATACTCAAAACTGCTGGTGAAAGATGCATGCTTCATATCCAGCTGCTGGTGCATATTTTTCACGTTGCGGGCATCCACCCGTTTAGAATTTATATCCAGGTTCATATTCAGCAGGTTAAAGCTGTTCAGGAAATTGCTTACCCTTCCCCGCCCATACTGATCATAGACCCCTGTTAAGACCACGTTCTTCACCTTCAGGGGTTCCGGGGAGGAAACAAGGCCGATCATCCCATTGGCAACCGTGACGCCATAATAGCTGGCTGCATCGATCTTGTCAGCTTTTAAGATCCAGGGATCGGGCTGCTGGGAAAAGACGGCAGAACTAAGCAGCGTAAGGGATATAGAGAGAAGTATCTTTTTCATGTAAGAGGAATAAAGGATCATACAGGTACCCAGTTTTGTGGGTCCTGTGATTCAAAATAAGAAGAAAAACTTGCCCGGGCAGGTATATCAAGATAAGGGTAACTCACTTTTGACAAGAAGAGCCCTTCTGGATAAGCAGGTTTTAGTATTGATGTATTCTCTTTGGTTTCCAGGAAGCCCTCGAATTCATCCAGGCTCAGCTCCCCTGCACCGATGGCAAGCAGATCGGCCATAAGAATGCGGATCATGCCCCCCAGAAAGCGGTTAGAGCTGATCTGAAAATGAAGCTTATCCCCATTCGGGCTTGCAAACAGGCTGGCCGCACTTACCCTGCAAATGGTATGCTCATATTTAAGGGGGCTTTTGCAAAAGGCCTTATAATCGTCATATTGAGGCAGCAGCGCAATGGCCCTGTTCATTTTTTGCAAATCAAGCCCCGGATTCAGGTAGAGTGAACTATACCTGCTCAGAAAAGGATCTTTATAGGTATGGATAAAATAATCATAGCTTCTTGAAAATGCATCGAAACGGGCATGGGCCTTTGCCCCGACCGGAAAGATATCGAAGATGGCAAGATCATCAGGCAGGCTCTTGTTCAGGCGGAAGAGCAGGTCATAATCCCATTCTTTCTCTATATCCAGGTGGAAGAAAAACTGGGAGGCATGTACCTGGGCATCTGTACGTCCGCAGCCATTAATGGCCACAGGTTCTTTCAGGATCTTCGAGAGACAGGTTTCCAGTGTTTCCTGTACACTCAGTATTCCTGGCTGTCTCTGCCAGCCACGGTAGGGGCCCCCGTCATAGGCAATATGAAGAAAATATCTCAACAGGCTGATTTAGTGTTAACGGTTAATCCTGGTCTACATCCAGGTAAATGGATCATTGGAAGCGATATGGGTGATCTTCAGGCCGGGTAGCTTTGGCTGCAGCCATTCGGCCAGCCAGCCCATTCCAGGTTCTTCACTCAGCGAATGGCCCAGAATGACCAGGGCTGTTTTTGAACCCAGCCGCCTTGCATCACGGATGTATTCGGGCGTTTCCCATTCACTTGTTTCACCTACCAAAAGTACATCAGGATGTTCAGTTTCTGCTATGGCAATTTGCCTTTGTCCGCCTCCTGAGCCGGGCATAAGGGCTATACGGCTGCAAACCTGGTCTATATCACCAATAATACGTACATGGTTGAGGTATAAACTGGTTTTAAGATGTCTGACAAGGGCTCCAAGAGGCATGGGAGGAATGGTGAACACCAGTTTTCCTTCCTGATCATAAGGCAGCCAGCCGGCCGATTTAAGTACTCCATGGCTGATGCCGTCGGGCCTGAAGCGGTGCCAGTAATCATGAAAGCGCCAGATGGCAATTTTATGGGCATCCAGCAGGGCCAGCTTCTTTTTTACGACCTGGTTATCTGCTACCCAGTTCCTATCATCTGTATGGTTATAGAAGCTAGGTTCATGGGCAATAATAAAATTGGCCTTCAGCGTCACAGCCTTCTCAATGATCTCCACTGTCGGGAACATGGTCGTCACAATGCCTGTTACCACCTGGGCAGGGTTCCCGCATTTCAGGGTATCAACCGTATCTTTTACCGGGGCTACCTGAATTTCCTGAAGAATGAATGCAATGACATCTTGCACTGTTTCCGGCAATGCATCTGCATCAGATAGTCTTTTCATAGTGGTTGAGCTGGTTTTTAATGCTCCCGTACCCAGCATAGGTATGCTGAGCAACGCCAATGCCCCGGATATTTTAAGGGCTTCTGCAATAAAAATTCTACGTTGGTACAGGGTCTTCATCCTTTGTTTTTCTGTTTAATCTATTTAATATTATTCATTCAACAGTTAAAAACCAACGAATATGAAGAAATTAATTGCTGCTATCGCCCTGGCCTGTATCTGTTTCGGTTCGGTAAGTACTACCCTGGCTCAAACAAAGAAAGACGGCTCAAAAGACATGAGGTATAAAAAAAATAAACAGGTGCTTAAAAAGGACGGTACTCCTGACAAACGTTATAAGGCTAACAAGAAATAGTCTATTTTTACGGCCATGCCGTTCCAAACATCCAGTATTCAGGGAGATCCTCATTTAAAAGGCATCTCCTTTTTTTATAGCCTGCCCCTTAGAATGAAATATCTCTTCATCTCTTTATTTTTATTCTGTTCTGGCCTGCAGGCGCAGGAAAAACCCGATGCTGCTTCCACAATCCTTGCCCGAAAACAGGTTCCCATTCTCTGCTATCACCATATCCGCCCCCTGGCCCCGGGTAAAAAAACGCGTGATTATGAAGTGGAGCCCGCAGACTTTGCCGCCCAGATGAAAGCCCTTTCTGACCAGGGGTATAAGACGATCCTCCCTGACCAGCTCTATGCATACCTGGCCAATGGGAAGGCAATACCTGCAAAGACTATGATGTTGACCTTTGATGATACCGATGAAGAGCAGTTTTTGATAGGCCGGCGTGAGATGAATAAGTACGGCTTTAAAGGGGTGTTTTTTATTATGACCATCTCCATGAACAAGCCCCGCTATATGACCTCTGCCCAGATCAAACAGCTCAGTGATGAAGGCAATGCCGTTTGCTGCCATACCTGGGACCATCATATGGTGACTAAATATATAGCTGACGACTGGGTAAAGCAGCTTGACAAACCCCGTAAAAAGCTCGAAGACCTGATAGGAAAGAAGATCAATTACTTTGCCTATCCCTTCGGCCTCTGGAACGTAGCGGCTATATCAAAGCTTCATGAGAGTGGAATCAAGATGGCCTTTTCACTTTCTTCAAAACGCGATCCTGTTTCACCTTTATACACGGTGCGGCGTATTCTGGTTCCCGGTGAATGGACGGTGAAGCGCCTGATGTCAGCGATGGTAAGTTATTTTCATTAACTGTATTTTATTAAAAAAGCCCGGTGCTATCTCCTGCACCGGGCTTAAAGTCAAAAATTTTAATTCTTATTTCCCTTTCAGGTATTTCTCCAGGTAGTTGAAGCCTTCTGTCTGGATGAGCACCATACTCGGCAGGTTATAGGCTGCTCCATGGGCACCCATAGGGTAGATTCGCAGGTCGGCATCTTTGCCTGCATTGGTGAGGGCGGTGAGGAGCTGCATCGTATTTGCCGGATGTACATTGTCATCACTCATCGAATGGATCAGAAAAAGATGGTCGCTTAACTGACCGGCATAGGTCATGACACTGCTTTTTTCATATCCTGCCTGATTTTCCTGAAGAGGAGCCATATAACGCTCGGTATACACATTGTCATACAGGCGCCAGTCGGTCACTGCTGAATTGGCAATGCCTACCTTAAACACTCCAGGGTGGGTAAGCAGGGTATAACAGGTGCTGTAGCCTCCGTAGCTGGTGCCGATGATGGCCATATTGGCTTTATCAGCATAGGGAAGTTTGCCGATATAACCGGCTGCTTCCGCAAAGTCATTGCTTTCCCATTTACCCAGCTGCTTGTGAACGATCTTTAAGAAGCGGCTTCCATAATCAGCTGTTCCGCGGTTATTGATATTGACCACCAGGTAGCCGTTCTGCGCCAGCCACTGGTCATAGCCGTTTGTAGAGAATGCGTCCATGACCTCATGTGACTCGGGGCCTCCGTATACATTGAATACAACCGGATATTTCCGGGTGCTGTCAAAATTGAGAGGCCTGATCATGCTTCCATCAAGACTCTGACCATCAGAGGTCTTAAATTTGAATAAACGTACAGGTGAGTAGGTATGGGTAGCAAGAAAAGAGCTTGTTGCTTTATTGTCTTCCATCACCTTGAGCAGGGTGCCCTTGCTGCCGTACAGGCTAACCTTAAGCGGGCTGGTGGTATTGCTGTATGAATCCATATAATATGCCACATTCGGTGACATATTTACGTCATGGAACCCATGTTCTTTGGAGACCTTCTTTTTATCTGTACCGTTAAAGCCTATAGAATAGAGCTGCTGCTCAAGCGGGGAGGCCTCTGCAGAAAGATAGGAGACCGATTTTTTAACCGGATCTATCCCTACCACCTTGATCATATCCCAGTTTCCTCTGGTCACCTGGTTGATGAGCTTCCCTGCATAGGAATAACGGTAGATATGGTAGAAACCTGAACGGTCTGATACCCAGAAAAACTCTTTCGACTTTTCGGGAAAATAGACCATATCATTGATATGGGTGTAGAAGTTGAAAATGGCTACCCAAGTTTGGTTCTGCTCGTCAAGAACGACCCTATGGGTTCCGGTCTTTACGTTGAAAAAGTAAAGCTTCATATGGTTCTGAGCCCTGTTCAGGGTCATCAGGGCCAGTTCATCGGGATTACTGGTCCAGTAAATCCGGGGAATATAAAAGTCACCTGTCTCATCGGGCTGTAACCAGATCTTTTTTCCGGTAGATGCGTTCACTACACCGATTCTGACCGAAGGGTTGGCATCGCCAGGCTGCGGAATTGGGATCTTGATCTGCCCGGGATGCAAGCCTTCAAAATTAGTCATCTGGAATTCAGGAACCTTGCGCTCATCAAACTGCCAGTAGGCAATATATTTACTGTCTGGTGACCAGTTCCATGCCTGTGACTGGCCGAATTCCTCCTCATAGACCCAGTCGTAATGGCCATTAAAGGTTCCCAGCTCACTGGTAGAATCATCTGTGAGTTTTGTTTCCTTTCCGGTACTCAAATTCAGTACCGACATATTGCCATCACGCTCAAGACCTGCCATCGACCCATCAGGGGAAAGCTCTGCGGAACGGGCATTCTTAGCAGCCTCCTTCAGTTCTTTAGATGCGACATCGTAGACATAGAAATCTGAAATGGCCGACCGGCGGTAGATCTGTCTGGAATTTGATTTGAAAACAAGGTGTTTGGAATCATGTGACCATTGAAAAGACTGGTAGGCGAACTCTTTTTCAGTACCCGGGAATTTCAGACCTTCAGCAGTAAAGACAAGGTTTTCTGTATTAGATGCCGGCGCATAGGTAAAAATCTTTTTATCTTTTATATAAGAAAACTCTGATCCTCCGTTAATCCAGTTCAGACTTTTAGGACCGGAACTTCCTCTTAGAACAGCCCCTGATCTAAGGGCATCGGTCAGGCTTGTATAGTCTTGTTGACCCTGGGCAAAGGCAGGCTGAACAAGGGAATTGCAGACCCCAATACCCGCCACCAGGCTCAGGAAAATCGTTCTTTTCATACGCATTGATTGATTGGTTTTTATGCCTGCAATTTAAATAAAGGAAGGAGCTGCACAATAAAAACAGAAAAATTACATTATCTCTAGGCCCACATTGAGTTAAACGGGGTTAAACAGGTTCTGTAACATGTTCAGAAAGAGATGCGTATAACCATAAGTTAAGAGATATGACTTTATGAAGATTAGTTTAATTTACAGTACAGGTATTTTTATTATTCTTAGTGCAGGCTGCTTTGCCGGTGGGGTATCAGCCAATACTTTTTACGATAATTTCAAGGGAAGCCAGCCCTTTGTTTTTGCAGAATTCAACCTTCCGGTGCAACTCTATGACCAGTACCTGAATAAAATTTACCAGCAGGCAGGTCTGCAGGAAGCGGGTCTTGATACAGGTGTTTTCAGAAAGGCTATGACAGGTTATTATAACCTGCAGGAAGCAGGGAAAACGGCCCTTGGAAACAGGATCCTGACCATTGTGGATTATGCTAAATCGAGCTGCAGCAAGCGGATGTGGATTATAGACCTGCAGCAGAGAAAACTTTTACTCAATACATGGGTGGCCCATGGGCAGGGAAGCGGGGATGACATGGCCAGTCATTTTTCAAACGCGCTCAGTTCTTTTCAGAGCAGTCTGGGATTTTACATCACCGGAAAATTATATAGTGGTAAACATGGGCGCTCACTCCGCCTGCAGGGTATGGATGAGGGGTATAATGACCATGCCCAGGAGCGAGATATTGTCTTGCATGCAGCCACTTATGTAAGTGAAGGCACTATTCATGAGCTGGGCCGGCTTGGTCGCAGTCAGGGCTGCCCGGCAGTATCGCCTTCAGTGATCAGTCAGGTTCTGGGTCTGATCTATAACCAGAGTGTCATATTTGTAAACGGAAATGACTCAACCTATTCATCACGCTACCTGAATGAGGAACTTGCCGCATCGAGCTCCCTGAAAGACAGCATGGACCTGAATGCAGAAAGCCCTGT
>JAYWCR010000286.1:0-9349 GCA_043780395.1 Sphingobacteriales bacterium
CTGATGGATGAATCTGCAAGATTAAAAACAGGGCTGAAAAATGTAAACTCTTCACCTCCTACACCCGGCATCCATGCAGGAAAATGAGCCTGGATGATGGGGAAATAAAGCATGTCAACAACCCGCCCATGGAGAAATGGAGCATACCCGTAGATCGCGCCATAAAAAACACTGTCAATAATATTACCAAGTGCCCCTGCAAGTATGAAGCTTAGGCAATAGACAAGACCCTGGTTATACCGGTTCTTTATGCAGTACCTGATCAGGAAAGCAATACCGAATACGGCAACTATTCTGAAGATGGTCAGAAAGATTTTTCCATACTCACCGGCAAATTCATAACCGAATGCCATGCCGTTATTCTCTGTAAATTCAAGGAGAAACCAGTTTCCAGCTACTTTAATTCCCTGACCAATATACATATGGGTCTTCACCCAGGTTTTAAGAACCTGGTCGGCTAATACAACTACTAATACAATTATAACCGATTTGGTTGCTCTTTTCATTTGTTAGAATCTGAAATCCGAGCATGGCTGTCAAAACTCTTCAATAGGTAAATAGGAACTATTTATTGTCGCAGTTTCGCTTCCATACTCAGTGTGGTATGCGGAACGGCTTTCAGGCGTTCTTTCTGGATCAATTTACCAGTTTCCCGGCAAATGCCATAAGTTTTGTTTTGAATTCTGACCAGGGCAGCCTCGAGGTTCTCAATAAACTTCTTCTGGCGGGCAGCAAGCTGGTTTATATGCTCCTTTTCGAGGGTTGCAGATCCATCTTCCAGTACTTTAAATGTACCGGCAGTATCATCTGTTCCGTTGTCATTGGGGTTACTCAGAGTCTGAGCCAGGTACTGGAGTTCATTTCTGGCTCCACTAAGTTTTTCTAAAATGATGGCTTTAAATTCCTGCAATTCAGTATCAGAGTACCTGCTCTTCTCTTTCGTTTCCATTATTGTTTGTCTATTCTGATTTTAATTTTCTGTTCCTCAATATCAATATAATCACCCTCCAAGTCATCTGATTCGACAATTTCAAAAGAAACCCCCAAAATTTCAGCGCAAATATAGGGTAAATTTTCCCTCACTGCATCTGTTATCAATGCCTGATGCTGAAGTTTAACACTTATAGTGTCAGTGACTTGCATTCCTTTTTCTTTTCTGAGATTCTGTATTCTATTGACCAGTTCACGGGCAATACCCTCTCTTTTTAATTCATCGCTAAGATGTATATCCAGGGCGATACTTAAATTCCCATTAGTTGCAATAAGCCAGCCAGGAATGTCTTCTGAAGCAATATCCACATCTGAGATATCGATAGAGAATTTTTGCCCCTCCACTTCCAGTATAATTTGCTGATTTATTTCCAGTTGCGCAATAGCAGACTGATCAAATTCCTGAATTGTTGCAGCCACCTGCTTCATCATTTTCCCCACTTTGGGGCCCAGTGCTTTAAAATTAGGCTTGATCTTCTTAATAATCAGGCCGCTGGTATCATGGATGAATTCTATTTCCTTCACATTGGTCTCCGAAAGGATCAGATGTTTTACCTTTTCAATTTTGGCGGCTATGTTCCCATCCAGTACAGGAATCATGATCCGGTTCAGGGGCTGGCGTACCCTGATTTCCACTTTCTTCCGAAGCGACAAGACAAGTGAAGAGATCACCTGGGCAAGGTGCATCTGCTCTTCGAGCTCTGCATTAATAAATTCAGGGTCGAATACAGGGAAATCTGATAAATGCACAGATTCTACTGCTGAACGGTTCGTTACCCGGTTTAAATCACCAAAGAGCTGCTCACTGTAAAAGGGGGCAATGGGTGAAACAAGCAGGGATAAGGTCTCCAGGCATTGGTACAGGGTCTGGTAGGCAGATATTTTATCGGCTGAATACTCGCCCTTCCAGAAACGCCGGCGGCAAAGACGCACATACCAGTTACTCAGATGCTCGTCTACGAATTCCTGAATGGCCCTTGCAGCCCTTGTAGGTTCATAGTCTGCATAATGGCTGTCTACATCTTTTATCAGACTATGAAGTCGAGAAAGTATCCAGCGGTCGATTTCAGGCCTTGCAGATAACTCGATTTCCTGTTCTTTATAGCTGAAGCCGTCAATATTTGCATAAAGGATAAAAAATGAATAAGTATTGTAAAGAGTGCCGAAAAACTTTCTCTGAACTTCCGCCAGCCCTTCAAGATTAAATTTCAGATTGTCCCATGGGGAAGCGTTGGCAATCATATACCACCGTGTAGCATCCGCACTATAGACCCTGAGTGTTTCAAAAGGGTCAACTGTATTGCCCAGGCGCTTGGACATTTTATTTCCGTTCTTGTCAAGAACAAGTCCGTTTGAGATCACATTTTTATAGGCGATCTTATCATTCAGCAGTACAGAAATGGCATGCAGGGTGAAAAACCATCCTCTTGTCTGATCAACGCCTTCTGCAATAAAATCTGCAGGGTAACTGTTTGAAAAAGCTTCTTTATTTTCAAAAGGATAGTGCCATTGGGCATAGGGCATGGCTCCTGAGTCAAACCATACGTCAATCAGGTCTGCCTCACGGTAAAGCCTGTTACCTTCAGGAGTGACAAGAACGATATTATCTACATAAGGCCGGTGAAGATCAAAGGTGCCGCTGTCAATGGCATCACCTTCTTTTTTAGTGCTTGTATATTCCTCATCCGAGAGCAGTCCGCTCTTGAGAGACTCATGGATCCTGGTTTTAAGTTCTTCTACAGAGCCGATACAGATTTCCTGCTGCTTGTCTGAAGATCTCCATACGGGCAGGGGGGTGCCCCAGAACCTGGAACGCGACAGGTTCCAGTCAACAAGGTTCTCCAGCCAGTTTCCAAAACGGCCGGTACCTGTCGATTCGGGTTTCCAGTTGATTGTTTTATTAAGTTCCACTAGCCGGTCCTTTACAGCCGTCGTGCGGATAAACCATGAATCAAGCGGATAATATAAAATGGGTTTATCTGTGCGCCAGCAATGCGGATAGCTATGTTCGTATTTTTCAACTTTAAAGGCCTTGTTCTCCTCTTTAAGGCGAATGCTGATCAGTACATCGGTAGATTTATACGCAGGGTCTTCGCGCACGGCGTCTGTCTCATATTCTGCTTTCACATATTTGCCGGCAAAGTCAGTGACCTCGGAAGTAAACTTTCCCTGTTTGTCTACCAGCGGGTATTCATTGCCCGCTGCATCATGCCCCATTACAGAAGGAACTCCATTCTCACGGCAGGCCTTGAAGTCATCTGCTCCAAAGATCGATGCAGTATGCACGATGCCCGTACCATCTTCAGTGGTAACAAAATTTGCCGGAATGACCCTGAATGCTTTTTCTTCCAGTTCGGGACTTGTGACGTATGGCATCAGCTGATAATAATGCAGGCCAATAAGCTGGCTGGCTGAATATTCAGCTTCCAGTTTCCAGGGTATGAGTTTGTCACCGGGCTGGTAACTTTCGAGGGCAACACCAGCTGCTTTCGGATTAAAATGTTTACCTGTAAGCTCCTTTGCAAGAATGACACTTTCAGGTAAAAAAGTATACATATTGTATGAACTAATTTTTACGTAAGTAATGGATGGCCCAACAGCAAGCGCACAGTTCGACGGTAATGTCCAGGGTGTGGTAGTCCATGCAAGCATAGATACCGGCTCATCTTTTTTGCTAAATAGAAATGCAGATTCAGCAGTATATTTCATAGCAAACTTGGCTACAATACTGGTATCTTTAAGCATCTTATAAGTACCTGGCTGATTGAGTTCATGTGAACTTAATCCGGTACCTGCTGCAGGTGAATAAGGTTGCACTGTATAGCCCTTATACAGGAGTCCTTTCCCATGTAATTCTTTTAAGATCCACCAGATACTTTCTATGTAATTTGTATGAAAAGTTACATATGGATTTTCAAGATCAACCCAATAGCCCATCTTTTCAGTCAGGTCATTCCATAGGTCTGTATACCTTAAAACTTCTGTTTTACAAGCTGTATTATATTCTTCAATGGAGATCTTTTTTCCAATATCTTCCTTGGTAATTCCAAGGGATTTTTCAACAGCGATTTCAATAGGTAATCCATGAGTATCCCAGCCTCCTTTTCGTAGAACCTGATAGCCTTTAAGCGTTTTATAACGGCAGAAAATATCTTTTATGGCCCGGGCCATCACATGGTGAATACCTGGTTTTCCATTGGCTGAAGGTGGCCCTTCGTAAAAGGTAAACGGATTTTGAGCAGAACGATTTTCTATGCTTTTTTCAAAAATCTGATTTTCTTTCCAGAATTTTAAAATAGTTTCACCTGTTTCTGGGAGGTTTAGCTGGGTATATTCTTTATACTTCAATGAAATATATATAAATTTTGGGTGTGTATTCGGTTTAAAATCAAATTTTCTGAAGGCAGAAAGCCCTTCTTAACGGACTCTTATTCTCTTTAACTGCTTTATTATCAGAATTATAATCTAAAAATTTAAAATGCAAAATTACATAAACCTTGCGTCTTTTTTAAATCTTCTGAAATCTCATTTTAACTTGAAGTTAAAATTAGGTAAAGCATAAAATTTATAATAATTTAGGAAGGGATAAAATCTACTATGAAAACTTTCGGGAAAAACATTAAAACATTACGCCAGGCTAAAAACTGGAGTCAGGAACAGGTCGCAAGTCAACTGGGAATTACAGCTCCTGCCTTTTCTAAAATCGAATGCGGATTAACAGATGTTAATTTGTCAAGACTTGAACAAATCGCAACTCTTTTTGAGATGTCAGTTGTCGAGCTTCTTACATTTCACGATGTAGAGGCCCAGAAGAAACTCGCATACGAGAAAGAACGCATGAAGGGCAAGCTTGCTGAACGCGAAGCAGAAATAATTTCGTTACAGAAGAAAATTATTACGCTTCTTGAAAGCAGTCACCAGCCTGCATAAATTACCGGGTAACAGAAATAATGAAATTACCCGGTTGAGATCAGAGCTACCGTTTTTTAGCATAGCTATAAAAGCGGTAGTTTTTGTTTAGGAATGCCAATGCTGAAGAGCAGACTTGGTAGCAGTACCAGGTTACTGATCAGTGCGAAGATAAGCGTGAGGGAGACAAGAATTCCCAGAGTAACTGTACCTCCAAACTGGGAGGCGTCGAAAATTGAAAATCCTACGAAAAGGATGACTGCTGCATAAATCATACTCACTCCGGTTTCCTTAAGGCTGCTTCTTATAAGATTCTTTACCAACTCCTTTGCCTGGTTATTGCCAACATTGAAATTAAGATTCTTAAGGTCTCTGCGGTAACGTGTAAGGAAATAGATTGTCTGATCTGATGCAAGCCCAAATGCAATGCTGAAAATCAATATGGTAGAAGGTTTTAATGAAATTCCGGCAAAGCCCATAATTCCAGCAGTCATAATTAGAGGTATCAGGTTAGGTACCAGCGAAATAATTACCATTTTCCAGGTTTTGAACAGCCATATCATGATAAAGGAGATGAGCAGAATGGCCAGCGCAAGGCTTTCAAAAAGATTTTTAACAAGGTAATTTGTTCCTTTTATAAAAATTATACTTGAGCCTGTTATGTTTACCTTAAACTTTGCTGCTGGAAAAAGAGAATCAATTCTTGGTTTTAATGTTTGTAGCAGTAAGTTCATCTTTTTTGACCCTACATCTGCCATCTGAAAGCTCACCCGGGCGATCCGCGAAGAGCTGTCCACGTAGTTTTTAACAATATTACTGCCTGTAAGCGATCTTCCGGTATAGCTGCTTATAAAGCTCATTTCGTCACCTGTTGGCAGGCTGTACTGATCAGGGTCGCCATTATATAAAGTCTGTCTTGAATACTTGAGCACCTTGTTTACTGAGATGGCCCGCGTGAAAATAGGATAAGAATCTACAATCTTCTCAAGTTTATCCAGCTTGCCCAGGAATGGGAGGTTCAGCACGCCATTCTTTCTGCGGGTATCAATGCTGAACTCAAAGGGCAGAATACCTCCAAAGTTCTTTTCAAAGAATTTAAGATCTGTATATACGGGATCTTTTTTAGGCAGGTCATCGACAATATATCCATTCACATTGATCAGGCGGATGCCTGCAATACCTATAAGAATGCAGATACCAGTAATAATAAAAACCCATGATCTATGGAATGCCGACCATGCATAGGCTTTATCAAGCATACGCTGCAAGGATCTGTTCTCCAGATGCTCCATGTTCTTGGGTAGTGGGGGAGGCATAAAACTGAACAGGATAGGGATGAGAAATAAAGCCAGGAAATAAGTACACATTATACTCAGAAAGGCCACAACCCCGAATTCTCCCAGTACCTGACTTCTGGTATAGAAGAATACCCCGAAACCAATGGCCGTAGTAATGTTGGCAATAAAGGTAGTAAACCCAATTTCTTCAATAGAGGTTTGAAGCGCCTGCATCTTATTGCCATAAAGCATGAACTCAGCATGGTACCGGTTTAGAAGCAATGTTGAATTAGGAATTCCTATGATGACCATTAATGAGGGGATCAGCGCTGTAAGCAACGTTATTTCATAGCCAAACAGCACCATCAGACCTAGTGACCAGATAACGCCGATAACGACGACCAGCATGGAGAATAAAACAGGATAGATGCTTCTGAAGAACAAAAACAGAATGAACGCTGTTGCCAGGATGCTCAGCGCCAGAAAGAGTTTGAATTCAGCAGCAATCTTCTCTGTGAGCACAGATCTGATAAAGGGAAGGCCTGAAAAATGTACGTCAGTTTTTTCACGTATACCGAAGGCTTTCCCAAGTCGCATAATTTCATGTACAAGAGGCGTGCGGTTTGGAGAGTTCAGTACTTTCTGATCAATTGATACAGCCATTAAAGTAGCTGGATTCCCCTGATTGAACAAAAAGCCTTCATAGAAGGGCAGGCGAAAGACAGCTGATCTGATTGAATCAGCTTCATGCTGGGAGGCCAGGGTGTCTTTATTCATCTGGCCTTCTGCAAAACGGTGTCTCAGCGTATCTTTCTTTATGGTATAAAGGTGTGCGGTGGAGAGCACATAGCTTACCCCCTTTAATTTTCCGATCGAATCACTCAGCCGGTACCAGGCATTAAACCGATGAAATTCAAATATACCAGGGTCCGAAATCCCAATCACAAGTACACTGCCATCATCACCAAAGGTTGACCTGAATTGATTATAGGCTATATAGGAACTTTCATTCAGAGGAAGAATCTTTGAACCAAGATAAGAGATCCTGGAATGCAGCGCATTTGAGAACATAAATGCGCTTGAAATGCATATTAACAGGATGAATAGTATTCGGTAACGAAGAATTACCCGGGAAAGAAACGCCCACATAGTTTACCGGCTTAGACAGTGAATCGCTAAGGTATTTATTTCGGTTGAGTAATCTCTCTTTTCTGACCACTGCAGAACGTCAAAAGTGTTGTCAAAACTGAACAGCGCTGGCATAAGAATGCAGAGAATGGTATTTGATCCGTTTTTCCCCTCAGCACCATAAAATTAAGCTTCTGGCATATAATCAAGGTATTACGATCGATTATGTAATAAATGTCTCAGTAAATAATTTTTGGCTTGTTTTTTAAACATGATTGCTATAATCGCAGAACTTGTCAGCCTAAATAAATCACATGTTACACTTTAACCATTCTTTCAGAGTTTATTAAATCTGGATCAGGAATAGAAATAGAGGTTTCAATCTTTTATCCTTTTTGGAATCAGGAAAAAGGATTTTGAAAAATTGATATTACCGGAATCAAAAGACAAAATTCGGGTGTTTATACATTGACTGCCTGGTTGTTATACCGGGTAGAACTAAACTCATACAGTATGAAAAGGTCCATATTTTTAAAGTTAAGGGATTTGATCCAGACCAATTTTCTGATGGATATCAAGGTATTCAGGGCTTATGACCGCATATCAGAAGACCTTGGTCTGAGCCCTCATGAATTTCAGGAGCTTATCTGGCATCTTGAAAATGAATATAATCTATATATACCCGACCAGGAGCTGGCACGGATGAAAACATTGAAAGATCTTGTTTCATGTGTGGACCTGCATCTTCAGAATTCTGTGCTTTACCCTTTGTATCTTGCAGAAGCAGTATAATCCTTTGCGACTTGAATAAATTTCTCAGATCCCTGAATTTTGCATTCAAAGGTTTTTCTGAAGCCTTCAAATCCGAACTGAATTTAAAGATCCATCTGAGTGTAACATTTATCACCGTTGCTGCAGGGCTTTTGCTGCACCTTTCTCTTATAGAATGGGGGCTGATAATTTTCTCCATTGCCCTTGTGATTTCAGCAGAACTTATGAACACCTCCATAGAGGTGCTGACTGACCTCATAAGCCCTGAATATTCCAGGGCAGCAGGAAAAGTGAAGGATATTGCCGCCGCCGCTGTACTGGTTACTGCTGTAGCTGCTGTTTTAGTCGCTATATTGATATTTTATCCTAAGTTAGCAAAGGTTTTTTTTTGCTGAATGCTTCATAAAACAAAAGGTATTGTACTTAAATGTACCAGATATGGTGAAAGTAGTGTTGTCATGCAGGTGCTCACGCATGAATACGGACTTCAGACCTATCTGATAAATGGAGTGCGTAAGCCAAAATCTAAATACAGCCCGTCGATCTTACAAGGCCTGCATCTGCTTGATATGGTTGTATACCATAAAGAGAACGGAGGAATTCAACGGGTATCTGATGTAAGGAACAGCCCTGCCTATAAAAGCATTCCCCTTCATACTGTAAAAAGTGGGCTTGTCATGTTTATGAACGAGGTACTCTATAAATCTATAAGCCATGGACAGGCCGATACACGGCTCTTTGATTTTCTTTATCTGTACCTGCTGCGCCTAGATGAGGAAGATGGTTCTCTGGCAAATTTTCTAATCTTTTTTTTACTGGATCTGAGTCAGGAACTTGGTTTTTACCCGGCTTTGCCGGAGGATGCCGGGGTTCCTTATTTTGACCTTAAAGATGGCTCATTCAGTTATATACGGCCCGTTCACCCCGCCTTTATTGCCGGTGATTTCTGTACCCTGATAGCCCGGGTTCTGATAGAAGATGAAGATGGGCGGAGTTCCCTTTCTTTTTCAAAAGCCGAACGAAAGGAGTTTACAAGCTTTCTGCTTCAGTATTTTGCATTTCATATTGATAATTTTGGGCAGATAAAATCATGGGAAGTGCTTGAATCGGTCTTCGATTAATTTTAGTAACCTTATAGTAAGGCTTTTATAGGTTTTTGCAAATAAACTTTTCAGAAGCAGATTATATTCCTATATTTGCATCCTTCGAAAGAAGAAAAAGAAAGGGAGCTTAGCTCAGCTGGTTCAGAGCATCTGCCTTACAAGCAGAGGGTC
>JAYWCR010000287.1:0-3149 GCA_043780395.1 Sphingobacteriales bacterium
CGGATCAATCCGGCTATAAGGCTTGTCCATCCTGTCTGATGTGCAGCCCCCAGACCTTTACCGGTGTCGCCATGGAAGTATTCATGGTAGAGCATCAGGTCATGATTTTCAGGGCGTGCATAGAATTCGTTATAAGGCCCGTGAACAGGGCGCCTGCCATCTGAATCCCGGGTGAACATAGAAATTAAACGGTCAGATACCAGTGCAGCGACATCAGATAAGTTCATCATTTTTCCCGACCGTACCGGACATTCGACCTGCAGGGTATCGCCATAATAGTCATAATAGCTGCGCAGCATTTCAATGAACAGAAAGTTCAGCGGCATCCATATAGGCCCGCGCCAATTTGAATTTCCTCCAAAAAGTCTGCTGCTGGCCTCACCGGGTTCATAGTCAATACAATATTCCAACCCATCCAGGTCCATCGTATACGGATGGGCATCGTAGTATTTAGACACAGAACGAAGACCCCAGGGTGATAAAAATTCATCTTCATCCAGTACGATCTTAAGAATATCTATCAGACGGTCACGTCCTACCAGGCTTAGCAGGTAATCGCCATTTGATTTAGTGCCATCCTGAGCCAGAAACTTATGGGTTGTCTTGCGGTAGGTGCTGAACCAGAGCATCCGCCCTTCAAAGTTTTTCAGATTTTCAATATGGTTTTTTTCAAGGATCGTCACTGCAAAGGTCGATATCACACCTACGAGCGACCGGATCTTGACGGGGATCACCTGGCCGTTGGGTTTTATGAGCTGATCATAGAAAAAATGATCTTCCGAGTTCCATGAATTGTTATAAGCCTCTGAAATGTACATGAAATGCTCATAGAACTTTGAAGCCACGTCTTCATATACCGGATCGGTCTTTGCAATTTCAAGCGCCAGATCCAGCATATTCAGGGCATACCTGGCCATCCATGCTGTTCCATCGGCCTGTTCAAGTATAGCATTTCCAGGTATAGGCTGGCTGCGGTCAAAGATCCCGATATTATCAAGTCCCAGAAATCCACCTTCAAAAACATTCAGCCCCCTGACATCTTTTTTATTCACCCACCAGGTGAAGTTGATTGTCAGCTTCAGAAAGATCCGTTTAAGGAAACTGATATCGGGGCGGTTATAGCGGGCACATTCGATCTTGAATATTTTTAGGGCCGCCCAGGCCTGAAGCGGTGGGTTGGTATCGTTAAAATTCCATTCATAGGCAGGAAGCTGCCCGTCGGGATGCATATACCATTCACGGGTAATAGTGATTAGCTGTTCTTTGGCAAACCGGGGGTCAATGAGCGCCAGGGGAAGGGTATGAAAGGCAAGATCCCATGATGCATACCAGGGATATTCCCATTTATCAGGCATGGAAAGAATATCTCTGTTATTCAAAGTTTTCCATCCTGCATTTCTACCGGTAAGCCTGGTTGCCGGCGGTACAGGCATTCCCTTGTCCCCTTCAAGCCAGCGCTCCACTGTATAGTAGTAGAATTGTTTTGACCATAAGAGGCCTGCCAGGGCCTGCCTCAGAATATTTTTCTGGTCCGGACTCCTGGCCGCCCTGAACAGCAGCTCATAATAGGCGTCGGTCTCTGCGATTCTTTTTTGAAATACGTTTTCATATTCAGTGCCCAGCGGATCGGAAATAGCTCCGTCTGCGCTGAGTCGCAATCTCAGTTCAGCTGTAGCACCGGCTTCAATCTGCAGGGCATAGAAGGGGCTGAACTTGGTGCCCTCTGTTTTTTCCCCCATCAGGCTATAGTCAGCACTGAGAAGGCTGTCATTGAACAGGTCTTTTTTATAGGGCTGGTCGTTAGGAATATTCTGAAGCTTGCTGGTATTGGTTTCGTTTTCAGTAAAGCCAAGGGTATCTGTCTGGTTGAAATAGAAACTATATGTACCCAGGCTATGGTGATCAGCCCTGACTGATGCTGAATTTTCAGCTTTTCTCAGGCCTCCGATAGAGGGTTTATGCTTGTTGAGACCAAAAGACCATTGGTTTCTGAACCAGAGAGTGGGTAGAATATGAAGTTTTGCAGTTGAAGTACTAAGATTTGTGGCCCTGATGCGGATCAGTATATCGTTCTGGTCATTTTTGGCATATTCAATGAAAATGTCAAAATATTGCTGGTTATTGAATACTCCGGTATCCAGAATTTCAAACTCCGGTTCCTGTTTTGTACGCTCCCTGTTCCTGTCCTTTAATTCTTCATATGGGTAAGGGGCAATAGGGTACTTGTAAAGGTATTTCATGTACGCATGGCTGGGCGTATTGTCAAGGTAATAATATAGCTCCTTTACATCCTCTCCATGATTTCCTTCATGATTGGTCAGCCCAAACAACCTTTCTTTAAGTATCGGATCATGGCCGTTCCAGAAGGCAGGTGCAAAACAGAGAAGCTGCTGGTTGTCTGAAATTCCTGCTATTCCATCTTCCCCCCAGCGGTAAGCCCTTGAGCGTGCATGGTCATGCGGAAAATAATCCCAGGCATTTCCGTCGCTGCTATAATCTTCTCTGACCGTTCCCCATTGCCGTTCACTCAGATAGGGCCCCCATGTTTCAATACCAGGCTTATTGATGCGGTTATTCTCAATTCTTTGTTCTTCAGAGTCGGGGTATTTCGGTGAATTCATGGTGGTCTGATAGTGAAAGTAAAAATTAGGTCTTAGGGATAAACTTTGAGGCCCGGTTTATGTTGCTAGTCATAAATCTTTTAAATTAATATTAATAACTATTATGTATTCCACCGGGACAAAAAAGCAAATATTTGAAGCATGCCGCCAAAATCTTCTTGATTCAATCCGCATTCTTGAAGACGAAATGAAAATGCTTAAAGAAAGCGCCAGTGATGACAGTGCCATTGGAATGAGCGACCGTCTTGAATCTAATGACGAGGAAATGATGAACGACCGCAAAGACCGTGAAAAACGCAGAACTCAGTTGTATCAGGAACTTTCCCTGCTTGATTCACTGAATACCGGCTCCCTGGTAAAGAAGGTAGAACCTGGAGCAGTGGTCATTACCAACCAGCGGAACCTGTTAATCGCCATTGCACGCATGTTCAAGTCTGCAGAATACGATTTTACAGGCATCTCTGCTGCCGCACCGATCTATGCAGTGATCGAAGGTAAAAAAGCCGGCGATAAATATTCATTTAACGG